>NZ_JBEZWH010000006.1:0-241482 GCF_040703975.1 Spirillospora sp. NPDC029432
CGCCGGCGGCGGCCGCAAGGAGTCCGTTCCGCAGCCGGCGGCCGCCGAGTCCGGTGTCGACCTGGCGGCCGGCGACTGGCGCGGCCGCCTGCTCGTGCTGCTGGACGACATCACCTCGTCGTGGGCGCCGCCGAGCGCCTGGGAGGGCGAGACGAGCATGGGCACACCGCACACGCTGCCCGCGCCCGTCCTGGGCGACATGATCACCGGCGAGCTGGCGATGCACGCCTGGGACCTGGCAGTCGCCACCGGGCAGCGCCTGCAATTGCCCGCCGACCTGCTGGCACATCTGCACGACACGGTGTTAGCCAGCGTGGAGCAGGGGCGGGAGATGGGCATGTACGGACCGCAGGTCGCGGTGCCGGCCGACGCACCCGCCCTGGACCGCATCCTCGGCCTGACCGGCCGTGATCCCGCCTGGGCGTAATCACCGACCGGTCATGCCGGATCGACCGGGCACATCACCCCACCCGCAGCCTGACCCCCGGCACTCACAACACCGACACCACCACGAACCAGCCCCGGGGGGCTGGTTCACCGACGCGTTGACGCCGCGCTGTGGCCAGAGCCACATGCCGCCGCCCGCGCCACCCTGCATCCACTCACCCAGGGCCCTCTCCTGCTGCGTGACGCCGCCGAGGAGGACGCCGTCCTGCACACCCTGCGCGGCGATCCAGGCCCCTGCTCCGCATAAGCCGCCGCAGGTCCCGGGCAGACGCTGCCGTTCACCCGCAGATCCAGTTGATCGGCCGACTCGGCAAACAGCGATGGGTGCCGCTCCTTTGAATGGCCTCTCGATCACGTGGTGCGATGTGAGTCGCCCTGCATGCGATACTCAGGGCCCGTGATCAACGAAGATCCTCTGGCGGGGGCGGACGCCGTCGACTGGGCGAACCTGCCGGCCCACAGCCCCGCCGAGCAGATCCCCGAGTGGCTGCGGGCGCTGCGCTCGGACGCTTCGGCTGCGCGCGGGCAGGCTCTGCAGAAGCTCTGCGACATCCTTTTCCACCAGGGCGAACGGTATGTCGCGGCCGCGTCCACGGTGCCATTCCTGCTGGCGCTGGCCGCCGATCCCACCACCCCGCAACGGGACCGGATCATCCACCTGCTGGTCATCCTCGCGATCGGCGACGAGGAAGAGTCACTGCCCGGCGGCCTGGACATCGCGCACTGGCGGGCCGAGATCGCACGGATGCAGGCCGGGATCACCGAGCACGAGCAGCGCCGCCACTTCGAGCACTGGATCACCATGGCCGCCGACCAGGACGAACGTCGCTGGCGCGCGTCGCAGTGGGAGATCTTCAGCGTCGCGGCCGAGCGTCTGCGCGTCGGGGCCGGTCTGGCCGCCTACGACGCCGTCGGCGCCGGGATCGGGGTGATCCGGGACCTGCTCGGGGACGGCGACCCGGCGCTTCGGGCAGCAGCCGCGTACGCGCTGGGCTGGTTCCCCGAACAGGCCGCGGAGTCGGGCCCGCTCCTGGCCATGCTGCTGGACACCGAGGACGTCCCGGGTGTCGCGGTGAACGCGATCATCTCGGCCGGGCTGCTGCCGTCCCGCGCCCTGGTCCCACGGCTGCAGCAGTTCCTCCGCGGCTCCGAGCCCTTGACCCGCTGCGCCGCCGCCATCGCGCTGGCGAACCTGGGAGCGCTCACCCCTGAGGTGACGACGCTGCTGGCGTTCGCGGGCACCCACCTGCCCCAGACCAATGACCCTCTGGTCTGCTTCATGGACGGGAACCTGCGCGGGTACGCGTCGTTGGTGCTGTTGGGCCTGGACGGCGCAGTGCCTGCGGCGGCGGTCGATGCCGTCCTGGACGGTCTGTCGCGAAGCTCAGGAACCCATGCCTACCCGATCGCACTGGCCGCGCTGCGCCTGACGTTCGGGAACCGGGTGCTGCGGCCCTTGCCACCGTTCGAGGACCTGCTCCCGGCGCAGCAACGGGCCGTACGCGTCCTGGCCGAGTTGGACCACAGCGCCTGGCGCTGGTGGGACTTCGTCGCCATCCTCGACGGCCGCAACCTGCCCCGCACCCGTTCGGGATGTCGCCGCTATGCGGGCCTGGAGGAGGGAGAACTCACAGCCGACGACATGCGCGACCTCCATGCCATGGGGTTTTGAAAAGAGCGCAACCCAGCCAACGACCTCCCAGCTCACGGGCTCCCTCAACTGGAACCACACCTAACGGCGATGACGGGCACCAGCCCCGAACGCTCACGCCGCACCAGCGGCAGCTCGCCGAACAGCAGAACCTCAACGTGCACTGGTACGAGACGCCCGGACCCATGCCACAAGCCATCCCGGGGACCGTCCTGCCACCGACCCCGGCCCTCGCCGCTGCGACGCAGGCGCCTCCCGCACCCGCAAGCGACGGCGACGGTAGCCCTCAGTCTGCCGACGAGCCCCTGACACCAGAACGCGCCATGGAACTTCTCAAACAACTCGGCCGACTCCGCGACGCCGGCATCGTCACCACCGAAGAGTTCGAAGCCAAGAAGCAGGAACTCCTCGCCCGGATCCAGCCCCAGAGCCAAGACACGGACCTGAAGGCGCCCCCGGCATCCGCAGACACGCGACTCGGCGGAACACCCCTGCGCCCTCTGCTTGGACGCGTCGGAACCTGGTGTTCGTCAAAGGTAGGAGGTGTCATGGACTCCCACCGGGCACTCATGGCCTCCTGCAGTGACTCCAAGAGCAGTTCCAGTTCGCGGCTCTCGAGCTCCTTCAGGAACACGGTCACGGCGGCCTGAACGTCCACCGTCGCGGCCGGGTGGTCTGCGTCGAAGTCACCCATGAGGTACCGGGCGAATGCGTGGAGCAGTGCGGTGCACTCACCGTACGGGTCCCGGGCCTCGCGGAGGATGCGCAGCGCTCTCAACTGGACCTTGACCGTTTCGTCGTGCCGGCGTCACACTCCTCATGCTCCTTACAGTCCATCCGTTGGCCGATCGTCAGAACCCCTCGTCCCGCCGTTCACCGCCATTGGCGCCGGGCGCCTGATCCGGGCGGTCTTGCGAGGTGTGGCCGGACAGGACCCCGTCCGGCCACGCCTCGTTCCGCCGCTCAGCGAGGACGTGTCTCAGTGCTTGTGACTCGTGCCGTGGCCGCACTCGTTCATCGGGGCGTGGCGCTTGACCCAGCTGGCGCCGCGGGCCGCGGCCGCCGCCCTCTTGACGTCGCTGGAGCCCTCGTCGTAGGCCACCGTGCCGCCGACGACGGTCATCGCGACCGACATGTCCGAGATCTCGGCGGTGTCGGCGGCGTGCACATCGCCGTCGAGGACGACGATGTCGCCGGCGTAGCCCTTGGCGAGCTGCCCCTTCCAGGACTCCGCGTGGTCCTGCCAGGCGCCGGTACGCGTGTAGGTGGCGATCGCCTTGTCCAGGCTGATGCGCTCTCCCGGGCCGTAGACGCGGCCCGACAACCGCCCTTCGCGGCGGACCATCGTCTCCAGGCCCTGCCGGAAGTCCGGGTAGACGACCGGGGCGTCCGAGGCGCTGGCCACTCTCACCCCCGACCTGAGCGCCGTGGCGTACGGCCACTCGTAAGCGGCCCGTTCCATCCCGATCGATTCGATCTGGGCGTCGGCCAGCACCCACTTGATGTTCGGGTTGAAGTTCCCGCCGATGCTCGCCCTGGCCATCCGGGCCAGGTCCGAGGGCCGGGCCAGGTCGCCGTGGATGATGTAGTGCCGCGGGTTGACGGCCTGCGGGTTGGTGCGGTGCTGGCGCTCGTACGCCGTGATGACCGCGTCGATCGTCCGGTCGCCGGTCGCGTGCGTCCCGATCTGGAATCCGGCCGTGTGCGCCATCCGGACCAGTTCTTCGAGCGTCGCGACCTGCTCCTGCGGGGTGCTTCCCGGCAGGGTCAGGCCGCCGTGCCCGCCCCCCACGTACTCCTCGAACAGCCACGCGGTCTTGTTGATGGTCGGGATGCCGTCGGCGAAGATCTTGACCTGGTTCGCCGTGAAGCGGCGGGGGTCGACGTCGGGCCGCTCGAATGCCTCCAGGTTCGCTCGCAGGCTCTCCGGCGAGGAGCCGCTCAGCATCATGCTGACGCGCACCGGAATCCTCCCCGCGTCCACCAGGCCGGCGACCGCGGTGATGAGCGCGGGTGACGAACCCGGGTCGGTGTAGCTGGTGATGCCCTCGGCCGGCATCATTCGCGCGGCAAGCTCCGCGGCTGCGGCCTGCTCCTCAAGGGTGTGCGGCGGCACCTTTCCGCCGACCAGGCCCGCGGCGGTCTCCAGGAGGAGGCCGGTCGGCTCCCCGTCGGCATCTTTGACGATCTGGCCGCCCGCCGGCGGCACCGTGTCCCTGGTGACACCGGCGATGCGCAGGGCCTCGGAGTTGACCCATGCGGCATGGCCGGACCATTCGGTCAGGTAGACGGGGTTGTTCGGGGAGACCGCGTCCAGGTCCTGCCTGGTCGGCTTACGGCCCTCACCGAGGTACTGCGGGTCCCAGCCGCGGCCGCGGATCCATGTACCGGGCCCGGCGGCCTCGACCGCCTGGGCGACGGACGCGGCGATGTCGGCGATCGAGTCGACGGTTGGGTAGCCCACGTCGAGGCTGAACGGCGGCCTGCTCAGTCCCCAGCTCACCGCGTGCAGGTGGGAGTCGTTGACGCCCGGCATCGCGGTACGGCCCTTGAGGTCGACCACGTCGGTGCCCGCACCGACGAGATGCTTCACCGACGCGGACGTCCCGACGTGCACGATGACGCCGTTCTTGATCGCGACCGCCTCCGCCACGCGGAAGTGGCGGTCGAGGGTGAGCACCTTGCCGTTGTAGAGGACGAGGTCCGCCGGGCCCGGCTTGGCCAGGGCCTGCGCGTGCGGCAGGCCCAGCGACGACACCCCGAGCGCGGCCAGCGCGGCACCACCGCCCTTGATCACGGAGCGGCGGGTTGTCATGTGCTTGTCAGACATGGACGTCCTTTCGAACTCGATACACCGACGGGGAATCGGCCTACGGGAACGTCCGCCGGCCGTGAGCCGCGCCGGCGCGGCGGACGGCGGCTCACGGGTTGCGAGTGGAGGGGAGGGCGATGACGCCGTGGGGTGCCATGGGCGGCTCCAATGCCGGACGACCCAATTCGTTTGGGCCCGCACGATAAGCTGGCAAGATCGTACGGGATCAAATGAAGCCTGCCAAGGGCCGATCCGAACCCTTTCCGGGGCCGTTCACCGGCCCCGGCGCGCCGGCTGACGAAGGAGCGCACGCCGACGGAGACCACCGCGAAGGTGGCCGTCGGCACCGCAGGCTGGCCCTCAGGCGAGGGTGACTTCGACCGGGAGTTTCTTGATGCCGTTGACGAAGTTGGAGCGGACCCGGGGCACCTCGCCGGCCAGCCTGATGCCGGCCAGGCGCGGGATCAGCTCCTCGAACATGATCCGGATCTCGGTGCGGGCGAGCAGGTTGCCCAGGCAGAGGTGCGGGCTGCCCTTCCCGAAGGTGACGTGGTCGTTGTTCTTGCGGGTGACGTCGAAGTCGTACGGGTTGCCGAAGACCTCCTCGTCCCGGTTGCCCGAGGCGAACCACATGACGACCTTGTCGCCCTCCTTGACCTCCTTGCCGCCGAGCTCGACGTCGCGGGTCGCGGTGCGGCGGAAGTGGTAGACCGGGGTGGCCCAGCGCAGGAACTCCTCGACCGCGGCCGGGATGAGGGAGGGATCCTCCTGGAGCCGCGCGAGCTGGTCGGGGTGCTCGATCAGGGCCAGCATGGAATGCGAGATGGTGTGCCGGGTGGTCTCGTTGCCGGCCACGACCAGCAGCAGGAAGTAGTTGTCGAAGTCCCGCGGGGACAGCGGGATCCCGTCGCGCGGCGTCGTGTTGACGAGCCTGGAGATCAGGTCGGTGCCGTCGCCGCCGCGCCGCTGCCGGGCGAGCTCGCGGCCGTACTCGAACACTTCGAGGGACGCGGGCGAGCGGAAGGGCAGGTCGCGGTACTTCTCGCTCTCCTCGCTGTTCAGCAGGACGTCGGCGTAGTCGGGGTCGGTGTGGCCGATGATGCGGTTGCCCCAGTCGATGAGCTTCTGGTTGTCGTCCGGCGGCACGTCCAGGAGGCGCGCGAGGACGTTGATGGGGAAGTCCGCGGAGACGTCGGCGACGAAGTCGAAGGCGCCCTTGGCGAGGGCGGCGTCGAGGGTCCGCACGGTGAGACCGCGCAGGAAGTCGGTGTACCCGTTGATCACGGACGCGCCGAACTGCCGCTGGATCAGGCTGCGCAGTGCGCGGTGCCGGACGCCGTCGAGTTCCAGGATGGAGGCGCGCTTGGCGATCTGGTCGTCGTCGACCTCTTCGAGGTTGACGAACTTGGTGGAGGTGAAGGTCTCGGCGTCGCGGTCGACACGGACGATGTCGGCGTGCCGGGTCACCGCCCAGAAGCCGGAGTTGGGGGCCTCCTCGGGCTGCCAGTGGACCGGGTCCTGGTGGCGGAGCGTGTGGAGCATGCGCCACGGCGTGACACCGTCGGTGAAGTTGTCGAGGTCGGCGAGGTCGATGTCCTCCAGCGGGAGGGGCTCGTTCACCGCCGCCTTCGCGGCGGGCGGGTGGGTGCTCATGACAGGCTCCTCGGCGTCACAGGTGGTAGGCGTACTCGGTGAACTCCCAGTCGGTGACGAACCGCTGGAAGCGCTCGACCTCGTCGCGCTTGTAGGTGAGGAATGATGTGGTGAAGTCCTTGCCGAGGACGTCGGTGAGCGCCGTGTCCGCCTCCAGGGCGTCCAGCGCGGCGGGGAGGCTCATGGGGAGCACGGCCGACCTGGCGGGGTCGTAGCCGTAGCCCTCCAGCGGTGCCGGTGGCTCCTCCCCGGCCAGGACGCCCAGCAGCGCCGCGGCGGCGGTTCCGGCGATCGCCAGGTACGGGTTGGCGCTGGCGTCCCCCAGGCGCAGTTCGAGGCGTGCCGCCGATCCGCGCTCGGGCGGGACGCGGAGCATGGCGCTGCGGTTGTCCAGGCCCCAGTCGATCAGCCAGGGCGCGAGGGTGTCGGGACCGAAGCGCTTGTAGGAGTTGACGGTCGGGTTGAGCAGCGCGGCCAGGGCGGGGGCATGCGCGAGGATGCCTGCCACCGCGTGCCGCGCGGTGCCGGACAGGCCGTACGGTTCCGATGCGTCGTCGAAGGCGTTGCCGCCCGCGTCGTCCTCCCCGGACAAGTGCAGGTGGAAGCCGGAACCGCCGCCGTCGTTGAACGGCTTGGCCATGAAGGTGGCCAGCCTGCCCTCCTTGCGTGCCAGTTCCTTGACGGCGGTCTTGAACCGGAAGGCGCGGTCGGCGGCGTCCAGGGCGCCGGAGTGGACGAGGTTGATCTCGAACTGGGCGCTGTCGAACTCGTGGTTGCCGGTGCTGGCTCCGATGCCGAGATCGCGGAGCGCGCGCAGCGTGCGCAGCAGGTGGTTGTCGGGGTCCGCGCGCAGGCCGGCGGTGTAGACGCTGCCGGGGGCGTCGGTGTACCTGCGCCAGCCGGTGGCCGACGCCGGGTCCGCCTCGCACAGGAAGTACTCCAGTTCCGGTCCCACCACGGGGCGCAGGCCATGCTCCGCGCACCGGGCGAGGACTGCGCGCAGCAGGTCACGGGGCGATTCGGGGGCGGTCGCGCCGGTCGCAGGGTCGGTGACCTCCCCCAGGCAGGACGCGACGCCGGGCTCCCACGGGAGCGTGACCAGGGTGTCGAGGTCGGGGCGTACGCAGATGTCGGGCAGTCCCGCGTCCAGGCCGCCGGGGACCGCCACCACGTCGCCCTGCGGGCTGGTGTGGTAGACGGCGCGGCAGAAGGCGAGCCCGTGCTCGCAGGCCGACGGCATGTGCTCCAGCAGGACGTCGCGGGCACGGTCCGTGCCGATGAGATCGGGGTAGGTCACGCGGACCACATCGATGCCCTCGGCGGCGAGCAGATCCAGATGCTGTCGGAGTTGGGGGGACACGGAAGCGCTCACCGTTTTCTCCTTGGGCGGATGCGAGGTGGCGAGTGGGGGGTCGGCAGCGGGGCCGGCGGAGACCCTACTGTCATTTGGCGTCAAACGGTATGAACCCCGCACGTCCCGCCGCAAGGGGTCGGAGCGAAATTGTCCAGCCGGACAAGTCTTGACCCGCATGACGGCACCCCGATATCTTGTTTGAGGCCAAACGATTAGCCGTCGCGCGGCTCCCTGGCCGAACCGGCCGGAGCCGTGGCGACCGGCGAGCCACGCCGCCCCGCCATCTCCGCCCCGACACCTCTGGGAGGACCGGCCATGAAGGTCGTCGTCGACATGAACAAGTGCCAGGACCACGGGCAGTGCGTGTTCGCGGCGCCCGACGTCTTCCGGATGGACGACGGCGGGCGGCTGGTCTACGTTCCCGACCCCGATGACGCCCTGCGCCAGGAAGTAGAGGAGGCCGCGGACGTCTGCCCGCTCCAGGCCATCCAGATCGAGGGCTGACCACCGTGCCCGGACACATCGTCGTCGCCGGCGCGTCCCTGGGAGGGCTGCGCGCGGCCGAGCAGCTGCGCGCCGCCGGGTGGACCGGATCGATCACCGTCATCGGGGACGAGCCGCACATGCCCTACAACCGGCCTCCGCTGTCCAAAGAGGTGCTGGCGGGCAAGGCACCGTTCGACTCCCTGGCCTTCAGACCGAAGGCCGGCATCGCCGATGTGCGGTGGCGGCTCGGCACCCGCGTCACCTCCGCTCGCCTGGCCGACCGGGTCATCGTCCTGGACGGCGGCGAGGAGATGGCCTTCGACGGGCTGGTCGTGGCCACCGGCATGCGGCCGCGGCGGCTGCGCTGCGCGGGACCGCTCGCCGGCCGGCACACCGTCCGCACCATCGCCGACGCCCGGGACCTGCGCGAGGCGCTGGCCCGGCCCGGTGCCCGCGTCGTCGTGGCCGGTGCCGGTTTCATCGGCTGTGAGGTCGCCGCCACGGCCATCGGGCTCGGTGTCACCGAGGTGACCGTCGTCGATCCGCTTCCCCTGCCCATGGTGGCGCCGCTCGGCGAACTCCTGGGCCGCGCACTGCTCAGGCGGCACCAGGAGCGCGGGGTGCGGTTCGCCCTGGGCACCGGTGTCACCGGTTTCGAGGGCACCGACCGCGTCACAGGGGTCGCCCTGGACGATGGACGCGTCGTCCAGGCCGACGTGGTCGTGGAGTCGGTCGGGTCGGTCGCCAACACCGAATGGCTGGAGGGCAACGGGCTCGACCTGACCGACGGCGTGCGCACCGACGAACGGCTCCGCGCCGGCGGCCTCCCGCATGTCGTCGCGGTCGGCGACGTCGCCCGCTTCCCCAACGCCCGCTACGACGGGGTACCACGCCGGGTCGAGCACTGGTCCATCCCCACCGACACCGCCAAGCACGCCGCGAAGGTGCTCGTCTCCCATCTCATGGGCACCGGGAGCGACCCGGGCGCCTTCGCGCCGCTGCCGAGCTTCTGGAGCGACCAGCACGACTTCCGGCTGCAGTCCTTCGGCGCCCCGTTCCTCGGCAAGGACGACGTGCGGGTCCTGGACGGCGACCCCGGCGGCGACGTCCTCGTCGGCCACCACCACGGCGGCCGGCTGGCCGGAGTGGTCGCCCTCGGCGGCCCCAAGGCCACCGCCGCGGCCGCCCGCTACCGCGCCCAGTTGCTCAAGCAACCCACCCTCGCGGCGTAAGGATGAACGTCATGACCGGCCTCCAAGGCTTCTTCGTCCCCAAGACGGCCAGCGGCGCATCGTCGCTGATCCCCTCCCCGCCCTGGCTCTACTCCGGGGATCTCCTCACCGTCGAGTACCGCACCGACCCCGCCCGGGTGCGCGAACTGCTGCCCGAGCCTCTGGAGCTCGCAGACGAGGACCCGGGAGCCGTCGCGCTGATCTGGGCCGACTGGCAGTCCTGCGCGGCCGGTAAGGAGGAGCTGCTGGACCCCGTGCGCGCCCAGTACAAGGAGGCGTTCGTGGTCGTCCGCTGCACCTACGAGGGACGTACCTACTCGCGGTGCGTCTACATCTGGGTCGACAAGGACTTCGCGATCGCCCGCGGGCTGCACCAGGGGTACCCGAAGAAGCTCGGCTCGATCCACCAGACCCGGCCGCACCCGTTCGGCCCCGCCCCCAGGATCGAGGCGGGGGCACGCTTCGGAGCGACCCTCGCCGCCGCCGACCGGCGCCTGGCCCAGGCGGTGATCACCTTGCGCGAGCCCGCGGAGACCAACGGCTTCGTCAACGGCCACCCCATGGCGCACCACCGCTGGCTGCCCGCCATCGAGAAGGGCGGCGGGCTCGCCCTGGACGAGCTGATCGAATCGGGCGCCGCGTCCTTCGAGGGCGGGCGGCCGTGGACCGGGGACGCGGAACTGGAACTGTTCGAGGCCCCCACCGAGGAGCTGTCCCGCCTGGAGGTCCGCGAGCCGATCGCCGCCTACTACCGCCAGGTCGGGGTCGTCTGGGACGGCGGCCGCCTGCTGGAGTCGCGCACCCGGAACGACCAGTGACCCCGACGCTGTCGACGAGATTGGGAAGCCGGACATGACCGAGCACATCACCACCGTGGCCGGGGTCGCCGTCGACACCCGGCACTGGATCGGCGGGCGGCGCGTGGCGTCCGCCGAGACGTTCAGCGACGTCTCCCCCATCGACGGGAGCGTCCTCGGGCAGATCTCCCGGGGCACCGCGGACGAGGCGGCCGCCGCCGTGGCCGCCGCGAAGACCGCCTTCCCGGGCTGGGCCGCGACACCGCGTCCCGAACGTGCCCGCCTGCTCCGCGCCATCGCCGACGGCGTGGAGAAGCGCCTCGAAGACCTCGCGATCGTCGAGACCCACGACAACGGCGCCCTCCTCCGCTCGCACCGCCGTGGTGTGATGCCCCGCGTCGCGCACAATTTCCGGTTCTTCGCGGACCGGCTGCTGGACCTCGGCCACGAGGATTTCGAGACCCGTGGTCACACCAACCACGTCAGCTGGGACCCGGCGGGCCCCAGCCTGCTCATCACCCCGTGGAACGCCCCGCTGATGCTGGCCACGTGGAAGGTCGCCCCCGCCCTGGCCGCCGGGAACACGGTCGTCCTCAAACCCGCCGAGTGGTCCCCGCTGACCGCCTCACTGCTGGCCGGCATCACCGCCGAGGCCGGCCTCCCGGCCGGGGTGCTCAACGTGGTGCAGGGGCTCGGCACCGAGATCGGTGACGCCCTCACCTCGAACCCGGACGTACGCCGGATCAGCTTCACCGGATCGGTGCCGACGGCCCGGCGCATCGCCGCGTCGGCGGCGGCCAACCTCACCCCGCTCAGCCTCGAACTCGGCGGCAAGTCGCCGCTGCTGGTCTTCGCGGACGCCGACCTCGACCTCGCCGTCGACCTCGCGGTGGAGCAGTACGACAACGCCGGGCAGGTCTGCCTCGCCGCCACCCGGATCCTCATCGAGGAAACGGTCGCCGACGAGTTCACGCGCCGCTTCGTCGACAAGGCCGCCGCGCTCCGGCAGGGCGACCCCCGGGACGAGGCCACCGACATCGGGCCCAACGTCCACTCCCGCCAGATGGAGAAGATCGACGGCTTCGTGCGGCGCGCCCTCGCCGCCGGTGCGCGCGCCGTCATCGGCGGGGGGCCAAACACCGACCTGGGCGGCCTGTACTACCGCCCCACCCTCCTCACCGGCGCGGCCCAGGACAGCGAGATCGTCCAGGAGGAGGTCTTCGGCCCCGTCCTGACCCTGCAGACGTTCGCGACCGAGGAGGAGGCCGTCGCCCTGGCCAACGACACGCGCTTCGGCCTCGCCGCCACCGTCGCCACCGGGGACCCCGAGCGCGCCGGGCGCGTCACCGCGCGGCTCGTGGCGGGCACGGTCTGGGTCAACTGCTTCTTCGTCCGCGACCTCCGCGCGCCCTTCGGAGGCTCCCGCGAATCCGGTGTCGGGCGCGAGGGCGGCGACTGGAGCTTCGACTTCTACTGCGACCTGAAGAACACCGTGACCGCGCCGCGGAGCGGGCAGTCCCATGGGTGAGATCGTCGGGGCGGGTCTGCTCGCCCACGTCCCCACCATCGTCCTGCCCGAGGACGAGCGGCGGGAGCTCAACGAGGGCAAGGAGATCACTCTCGTCACCGGGCTCCGGCAGCTGCGCGAGGACGTCTTCGAGCGCGACGGCTATGACACCGTCGTCGTGCTGGACTCGCACTGGGCCACCACCGTCGAGTTCGTCGTGACGGCCCAGCGGCGGCGGGCGGGCCTGTTCACGTCCGAGGAACTGCCGCGGGGCATGTGCAGGATGCCGTACGACTTCCCCGGCGACCCCGAGCTCGCCCACAACATCGCCTCGTTCGCCGACGCGCACGGCACCTGGATCACCGCGATCGATGACGAGTACCTGCCGATCTACTACGCCACCCTCAACCTGTGGAAGTACCTCGGTGAAGGCCTGCCGGACAAGCGCTGGGTGAGCATCGGCGTCTGCCAGACCGGCGACATGGAGGATCATCTCCGCCTCGGCCGGGCCCTGGCCGACGGCATCGCGGCGACACCCGGGCGAAGGGTTCTGCTCATCGCGTCCGGCGCCCTGTCCCACACCTTCTGGCCGCTGCGCGAGCTGCGCGACCACGAGGCCAGCGACCCCGCCCACATCTTCACCCCCGAGGCGCGCGAGGCCGACCTGCGGCGCATCGCCTGGCTCAAGGAAGGCCGTCACGACAGGGTGCTCCAGACGATGGACGAGTTCTGGAAGCACAAGCCCGAGGCGAAGTTCTTCCACTACCTGATGATGGCCGGCGCCCTCGGCGAGGACGCCTGCACCGCAACGGGCCGCCAGTACGGCGAGTACGAGAACTCCGTCGGCACCGGCCAGGCCCACGTCTGGTTCGACCGCCCGGCCCGCGGCTGGACCGGCACGACCCCTGCCGCATCCGCGCCCGATTCACCGCCCGCATCTCCGCCCAGCCGGCCACAGGAGGCCTGACATGCCCGAATACCGCCGCATCCTCCTGGACGGCGCCACCGTACAGGTCGTCCGGGACGGCGATGAACTCGTCGCCGGTGACGGACGGCGCGTCAAGGCCGACGACGCGCGGCACCTGCCCCCGGTCCGGCCGACGAAGGTCATCGCCGTCCACCTCAACCACCGCAGCCGCGTCGAGGAGTTCCACGCCAAGCTTCCCCCCGCGCCCACCTACTTCCACAAGCCCATCTCGTCTCTCAACTCCCACAAGGGCGCCGTCGTCCGCCCCGAGGGCTGCAAGTGGCTCAACTACGAGGGCGAGGTCGGCATCGTCATCGGCAGGACCGCCCGGAACATCTCCCCGGACGAGGCGGGGACGTACATCGCGGGCTACACCGTGGCCAACGACTACGGCCTCCACGACTTCCGCGACACCGACGCCGGCTCCATGCTCCGTGTGAAGGGCTCCGACACCCTCTGCCCGCTGGGCCCTGGGCTGGTCACCGACTGGGACTTCCACGGCAAGCGCCTGCGGACGTACGTCAACGGCGAGGTGGTGCAGGACGGCTCGACCGACGAGATGAAGTGGGACATGCATTACCTCGTCGCCGACATCGCCCGCACCATCACGCTCCACCCGGGCGACGTCCTGCTGTCCGGCACCCCGGCCAACTCCCGTCCCGTGCGGCCTGGTGACGTCGTCGAAGTGGAGGTCGAGGGCCTGGGACGCCTGACCAACCACATCGTCACCGGGCCGACGCCCATCCGCGCCGACGTTGGTGCCCAGCCCACCGAGTCCGAAGAGGTCGTCTCCACCGCGCTCGGCGGCGACTGGGAGTTCCGCGGCATCCGCCCGCCCAAGCGCTGACGCGGTGCCACCGCCCGCGGACGGGCAGATAGGTTGCGTGGTCATGGCCGACTCCGCCGAGATCCCTCAGGCCCGCCCGCCCCGCAAGCGCATGAACTACGGGGAAGGCCGCGAGGCGCTGCTCAACGCGGCCGTGCGGGTCGTCGCCCGGGGCGGCCTGCGCAAGCTCACCTACCGGGCGGTCGCGGCGGAGGCCGGGGCCGCCCACGGGCTGGTCGTCCATCATTTCGGCTCGCGCGACGCGCTGGTCGCCGCGGCGCTGGCCCATTCCATCCGCACCAGCCTGCGCACCAGCGCGGTCGAGCCTGGGACCGGCGACCCGGCGGACTTCTCCGCCGGGCTGTCGGCGATGGTCACCGCCGACCCCGACATCCAGGCGTTCCAGTACGAGCTGCTGCTGGAATCACGCCGCCGCCCGGAGCTCCTGCCGCAGATCCGCGAGCTGTACGACGAGTACTTCGAGGCCACGGAACGCGAGCTGGCCCGCATCAGCTCGGACGGCGCGGACCGCCCCCTGGCCCGGCTGGTCTTCGCCGCGCTGGAAGGTCTCGTCCTGCACCAGCTCGTCTTCGACGAGCCCGAGGTCACCGACGCCGCCCTGGAGGAGCTGCGCTCCCTGCTGCGGCTGCGCAGAGCCGAAGGAGACGGCGACTAGCCGGCGGCTCGTGGCTCGGTGCTGGAGAGCCCCGAGCACGCCAGGTGGTCGAGGAAGCCGTCCACCAGCAGGCCGGCCCGCCTGGCGGCATCGGGGAAGTCGAACCGCACGTCCGGCGCGTGGTACCTGGACTCGGGCACGACCGTCACGGCGGCGAGATCGTACCCGCGCTCGGTCAGCCGGGCCCCGACATGTCCCGGCTCCGTCTCGTGATCATGCTGGATGACGAGTGCTCGCATGATTGACGCTCCTCCCCCGCTCCTTTTTCGGGCCCGGCTCTCAGGAGCCGAGCAGGGCGCCGGTACGCCTGATGACCTCGCGGCAGAAGGCTCCGACGCCGTCCGGGTCGTCGATGAACTGCGAAGGCTTGATGCAGAACGTGGTGAATCCTTCGGCGAGCTGCGCCGGGATGCTTTCCAGCGCGGCATCCAGCGGCGCGCAGGAGCGGTCGTCGGGGAAGGTGGGACGGGTTCCGCCGATCATTTCCAGTCCGGTCACGTCGCGGCCCGCGCCGCCCATGGCCGACCGCAGCCGGGCGAGTTCCTCGGGTGCGGGCCTGCCCAAGGGGTGGAACCCGTGGCCGTAGCGCACCAGGCGGTCCAGCATCCGGTCGTGCAGCGTCTGTCCGCCGAACCACATGCGGGGACCGTCGGGCCGGTGGGCGCGTGGTTCGAGGTACACGTCCTCGAAGGCGTAGTGCCTCCCCTGGTAGGAGACCGGGGAGCCCTGCCAGAGCCGGCTCCAGATCTCCAGGTGCTCGTCCAGCAGGGCGCCCCGGTGCTCGAAGGGCACGCCCAGGGCGGCGTACTCGTCCCGGCTCCAGCTCACCGTGGGCTGGACGATGAGGCGTCCCTCCGAGAGCAGGTCGAGGGTGCCGAGGTCGCGGGCGAGCGCGAGCGGGTGCCGCAGCGGGGCGATCACCGCGGCCGCGGCCAGCCTCAGCCGGGAGGTGACCGATGCGATCGCCGCCAGGAGCATCAGCGAGGACGGCCACGGCGTACGCGGATCCTGGTTACCGGGCAGCGCGTACTCCCGCGGATTGCCCATGACACCGTCGGCGCCCGCGTCCGGGCCGAGGACGATGTGCTCGCTGACCATGACGGCGTCGAACCCGGCGTCCTCGGCCTCCCGTGCCCAGCGGACCAGCACGGGCAGGTGCCGGCCGCTGGTCATCGTCCAGTTCTCGCTCAGCACGAGCACGAAACGCGGAGTGTCCATCGGTGCCTTCCGATCGTCAGCAGGAGCCGCACATGTGGGCGGGGTTGGGCTTCGTCGCCCAGGTCACGCCGCGCGCGGCGGAGACGGCCGCGCGGGCGGCGCTGTCGGAGGCGTCGTAGGCGACCCGGCCGTCCACCACGGTCAGCGCCACGGGGATGCCGGAGATCTCGTGCGGGTCGCCCGCCGACCGGCCGCGCTCGTCGACCAGGCGCCCGTCCAGGACGCACAGGTCGGCCGCCATTCCCGGGGACAGCTCGCCCTTCCAGCTCTCGGCGTGGTCCTGCCAGGCGGCGGACGTGGTGTAGGTGCGGAGGGCCTCGTGCAGGCCGATCCGCTCGTCCGGGCCCGAGACCGCGCCGGAGGTCCCTTCGCGGAGCAGCGCGGTCTCCAGTCCCTGCCGCCAGTCGGGAGCCACGTTAGGCGAGTCCGAGGCGCTGGTGACCTTCACTCCGGCGCGCAACGCCGAGCGGTAGGGCGTCTGGTACGCCGCCCGGTCGGCGCCCACGACCTCGGGTTGCGAATCGGCGATCAGGTGCTTGATGTTCGGGTTGAAGTTCACCCCGCAGCCGTGCCCGGCGAGGGAACGAAGCGCTCCGGGCAGCGCGAAGTCGCCGTGGATGACGTAGTGGCGCGGGTCTCCGCGGCGCCGGGAGCGGATCGCCTTCCCGTACGCCGCGGTCACCGCGTCGATGGCCGCGTCCCCCGTGCTGTGGGTACCGATCTGCAGGCCCGCCCGGTGCACGAGGGCGACCATCTCCGTGAGCTCGGCGACCTTCTCCTGGTCGGTCGCGCCCTCCATCAGCAGGCTTCCCCGTCCGCCACCGACGTAGGGCTCGTGCATCCACGCCGTCCGGCTGGCGATCGGGACGCCGTCGGCCCGCAGCTTCACCCCGGCGATGGAGAACCAGCGCGTCTCCACATCGGTCAGGGGACGGTAAGCCTCCAGGATCTCCCGTGTCTGGTCGACCGACACCGGGTAGCCGTCGTCGGCCCTGTTGAGCAGCGCGGTCACCCTGACCCTGAGGGCCCCCGCACGGGCCTTTTCCGCGTAGATCTTCTGGGCGACGGCGCCGATGCCGGGCTCGGTGTAGCTGGTGATGCCGTGGCCGAGCAGGAGCGTGATGTTCTTCTCGAGAGCGTCGGCCTGCTCCTGCTCGGTGAAGGCCGGTATGTGCGCGTTGACCAGGGCCATCGCGGTCTCGAGAAGCAGCCCGGTGGGCTCTCCCGACCCGTCCCGGACGATGGTGCCGCCGACGGGGTCGGGCGTGTTCCGGGTGATCCCGGCCTGTTCCAGGGCCCGGCTGTTCACCCACAGCCGGTGGTTGGACCAGTCCAGCAGGGCGACGGGGTTGCCGGGCGAGACGGGGTCCAGGTCCTGCCGGGTCGGCGGCCGTCCCTCGGCGAAGACCGAGTCGTTCCAGCCCTTGCCGCGGATCCACGCGCCGGGAGCCACCTGCGTGATCGCCTCCGCGACCCGCTGCGCCGCCGCGGCGATGGACGTGGCCGCCGACTCGCCGACGTCGATGTTGTACGGCGGCAGCGCGAGCCCGGTGCGCACGCCGTGCAGGTGCCCGTCGTTGATCCCCGGCAGGACGGTCCGCCCGCGCAGATCGACGGCCTCCGTACCGCGCCCGATGAGGCGCCGGACGGACGCGTCGTCGCCGACCTTGATGACGGCACCGTTCTTGATCGCGATGGCCTGGGCGACGGGACGTGCGCGCGACATGGTGACGATCACGCCGCCGTGCAGCACCAGGTCGGCCGCTCCGCCGCGTCCCGTCCCGGCCTCGGCCGCGCCGGGTCGCAGGGCGGCGGCGCCGGCCGCGCCCGCCGCGGCGACCTGCAGCATCCGGCGGCGGCTCAGCGGGTTGCTCGGCATCTGCGGCTCCTTGCGAGGGAACGTCGGGAGGGGGCCACGCGGGACACTTCGGCACCACCGGCCACGCCACCTCAGAATGTTCGGGATCAAATGAACTGTCAAGATCCGCCGGAGATTTTCGTATGGGGCCGAACAGAGTCGCACCGGGGGTAGATTCGCATGCAGCCGGCCGGAAGAGGTCTGCGCCGGTCATCGGGAGGAAGAAACGTGACCGGCCATCACACTCTGCGAGAGACCGAGCTGGCAATAGAGCGGCAGCTCAGCGGCGCCCCGGTGCGCCACGACGCGATGATGGCGGTTTCCAACATCTACCGCGCGGCCGCCGCGATCCGGCAGCACTTCGAGGCTTCGGTGCTGCGCGGCGCCGACCTGACCTGGACGGCGTTCGTCGTGCTGTGGGTGGTGTGGATCTGGGAGGAGATGGAGACCCGGCACGTCGCCGAGGAGGCGGGCATCTCCAAGGGCACGCTCACCGGCGTGGCCCGGACCCTGGAGGGACGCGGCCTCCTCGAGCGCGCCTCGCACGCCACCGACGGGCGCCGCGTCCTGCTGCGGCTCACCGACAAGGGCCACGAGCTGATGAGGGAACTGTTCCCGGCGTTCAATGCCGAGGAGGCGTTCGTGGTCGAGCGGCTTTCGCGCTCGCAGAACCAGGCGCTGACCGAGTCGCTCCGGACCGTCATCGAGCACCTGGAAGAAGGGGGTGAGGAGCGGCGGGCCGCGCTGCGCGCGGAGTCCCCGCCGCCGCCCCGCCGTTCAGGGCGCCGCCCCCGTGGCTGACCCGGCCGGCCCAAGCCGGAACGGCCGTCAGCTCACCAGGTCGGCCATCGCCCGCGAGTCCTCCTTGGCACGGCGAGCGGCGCCGATGACCGTCCCCACCGCCAAGACGATGAAGGGCAGCGCCACCAGGAACCAGCCCAGCGCCGACAGGCCCCACGCCTGGGTCGCGGGGTCGACGCCCTCCGCCGCCGTCCCGGCGAGCAGGCCGAAGCGGGAGACGAGCAGGTAGATCCCGAGCACCAGGCCGACGATGGAGACGGCGGGCGCGATCAGGGTGCTCCACGAGCCGCCCGCCTCTCCCCGCCGCCGGAAGTACATGATCACGGCGGCGGAGACCAGCACCTCGACCAGCACGATGGCCAGCACGGCCACGGCGCTGGACCAGGTGAACAGGTGCACCACCGGGTCGCGGTCGGTGATCCGGAACAGCACGATGACCAGCAGCGAGATCACCGAGACGGCGACGGTGCCGTACGCCGGCGCGCCGCGTCCGTTGACCCGGCCGAGGATGGCGGGCAGCACCCCGGCGCGCGACATCGAGAAGAAGTAGCGGGCCGCGCTGTTCTGGAAGGCGAGCAGACCCGCGAAGAGGCTGGAGAGCACCAGCCAGCTCATCACCGTGGCCAGCCAGGCGCCGACGTACTCCTCGGCGACGAAGAACAGCACCGCGGCGGGGTTGGCCAGCGGCGTCCCTTCCACGGTGGACAGCTCGGCGGCCCGCTCGGCCACGTTGCCGCTGCCCAGCCCGCTGACGACGGCCCAGGCGGTGAAGGCGAACAGCAGCGCGATCAGCGCGACGGCGATGTAGGTCGCGCGGGGGACGCTGCGCTTGGGATCCTTGGTCTCCTCGCCGTAGATGGCGGTCGCCTCGAACCCGATGTAGGACGCGAAGGCGAAGGTCAGCGCGATGCCCGCCGAGCCCGCGAAGCCTCCCGCGAAGACGCTGCCCGGCGAGAACGACGAGCCCAGCGACAGGCCGTCCGGGCCGCCGCCCCGGAGCAGCACCGCGACGGCCACGACTGCCAGCGCCAGCACCTCGAGGAGCATGAGCAGGCCGAGCACCTTGGCCCCGATGTCGACGCTGAGCGCCGACAGGCCCGTCACCAGCGCCCACGCGATGAGCGACCAGGCCCACCAGGCCAGGTCGATGCCGAGTTCGGCGTTCATGTGCCCGGCCATGGTGGCGCCGAAGAAGCCGTAGACGGCGAGCTGGATCGCCAGGTAGGCGAGCAGGGAGACGAATGCCGATCCCACACCCGGCGCGATGCCGAGCCCCCGCCCGACGTAGGCGAAGAACGCCCCGGTGTTGGTCACCCGGTGGCTCATCGCGGAATAGCCGACACTGAAGACCAGCAGGACCAGCCCGACGGCGAGGTAGGCGCCGGGCGCCCCGGCGCCGTTGCCGGCGACGATGGCGATGGGGACGGCGCCGGTCATGCCCACCAGGGGTGCGGCCGCGGCGACGACGAAG
Organism: Spirillospora sp. NPDC029432; assembly: GCF_040703975.1. Classification (NCBI taxonomy): domain Bacteria; kingdom Bacillati; phylum Actinomycetota; class Actinomycetes; order Streptosporangiales; family Thermomonosporaceae; genus Spirillospora; species Spirillospora sp. NPDC029432. The sequence goes on from NZ_JBEZWH010000006.1 coordinate 19,757, forward strand.
AAGACGATGCCCGCGACCCCGAGCTTGTTCCTGGCGAGGCGGCTCCCGCCTCCCTCTGCTGGACCCGCCTGCTGCGGGCCTGGTATCTCCTGGTCGCTCATACCCTCACAACCCTTTCTATCGGCCACGCACGGCGATGAGTGATCGGATCATAAGGGCCCAAACAACTCTTGGGAAGCATTCCCGGCAACTCGGCCTCGACGCAATGGCGCCCGGCCACCACGAGCAACGCCGTCGCACCCCGTTGTCGCGACAGGCGCAACGCCACCAACGGCGCCCCCGTCCCGGCGGCTTGTCGTCCGTCACGTTCTGTCAGCTCCGACCAGGGCAGCAGATGGCGCGGCTTGACCCCGCGCAAGGCGGACAAGATGTCCGACGCTCCGGCACCCGATCGAGCAGCCGCGCTCAAGGCGCTGCCGGAGGAGCCGTTCGAGACAGGGCTGCTGCTGTCGTGTCGCGTCGATCGCTACAGTCGGATCACGGTGCGCACCAACCCCTACTCGGTGTTGGCCCGGCTGATCGGCCGCAAGGTTCGGGCGATGCCGCACGCCTCAGAGCTGATCGTCCATGACGGCCGCACCGAGGTCGCCCGGCATGAGCGGCTGCCGGCCAAGGGCGCTCGCTGCCTGGAACCGGACCACTACCTGAAGGTGCTGGTTCGCAAGCCCGGTGCGCCGCCGGGCGCGACTGCGCTGGAACAGGCCAAGGCGGCGGGCGTTCTCCCCCGTCCATGAACAGTGGTGGGCCTGGGCCTGCCGAGCACCGCCGAGCGGGCAGCCAGGGTTTGAGCCGCGCCACCGGGCCAGCCGGCCGCTCGCCGGCCCGGCGAGGTCGATTCCCGGCAGCGTCACGGGTGCGTGGTCAGATGCCGTGGGTCTCGCGCCATCGGTCGATGTGTCCCATGGTGACGGTGAGGGTGTCACCGAACAGCACGAGGTGGTCGGACCGGGGAATCTCGACGTAGGTGGCGGTGGGGTAGCGCTTGGCGGTGGCGCGGCTGATGGCGGGGACGACGACGCGGTCGCGTTCCGCGCCGATGACCAGGACGGGGCCGGTGATCTTGTTGTAGTCGACCTTGGCGGAGCGGTGGCGGTCGAGCCAGGGGAAGGCCATCTCGCAGTAGGCGCGGCCGGACTCGCACACCAGGTCCTGGAACAGCTCGCGGGCCAGTTCGGGGGGCTGGGTGTTGGCGATGCCCCATGACCACGCCTGCCAGGTGGGGTAGAGGGGCCTGGCCCAGGGCCTGGGGCGCAGGAAGTGCCTGGCGAACAGCCGGACCATCGAGGGGTACTGGCCGAAGATGCCCGCCGCGGGCGCCGGGCAGGCGGCCACCACGCCGCGGTGCGGTGTCCGCGCCGCGACGAGCTGGGCGAGCAGGCCTCCCATCGACAAGCCGACGAGCAGGGGCGGGCTGTCGAGGGACCGGGCGAGCGCGACGAGGTCGTCGGTGTAGTCGCGCAGGCTCACCGTCGCGATCAGGCCGGCGCCTTCATCGAGGGGCAGTTCGTGGTGACGCAAGGTGGGGGTGTGGACGGTGAAGCCGCGCTTCTCGAACTCGGCGCGCGCCTGCGTCCAGTGGTCGCCCCTGCCCCAGGTGCCGTGAATGAGGATGACGTGCCCGCTGTCGGTCATCCGCCGAAAGTATCCGAATCAGACGATTCGTACAATAAAGTAGGGTTGTGCCGTGACGACGCAGGACCGGCCCGTTGACGGGCGCACCTCCCGCTGGGCGCACCGCAGGCAGGAGCTGTTGGGTGCGGCGACGGACTACGTCCTGAACCACGGGGTCGCCGATCTGACGCTGCGTCCGATGGCGGCGGCGATAGGAGTGACGATCACGACGCTGATCCGGCAGTTCGGCTCCAAGGACGCCCTGGTCGAGCAGATCGCCCGTGGTATCCATGACGAGCTGCTGGTCGGGTTGCGCGAGGATCCGGAGCTGGTCGGCCGCGACCCCGAGGAGACTCTGCGCGTGCTGTGGCGGCGGTGGCTCGACCCGCATCAGGCGCGGCAGTTCGGGCTGCTGTTCGAGCTGTACGGGCTCGCTCTGCGCGACCGTGGCCGGTACGCCTGGTTCATCACCTCGGTGGTCGGTGACTGGCTGGCGCCGATCGAGCAGGCCCTCATCGACGCCGGCTGGGACCGCGAGCAGGCCGAGACCACCGCGACGCTGGTGCTGGCACTGATCCGCGGCCTGCATCTGGACCTGGCGGTGACCGGCGAGACCGCCCGGGTCGACCGCGCGTTCAAACAGGCCGTCAACCTGTTGTCCCGCCCGCCGACCCACTCAAGATGACAGCCCGGTCGCCGCTCAACCGGTGGAAGCAATTCCGCTGGTCAGCGGACTCGGGCTCGTTTTCGACAGCAAAAGAGCGACCGGCGCCAACCAAGAAAAAGCACCTTCCCAACACCCGAAAAGCTGCGAGCGAGCCAAATACATACTTGACCATACGAGGTATGCATTACCGCAGCATTTTGCTGATGAATCGGAAAATCAATCCACCACCGGCCGCTGCCAGAGGACTCCGAACTCGTTCAGTCCATCGCGGTCCTGGCCCGCGTTCAGCAGGACGCCGTATGGAACCGTCAGCAGGTGGCCAACCAACTCCGCTCGCTGCTGCGCGAATACTTCCCCTCCACCCTCACCGCCTTTCCAGACCGAGAAAGCTGGCTTGACCTCCAGCGAGGCGCGGGGCGTCCTGCGAACCGCTTCGACGCCGGCCGCAGTTTCCAGGCTCACCGAGGCACAATTGCGAGCCACCCTCGCCCGCAGTGGCCGCAAGCTCAATATCCAGGCCCGCACGAGCGAACTCCAGGTGATCTTCCGCCAGAAGCAGCTGCGGCGACTCCCGATGGCCGAGGCAGCCTTCGGCCGACAGCCCCAGGCGCTGCTGCTCCAACTGGATGCCGCATGCCAGGCCGCTAACGATCTCGCCGACACCACGCGCGGTTCGCGGACTGGCCTGGCCGCCGCCGGTGACAGGGCCATCCCACCCGCTCTGGAGCGCTTCTTCTGCCAGCGCGCCTAGTCCCGCGTCGTCGAGGTCGAAGGCGCCTCCCGCATCCCCATGATGAGCCACCCGTTGGCGAGGCTCGGCGACGGTTACAGTGTCCGGCCCGGGCGTCGTAAGTAAACGGTAAGCGCCTGCCGCCACAGTTGGTCCCAACGCAGCCCGCCGCGGCGGACGGGATCGGCAGAAGCCGGTCCTACCTCGCCCGGGCAACGGATGGATCACCCGAAAGGAAGAACGATGACCCGAGAGCTGGTCTACACCGGATTCATGTCACTCGACGGCGTGGTGGACTCGCCGGGAGGGGAGGTCGAGGGTCACCGCAGCGGCGGCTGGGTGATGCGGACCGAGTTCGTGCCGGAGGCGTACTCGCTCAAGGCGGAGGAACTGGCCGAGACCACGGCCCTGATGTTCGGGCGCCGCAGCTACGAGGTCTTCGCGCCGATCTGGCCCGGATCCGAAGACCACGCGGCCTACAAGGACCTTCCCAAGTACGTCGTGTCCACCACGCTCAAGGACGATGACCTGATCGACGACTGGGGTCCGATCACGATCCTGCGCTCGGCCGAGGACGTCGCGGCGCTCAAGGAGGAAGAGGGCGGGCCGATCTTCATCCACGGCAGCGCGGAACTGGCCCGGCGCCTGGCCGACGCGGACTTGATCGACCGGTACAACCTGCTCGTGTTCCCCGTGCTGCTGGGAGCCGGCAAGAGCATCTTCAGCCGCGAGGATCAGGACGAGACGAACCTCAGGCTCCGGGACTCCGCCACCTACTCCAACGGCGTCGCGAAGCTCGTCTACGACGTGGTGCGATAAGGGTGTGTCGTCGGCCGCCAGCCAGGTGAGCACGGGCGGTCGGCTGGAGGAGTATCTCGGCGCCGTTCTCGTCAGTGCGCCGTGATGCGACGCTGACGCCGAGGAGTTCGCCGCGGTGATGGATCGCTGGGATACCGTGGCGGCTCCGGTGGCGCGAGTCCACCCGCTGATGCGCGACTGTGCGTAGCTCGCCTGCCCTCGCGAATCGCGGCAGGTTCAGCGGACGGGTGGGTTGTCCGCCGTCTCGCCGCGGTCGGCTTGTGTCCTGCGGCAGGTCAGTCCGGAATGGGTCGGCTCAGCTCGATCATCCGCTCGAGGGCCTCGGCTTGGATACCGACGAATCCCAGGAACTGGCGCATCGGCAGTGAGGCGACCATGTCGAGCATGCCGGCGTTCTCCTCGGACGCCCGGACCTGCTCGTCGGTCATGCCCTCGGTGAGAGCCCGCCTGAGCACGGGCGCGACGACCGGGTGGGCGAACCAGTCGGCGACCGTGCTGTCCAGGGACAGGGCCCTGACGGTGACGTCACCGGTGAGGGTGACGGTGTGCTCGGCCAGGACATGGGCCGCGTTCTCGCAGACCTGGATCGTGTACGAGCCCGGCGCGACCCTCCACCAGCCGTCCTCGACGTCGTAGTAGGCGAAGGCCCGGCGGCCGAGTTCGAGTTCGACGGTCGCGGTCTCCCCTGGCTCCAGGAAGACCTTGGTGAACGCGCGCAGCTCGCGCGCCGGGCGCCGTACCGGGCCCGCGGCCGTGGCGACGTAGACCTGCACGACGTGGCCGCCGGGCCGCTCGCCCGTGTTGGTCACGGTGACCGACACCGTGGCGGTGTCGTCACCGGTGACGGCGGCGTTCAGGCGATCGGTCGTGAACGTGGTGTAGCTCAGCCCGTGCCCGAAGGGGTAGCGCACCGCCCGTTCGGCGGTCTCGTAATAGCGGTAGCCGACCATGACGCCCTCGCCGTAGCGGACGTGCCCCTGTTCTCCAGGGAAGTTGAGGTGGCTCGGGGTGTCCTGGAGGCGCAAGGGGATCGTCTCGGCCAGGCGGCCGGAAGGGACGGCGACGCCGAACAGCAGGTCGGCGACCGCGCCGGCGCCGGCCTGGCCGAGCAGCCAGCCCTCCAGGATCGCGTCCGCGTCGTCATGGAAGGCTTCCAGTGACACCACGCCGCCGTTGGAGAGGATCACCGCGGTCCGCGGCGCCGCCGCGGCGACCGCGCGGATGAGCTCCACCTGCTCGGCGGGCAGGTCGAGGTGCTCCCGGTCGTGGCCCTCGCTCTCGTCCCCCAGGCCCGCGAAGATCAGGGCGATGTCGGAGTCGGCGGCGACCCGCGCGGCCTCCTCGCGCAGGACGGTCGCGTCGGACGAGCCGTCGATGGCGAAACCCTGCGCGTGGGTGACCTCCTGGCCCCGCCCGGCGGCCAGGGACCGGATCTCTTCCAGCGCGGTGTCCAGGCGGGTCGGGGTGATGTGGGAGCTGCCGCCGCCCTGGTAGTGCGGCGCGGTGGCGAACGCGCCGAGGACGGCGATCCGGCGGGTCCGCCCGGTGATGGGGAGGGTGGCGTCGTCGTTCTTCAACAGCACCGGGCAGGCGGTGGCCAGCTCTCTCGCCAGTGCGTGGTGGGCGCCGGCATCGAATCCGCCGGCCGCGGGGACGGGCCGCCGTGCGAGCTCGGCCACGCGGCGGGCGCCGGCGTCGACGAGGGCCTCGTCCAGTTCCCCGGCGCGAACGGCGCGCACGATCGCGGCGTCGTCGGCGCCCCCGGTGCCGGGCATCTGCAGGTCCAGACCGGCCGCCAGCGCGGCGACGCGATCGTAGACGCCGCCCCAGTCCGACACCACCGCTCCTTCGAAGCCCCACTGCTCGCGCAGCACCTCGGTGAGCAGCCACCGGTTCTGCGACGCCGGAACGCCGTTGATCGCGTTGTAGGAGGACATCACGGTCGCCGGGAGCGCCTGGGTGACGACGCGTTCGAAGGCGGGGAGGTAGATCTCGCGCAGGGTGCGCTCGTCGACGTCGGCGCTGACGCGCATCCGGTCGGTCTCCTGGTTGTTGGCCGCGAAGTGCTTGACCGACGCGCCGGGCCCTTCGGCTTGCAGCGCCTCCACGTGCGCGGCCGCGAGGACCCCGGTCAGCAGCGGGTCCTCGGAGTAGTACTCGAAGTTGCGTCCGCACAGCGGTGAGCGCTTGATGTTCACGCCCGGTCCGAGGACCACGCCGACGCCCAGCGCCCGCGCTTCGCGGCCCACGGCGGCGCCGACACGGGCGGCCACCTCGGGATCCCAGCTGGAGCCGACCGCGACGGCGGGCGGGAAGCAGGTCGCCGGTTCGCCGGCGTGGATGCCCAGGTGGTCGGCGTCACCGCGCTGGCGGCGGATGCCGTGCGGGCCGTCGGTGAGCACGATCGAGGGGATGCCCGCCTCCTCGACCGGCTCGGTGCTCCAGAAGTCACGGCCGGACAGCAGGGACGCCTTCTGTTCGAGCGGGAGGCGGGCGGGGTCGGTCTGCGACACTGCCGGGTTCCTTTCGGTTCGCGTGCGGGGAACGGCCTGGCTCACCCGAGCCGGGCGAAGCCGCTCTCGATCTCGGCGCCCAGATGGTCGCCGCCCGGGATGAGCGCGATGGCCTCGCGGACGGTCATGTTCTGCGCGGAGGCGCCCAGCCCGGTCTCCACGTGCTCGGCGAGTTCCGGCATGTGGCGGACGATGGCCTCGACGAGCACCCGTTCGGCGCCGGGCCGGTCGGCGACCTCGGCCAGCGGGCTGTCCAGCGTGAGCGGCGCGGCCCCGGCACCGTCATCGGTGTAAGGGACGGTCCATGCGTGCGTGCCGGACCCGACCGTGTGCTCCTCCTCACCGGGCAGGCTGACGCGGGCGGTGGTGTTCGCCGGGACGGTCGCCTCCACCGTGAGCCGGCCGTCCTCGACCGACCAGGATGAGGCGGCCAGGCCGTAGGGGGTGCGCAGCCTCGCCGAGGCGCGGGTCAGTCCGCCGCCGGGGCGGGGGGCGATGGCGATGGCGCGGTACCCCGGCTCGGCGGGGGCCAGGCCGGCGACGGTGCGGTGCAGCCAGTCGGCCACCGCGCCGAGCGCGTAGTGGTTGAACGAGGTCATGCCGCTGGGGTTGACCGTCCCGTCGGGCAGCAGGCTGTCCCATCGTTCCCAGATCGTGGTGGCGCCCATGGTCACCGGATAGAGCCAGGACGGGCACTCGCGCTGCGCCAGCAGCCGGTAGGCGGCCGCCAGGTGCCCTTCCTCCGCCAGGGCGTCGCAGATCAGCGGGGTGCCGACGAAACCGGTGGAGATCTTGTAGCCGTTCGCGCGGACCAGCTCGACGAGTCGGGCGGCCGCGCGCTCGCGCTGGGCGCGGCCGGGGAGCAGGGCGAAGCGCAGGGCGAGGGCGTAGGCGGTCGGGGAATCGCTGAGCAGCCGCCCGGAGGCGGTGGTGTACTCGTCCTGGAAGGCCCCGCGCACCTCGGCCGCCAGGTCTCCGTAACGGGCGGCGTCCTCCTCCCGGCCCAGCACGGCGGCGGCCCGGGCCAGCAGGTCGGCTGACCGGGCGAAGTAGGCGGTGGCGACGATCTCCGGGTAGGTACTGGCCTGCTCGGGCCGGTTGGCCGGGGCCGCCGGGTCGAGCCAGTCGCCGAACTGGAACCCGCTGTTCCACAGCCGGTCGGGCCCGGCGAGCCCGGCGACGTGGTCGACCCAGGCGCGCATGCTCGCGAACTGCCGCTGCAGGATCCCCGTGTCGCCGAAGCGCCGGTAGAGCGTCCAGGGGACGATGACGGCGGCGTCCCCCCACGCCGCCGCGGTGACGCCGGCCTCCATGACGTCGGGGACGACGCTCGGCACCCGGCCGTCCTCCCCCTGTTCGGCGGCCAGGTCGGCGAGCCAGGAGGCCAGGAAGCCGGCGGTGTCGTACAGGTACGTGGCGGTCGGGGCGAACACCTGGAGGTCGCCCGTCCAGCCGAGGCGCTCGTCGCGCTGGGGGCAGTCGGTCGGCACGTCCAGGAAGTTGCCGCGCATCCCCCACACGACGTTCTCGTGCAGGCGTTCCACGAGCGGATCGGAGCAGCCGAACCAGCCGGTGCGCTCCAGGTCGGAGTGGCAGACCACGGCGGACACCTCCTGAACCGGCCCGCTGATCTCGGCGTAGCGGAAGCCGTGGAAGGTGAAGCGCGGCTCCCAGGTCTCGGCGCCGGCTCCGCGCAGCGTGTAGACGTCGGTGGCCTTGGCGGTGCGCAGCGGGGCCACGCAGATCTCCCCGTCCTGGAGCACCTCGGCATGCCGCAGGACGACCTGCTCGCCGGCTTCGCCGCGGGCCGTGATCCTCAGGCGTCCGACCAGGTTCTGGCCGAAGTCCACGAGCGTGGCGCCGCTCGGCGTGGTCGTCCGCTCCACCGGTTCCAGGATCTCGGTACGGCGGACCGGCGGCCCTTCGGGCGCGACCAGGGTGGCCAGGTCGCGCTCCACGATCTCCACGGGATGCCATCCGGTGGCCTGGTGGCCCGGCAGTGACCAGCCGGGGCGCTCCAGCCGGGCGTCGTAGGACTCCCCGTCGTACAGGTCGGAGGAGACCAGCGGGCCGGAGGCGGCGCGCCAGGACCCGTCCGTGCCCAGGCGGTCCACGGTGCCGTCGTCGTAGGCGATCTCCAGCTGGGCCAGCCAGGCGAGCCGGTCACCGTACAAGGCACGCTTGCCCTCGAAGCCGAGCCGGCCGCGGTACCAGCCGTCGCCGAGCATCGCCCCGAGGCAGTTGGCCCCTTCGCGCAGCAGATCGGTGACGTCGAACGTCTGGTAGCGCAGGCGGCGCTCGTAGGCGGTCCAGCCGGGAGCCAGCACGTGGTCGCCGACGGCCCGGCCGTTCAGTTCCGCCTCGTAGACGCCGAGCGCGGTCGCGTACAGCCGGGCCGCGCGCACCCCGGCACGCACCTGGAATTCCCTGCGGACCAGCGAGCCCTCGCCAGGGGTGACGAAGCGGGCCGTCCAGTCCGCCGGTTCCAGCAGCCCCGCCTCGACGGACGCCTCCTCGCTCCAGGGAGACCAGCCGTCCGGCCCGTGGACCCGGACGCGCGCCGATGCCCGCTCTCGCGAGACCAGCGGCGTGAAGGGCCAGTTCACCAGCACCGATTCGCGGGAGTCGGCCCGTACCCGAACACCGCGCGTCTCGATCTCGTACGCGTCCTGCGTCCATCCCGCATGCTCGCTTTCGACGATCCATGACAGGCGAGGGCGCGCGGTCCCGATGCCGAGCGGCTCGCGCAGATGCTCGAAACGGAGGGCACTGATGTACGTCGTCACTGGACGATCCTCGGAACGGTCGAAGGGAAGGGAATGGACATCGCGAAACTCCACGTGGCAGGTCTCGTTATCGGATACCCCTGATGGGGCGGACGCTGAGCCCGCCGAGGACCGCGGCGCCGGCCGCCACGAGGAAGAGCAGGGGGTAGTTGCCCCCGCCCCCCACGCCCAGGATGAAGGGCGCCGCCAACGGCGCGGCCGACTGCGGCAGTGCGCTGGCGACACCGAAGACGCTCATGAACTTGGCCGCCTCGGTCTCCCGGTTCGGCAGCACGTCGGTCACCACAGCCAGATCCACCGCGCCGAAGACCCCGGCGCCGAACAGGATGCACAGCGACCCGATCAGCACGCCGGTGAACGAGGAGGCCGAGGCCACGGAGACGAACCCGACGACGAAGCAGACGGCCGCCACGTAGATGAAGACCTTGCGGCGCTTGAGACGGTCGGACAGGTAGCCGCTGACGACGGCGCCCACGGAGGTCACGACCAGGCCGACCCCGCCGGTGATCACCAGCAGGTCCGTGACCTCGGACAGCTCGTACCCCAGGTGGTCGGTCAGGAAGTACAGCTGGTACGTCGTGAGGAACATCAGGCTGAACTGGATCAGGAAGCGTCCCGCCCACGCCCAGCCGAAGTCGGGGTGGCGGCGCGGGTCGAAGGCCAGGTCGCGGCCGAGACTCCTGAGGTCGAGCCTCCGGCGCCCGGACACGGGCGCCGGACGGTCGGGCAGCATGAAGACCAGCAGCAGCACCCCCGCACAGGCCACCAGGGCCGGCACCAGGAACAGCAGCAGCGCGGAGCCGCTGAGCGCACCGGCGAACTGGAATCCCGCGACGCCGGCGATCTGCGCGCTGAACCCCAGCAGCCCGCCGACCTTGCCGCGCTGCTCCTCCGGGAACCGATCCGGCATGACGGCCAGCAGCGGCGACATGATGGCGCTCACGCCCAGCTGCATAACCAGATATCCGAGCAGGACGCCGGGTACCGACTCGATGACCGCCGCGAGCACCGCCCCTGCCGCCAGCACCGGCATCCCGGCCAGCATCCAGGGACGGCGCCGGCCCAGCCGGGACGAGGTGCCGTCGCTGAGCATGCCGATGACGGGGCCGACGATGATGCCGACGAGCGTGCCGGCGCCGACCACCAGCCCCAGAGCCGACTCCTTGCCCGCCGGATCCACCTGCTCGAGGCGGATGGCCAGGGACGCCAGCAGCGGCGTCATGACGGCCACGTGCAGGCTCAGGTAGGCCACGACGTAGACGGTGATGAACCCGCCCCCCACCCGGCCCGGCCGAGAGGTGGAGGCGGGGCCGGGAGCGGCGGTAGGCGGGGAGGGCGGGGAGGGCGGGGCAGGATCGGGCATCGCACTCTCCGAGGACGGTTCGGGCCGGACGCCTGACATCGCGAGCGGCGTCGCCTTCCGCGCTCGATGGGAATTGCGGGGCTCTCCGCCTCGGGCGGTCACCGCCGGACCGGGACCTGGCGGTACGGGGTCAGGCGCACCGGGCCGATGAGGCCGTACTCCTGGCGGGGCCAGGCGGCCTGGCCGGGGAAGCCGTCGGTCACCCGGAGCCGGTTGCGCAGCGTGGTCGCCACCCGGACGGTGATGGTGTTCGTGCCGGGCCTGAGGTGCCCGCCGAGATCGATCCGCCGGCCCACCTGGTCGGGAGGCGGCAGGGTACGGCCGTTGACGGTCACCTCGAAGGTGTCGGTCACCTGGCCGAGGTCGAGATACGCGCCGTCCGCCCGGTCGAGCCGGACGGTCGTCCGGTAGGTGCCGACGCCGGAGACGTCCCGCAGGGCCGGGATCTCGGACCAGGGCTTCAGTCCCTTCAGATCGATCTCGTGGTGAGTGATCGCGCGCCCGCCGTCCGCGCCCCGGTGCCAGTCCTCCACCGACAGCCTCCAGCCGTCCAACCGCTGCGGGTCCGCGACGGCGGGCACGGTGAGCCGCACGTCCGCGCCGTCGTCCCGGGTCACGGTGTAGGCGCCGCCCTTGGCCGCCCGGAGGAACGGGCCGTCGTCCCCCACGAGGATCTCGCCGCCGCTGGTGCCGGTCGCGTGCGGTGCTTCGCCGCCGCCGAGCGCGATCACCGTGCTGCCGCCGGGAGCGAGGACGATCGGCAGCGTGGTGCGCGTCCGGTCACTCCGGTAGCGGCCGGCCGGAGTGATCTTTCCGGTCCAGGCGTCCAGGGTGTAGGGGGTGCCGGTGCCCTCCAGGGAGACGTCGGCAGTGATCGTGGCGGACGTCGGGTTGTGCAGGTAGTACAACCGGCCCGCCGAAAGGTCTCGGCGAACGGTCATCAGTCCCGGACTCCCGGCCTCGGCCGAGGCTCGCACGCCGAGTTCCTTGAGGGCCGCGGGAAGCCGGTCCTGTGCGGTGACGTGGCGGACCGAGGGCTGCGCCAGCAGCCGCCTGACGAGCCCCGCCAGTTCGGCGTCCTGCCGGGCGGCGTCGCGGGCCCCCGGAGTGCGGCCGGGCGGATCCCCGACGACCACGAGCGGCAGGCCACCGCGGGCGTGCGCCAGGAGGGTGCGGGCGGTCGCCACCGGCATGGTCTCCTGGCGGTCGACGATCAGTGCCCGGTAGGCGGGGCCGTCGGGTGCCAGGCGGCGGTTCCGTACACGCGTCCCCTCCAGTTGCCCGGGACCGGCGAAGTCGTAGGTGAACCCGGCGGCGCCGTCCGGCTCCCGGACGGCGGTCCCGTGGCCGTCCCGGTAGACGGCCAGGTCCACCGCCGGGCGCCCCTGCCGCAGGACGTACTGCATCCGGGACGTCCAACCGGTGATCTTGGAGGTGTCGTCCCACGTCGGCTGGCGGGGGCCCCACGCCTCGGAGAAGCCGTTCCCGCCCTGGAACGTGAACGGGGAGAAGCCGGGCCAGGGGGTTCCGAGAGCGCGTTCGGTGGCGAAGCCGTGGTAGACGACCTGGTTGACGCCGTGCGCGAACGCGGTGTTGAAGTGCTCGAGCATCTGCGGCCAGGTCTGCGCGTACGCGTCGCCGAGGGTGGCGCAGCATTCCAGCGAGTAGGTCTTCTGGCCGGCCAGGTGGACCGCGCCGCCGGAGATCCAGCGGAAGGGCTCGTCGGTGTAGCCGGGCCGGAGTCCGAGCGATTCGGTCTCGTTGACGTCCAGCGCGGACCCGATGGTGGGCGTGTCGATGGTCGTGCCGTACGGCTGGGCGCGGAAGCGCAGCCCGCGCGCATGGGCCCACTTCTTCAGCGGCTCGACGTGCTCGCCGATGTAGAGGTCGGTCAGGGTCCGGTAGTAGTCGTCGCGGACGCGGGCGCCGCCGCCGTCGGTGAACTCGAAGTCGGGCGTGTCGTCCGGGGTCGCCTGCGTGTACTGCCGGTGGATCTTGTCGATGAACAGGACCGGCAGGTTGTCCCGGAGCGAGTACCCGCGCAGCTTCTCGAACCGTTCGGGCAGTTTCGCGGTCCAGTGCTGGGCCGAGTCCAGCTCCAGGGAGTCCTCGAACAGGTCTCCGCCGTTCCGCTTGAGGAGGCGCCGCATGTCGGGAGTCAGGACGCGGGAGTCCCAGTAGCCGGTCGCCGCCCGGGCGCCCGCGGCACCGAAGTGGTCGACGACGTGGGCGGCCTCGCCCGAGACCGCCTGCCCGGCGACCGACGCCTGACCGGTTCCGCGCTGCCAGTAGGCCAGCAGCAGCCATTGCCCTCCGGCCGGGGCCTTCCAGGAAACGGTTCCCTCGCGCACGCTTCCGGTGAGGTCGGTCAGCGAACTCTTGTCCAGTTTCACCGGCTTGGCCGCGGTGCAGCTGCCCGCGCATCGCACGGCCTGCAGCGCGACAAGGGTCTGCTCGGAGACTCCGGCCTTGGGCTCGGGCGCGGCCGGCACCGGTCCGGCGAAGGTGGTGCCGCCCTCGACGACCGCACGCCCGTAGGCGATCTCCTGGGCCGCCTCCGGGCTGTCGGGCGTCACTCCCGGAACGACCAGGGGCCAGGACGGGCCGACCGTGAGGTCGATGCGCACCCCGTACCTGCGGCCCGCCTCGATGGCCCGCTCGAACCGGTCGCTGAGAGCGGGGCTCCCCCAGCCCTCCTCCTTGGGCTTCGTGCTCAGCATGCACTGGATTTCGGCGGCCCCGAACCCGCGGTCGGCGATCTGCCTCACCTCCGCGTCGATCGCGGCGGGGGTGATGTCGCCGCAGGCCCACCAGTACCGGATCTTGGGCTTGGCGTCGGCGGGGGGCGCGGCGAACCGCTGCGCGAACGCGGCTCCGAACGGCGAGGCCGGTACGGCAGCGGCGGTTCCGGACGCCGGTACCAGCGCGGCGGCGATCACCAGCGCCAGGGCTCCGGCGCCGAGCCGTCTTCGAGGGGTGGGGTACATGTGCGCTCCTGGGGTGGGGCGACCGCTCACGGATCCTCGTGTCGGCCAGGTCGCGGGTCCGACACCCGCGCTAGCGCGCGCTAGTAAACCGGGTGCGATGCTAGCTTTAGGCGACTAGCGCGCGCAAGCACCATCTGGAAACGGCGGGGCTCACTCGGTGACGAAGGCGACCAGGCAGCAGCGGGTCACGGCGGCGGACGTCGCGGGCGCGGCGGGGGTCTCCCGGGCGACGGTCGGATTCGTCCTGAACGACACCCCCGGGCAGACCATCTCCGAGGGCACCCGCCGGCGCGTCCTGGAAGCGGCGGTACGGCTGGGCTATCGCCCGCACACCGCGGCTCAGGCGCTGGCGAGCGGCAGGAGCAGGCTCATCCTCCTCGTCCTGCCGGACTGGCCCATCGAGTACAGCATGCGCCGCTGCCTCGACGAGGCCTCGCTGGCTCTCGACCGGCGCGGCTACTCCCTCGTCACCTACACCCCGCACGCCGGCGGGCGGGCTCGCCCCCTATGGGAGTCGCTGAGCCCGGACGTGGTGGTCGGCTTCACCTCCTTCGGCGCCGAGGACCTCGCGTCGATGCGGGCCTGCGGGGTCACGAAGGTCATCCCGGCCGCCGGCCAGGGCTCTCCGTTCTGGCGCCCGCCGGTGGCCGGAGCCGGGTCGGCGTTGCAGGTGGAGCATCTCCACGAACGGGGACACCGCCGGCTCGCGTTCGGCGCATCGGACGACGCGCGCCTCGGCTCACTGGTCCAGGAGCGGTTCGGCGCGGCGCAGGCCTGTGCCGGAGAGCTGGGGCTTCCCGAGCTGGACGTCCGCCGGATCGGCCGCGACGACGGGTCGGCCGCCGCGGCCGTCCGCCACTGGCACGAAGCGGGGGTGTCCGGAGTCGTCGCCTACAACGACGACATCGCCGCGGTGGTCACGGGCGCCGCCGTCCGCGCCGGCCTGTCGGTGCCCGGTGACCTCGCGGTGATCGGGCACGACGACAGCCCACTGGCGGGGATGTTCGTCCCCTCCCTGTCGAGCGTGCGCGTGGACACCGCCGACCTCGGCAGGTACCTCGCCGAACTCGCCCTCCAAGAGGCGGAGGGCTCGGCCTCCTCCCCCGCGCAGCTTGCCGTGGAGGCGGAGGTCGTACCCCGCGAATCGACACGGTCGCGGCACGACGGGTAGCACGAAGCCGCCGATCAGCCGCCGTTTCCCGGCCGCGTGTGGCGCTTGCCGAACTCGTGGACGGTGGCGACGACGTGGTCGAGTTCCTCGTCGCTCATGCCGTGGCTCATGCCGAGTGACATCCCGCGCTCGAACACCTCGTCGGCGTAAGGAAGGCCGCCCTCCGGAACGCGGAACTCGACGCCGCGCATCATGGGATGGCGGGTGACGTTCCCGCTCCAGACCGTCCGGGTGTCGATGCCCGCCGCCTCCAGGAACTCCTGGAGTTCGGAGCGCCCGACACCGGCGTCCGCGCGGACCGTGACCGGGTAGCACAGCCAGGCGGTGCGGAACTCCGGGAGCCGGCGCGGCAGGCGGAACAGGGCCGGGTACGCCCCGAACGCCCCGTTGAACGCCTCCAGGATCTCGGCGCGGCGCCGGTAGTTCCTGTCCAGCTTCTTCAGCTGCTCCAGGCCGAAGGCAGCGCCGAGCTCGGAGGGTTCGAAGTTCCACGGCAGCACGTCGAAGATGAAGTCGTTGTCGTACGCGACGCCGTCCAGGTCCTCCCGGAACACCCGGCCCGTACCGCCCGAACCGAACAGATGCGGCTCCGACCTCCTCCCCCAGCGGCGCAGCATCAGGCCCTTGTCGCGCAGCTCCTCGTCGTCGAGGCACACCATGCCGCCGTTGCCGGCGCAGGTGATGATGTGCGCCATCGCGAAGCTGGTCACGGTGATGTCGGTCCGGCTTCCGGTGGGGGTGCCGCGCAAGGTCGTGCCGATGCAGTCGCAGGAGTCCTCGATGACCTTCAGGCCGTGCCGGTCGGCGATCTCCCGGATCGCGTCCCAGTCCGGTGCGTTGCCGGCGAGGTTCGGGATGAGCAGGGCGCGGGTCCGGTCGGTGACCAGCTCCTCGATCTTCGACACGTCGACGTTGTAGGTGTCCGGCTCGACGTCGGCGAACACCGGGACCCAGCCGCCCCGCACGATCGGCGCCACATCGGTGGAGAAGGTCAGCGGCGAGGTGATGACCTCGGCCCCCTTGGGGAGGTCGAGCAGTTCCAGGGCCAGGTAGAGGGCCGAGGAGCCGGAGTTGCACATCAGCCCGAGCCGCTTGCCGTACAGGTCGGCGACCCGCCGCTCCATCTCGGCCACGTTCTTGCCGATCTTCAGCCCGTACGGGCCGCCGCGCAGGACCTCCAGGCATGCGTTGATCTCGGCCTCGTCGTGGACGCTGCGTGCGTAGATGACCCGGGGCAAGGTTCCTCCTCGTTTCGTCGAGCGCCGTCAGGGCGCCCGGATCGGTCCGGCCCGCCATGCCGCACCCGCGTTCGCGACCGGACACGGCCGGTCCCCGCGCCGTGGCCAGAACGGTGCGAACGCGGCATTCGATCACCGCCCGGCCGGTCGTCTGCCGTGGGGCTTCCCGGACGACCGTCTGGACGCTAACCTCCGCGGCGCCACCGTTCCCACAGGCCGTTCCAATCACTGGGAGGCGAATTGGCGCGTCCCGACGTTCAGGGAGCGTCTCGGATCAGTGGTGGGCTCCGCCGTCGACCCGGATCTCGGTTCCGGTGACGAACGCCCCGTCGTCGGAGGCCAGCATCGCCACGACGCCCGCGATGTGCTCAGGCTTGCCGAAGCCCTCGCCGATGGCGGGCGTCAGCTTGCCGAACAGGCTCCAGTCGACGTCCGCGGGCACGAGGTCGGCGATGTTGTCGGTGATGCCGCTGCTGACCCCGCCCGGCACGACGGACACGGCGCGCAGCCCCTGCTTGGAGTACTCCTGGGCGAGGCAGTGCGTGAACGACTGGACGCCGCCCTTGCTCGCGGAGTAGGCGGCCATGAACGGATGGGCGAACTGGGCCGAGGTCGAACTGAAGTTCACGACGACGCCCTTGCCCGTCTCCAGGAGAGACGGCAGGCAGGCACGGGTGACCAGGAACGTGCCGGTCAGGTTCACGCCGATCACGCGGTTCCACAGTTCGAGCGAGCACTCGTGGGTGTGCGCGCCGCGCAGCATTCCCGCGGCGTTGACCAGCACGTCCAGGCCGCCCAGCTCGGCGAGAGCGGTGGCGGTCTCCGCGTTCACCGACTTCTCGTCGGCGATGTCGAACACGGTGGTGGTCAGACGCGCGGCCGTTCCCGCGTCATCGGCGCGGGCCCGGGTGTCCCTCAAGCCTTCTTCGGCGATGTCGGCCGCCACGACGCGGGCGCCTTCGTCCAGCAGCCGCAGGACGACCGCCTGCCCGATGCCCGAGGCTCCGCCGGTCACCAGGGCCCGCCGGTCCGCGAAACGCTTCATCCCTCTGTCCTCTCAGCCGGCGAGCCATGATCGTCCGCCGCCGGCGCTTCGCCTGTTCTCAGCCGTTGTCGCCCCGCATCTTTACAGACGCGCCGCCAGTGACTACGGTCACAATGACAGAATCTGCCAACTTGGCGCAATATGTCATTCCGATCGTCGGGGCCCCACCCTCATGCAGCCCTGGAGGCGTCATGACCACGGCATCCGCAGAACAGAGCCCGGTGACCATGCTCGACCGCGTGTCGTCACTCCTCGACGCCTTCGACGGGCACGGGCGGCTGACCCTCGCGCAGCTGGCACGCAAGGCGAACCTTCCGCGGTCCTCGGTGCACCGGATCCTGCAGCACCTCGTCGACCTCGGCTGGATCGAGCGGCACGGTTTCGAGTACGCCCTGGGCCTGCGGATGTTCGAGTTCGGTGCCCTCGTCGTCCGGGACAACAGGTTCCATCGGGCGGCCGCCCCGATCATGCGGGACCTGCATCTGCGGACCGGGCTCTCGGTCTACCTCAGCGTGCTGCGCGGCGCGGACGTCCTGCACATCGAGCGCATCGGAGACTGGCCGGACGGCGGGGAGGGCTGGCATGTCGGGGATCGCCAGCCCGCCTGCCACGCGGCGCCGGGGCGGGCTCTGCTCGCCCGGCTGGACCCGGCGGCACGGCCCGGGCCGGAGCTGTCGGGTGCTCGCACGCCCTACAGTGTGCGGACGAGCGCCCAGCTCGAGCACGAGCTGCGAAAGGTCCGCGACCACGGAGCCGCGGTCGACATGCAGGGCCTGACGGTCGGTGTCGTGTCGGTCGCCGCGGCGATCGGACCCGCGGCCCAGGCGCCGGCGGCACTGACGATCACGGGACCGGCGTCGACGATGCAGCCGAACCACGTGCTCGCCCAGCTGCTCGTGGCCGCCGCCGACATCTGGAGCGCCGCGACGGAGCCCTCCCGGCCCAGGATGCGGCAGCCATCACGCCCGCGCCCGGACCAGCGCCCGGCGGCACCGCTCGGGGGGCCTCCGGCTCAGCCGCCCCGTCCCCGTCACCCCTGACCCGCGGGCTCCGGCATCCAGGACCTCACCAGCGAGGCCATCGCCTGTTCGAGCAGTTCGTGCAGCTCATCCAGCTCTTGCGGCGCGTCGGCGCGGATCCAGTGGTAGTAGGTCAGCCGCGCGGCGTGCACCACCAGGCCGGCGCGCAGCCGCCGTTCGAACGGCGCGTCGCCGGCCAGCCCCCGGGCCGCGAGGAAGTCCGCGATGGGGCCGGTCAACGGCTCGTCCAGCGCGTGCCAGCGCAGCAGGTACTCGGGAGAGTCCCGGATGACCGACAGGAACCTGCGCTGGAACAGCGTGGGAGGACCGTCCCGGAACATCGTCCTGGGGTAGAAGATCTCCGCCAGGACGGTGACCACCCCACCACCGGCCGACGCGTCCTCCAGCGCCTCCAGGATGGACTCCGCGGACCGCTCGAACAGCGGCACCACCACGTCCTCCTTGACCGCGAAATGGCGGTAGAAGGTCCGCTGGGAGATCCCGGCGCGCTCGCAGATGGCCTCGACCGTGGTGCTGGTCCCGCCGTCCAGCGCGAACAGCTCGACCGCGATGAGCGCCACCGAGTACCGGAGCTCCTCGGCACGCCGCTCGGTCAGCGTCCGGCGCCCGGAGCCCGCCACGAGGACCACCTTCCTTCCCCTGGGAGCATGTGCCGACGCATCGAGCCTAGGCGCCGTAGCCTAGCCGCCCGGCGAAGCCGTCCGTTCTCCGGGCGGTGCGCCGCGAGACGCCAATGACGTCAAGGACGTCGAGAGGCAGGCGGGCGCCCGCCCATCCCGTGGCGGCGGATTTCACCCCTCGGTGAGGGCGTCGAGTTGTGCGCTCATCCTCTGGAGGGTCTCCAGGTACTCCTCGACCATGCCGAACACGATGTCCCTGGCGGACTGGACCCGCGTCATCCGGCTCACGACCTGGCCGATCGGCCCGCCCACGAGTTCCTGGACGCCGGCCCGCTTGGCGCGCGCGGTGTACTCGGCGTACAGCATGTACTGCAGCGGCATCGGCAGGGCGCCCGGGCTCGCGGGGTCGTCCCACGCCTCGGTCCAGGCCGTCCGGATCTGCCGGTTCGGCTTGCCCGTCTGGGAGGTCGAACGGACGGTGTCGGTGGACGTCATGCCCAGCAGCCGTTCGACCTCGTGCGGCTCGGCCGGCGCCTCGCGGCACGTCAGCCAGATCGAACCCGTCCACACGCCCTGCGCGCCCAGGCTCATGGCGGCCGCCATCTGCCGGCCGGAGCCGATGCCTCCCGCGGCGAGGACCGGCACGTCGCCGGCCGCGTCCACGACGTCGGGGATCAGCACCATCCCGCCGATCTCACCGGTGTGCGCCGCCGCCTCGTACGACTGGCAGATGACGACGTCCACGCCCAGCTCGACGTTGCGGGACGCCTGGTGGGGCTTGCCGACGAGCGCCCCGACCTTGGTGCCGCGCTCGTGGGCGCGGTCGACGAGCCAGGCGGGCGGCGGCCCGAGCGCGCTCACCAGCAACCCGTGGTCGTGGTTCAGCACGACATCGATCTGCTCCTCGCCGCCGGCCGCAGTGAATCCCGCGGTCGTCCAGTCCTGGTGACCGTTCGACTCCGGCAGCGGCGGGACCTCGTACCGCCGCATCAGGTCCTCGGCGTAGTCCCGGTGCTCCTTGGAGATCATCGCCTCCAGCCGGTCGCGCATGCCCTCGGCGTCCTTCAGGCCGGCGTCGCGGTCGGCCGTGCGCACCGGCGCCACGATGTCGACGCCGTACGGCCGTCCACCGGAGTTGGCCTCCAGCCAGCGGAGTTCCATGTCGATCTCTTCCGGCGACATCGCCACGATGCCGAGCACGCCCATACCGCCGGCGCGGGACACGGCGGCGACGACGTCCCGGCAATGGCTGAAGGCGAAGATGGGGTACTCGATGCCCAGCTCTCGGCACAGCTTGTTCAAGGGTCGTCCTCCAGGTGCGGGTCAGTCGGATGCGGGGAGCGCTTTGGCCGCCTTGACGGCCAGCGGCCGGTCCCCGACGCTGAGGCCGCCGGCGCCCGCCTTCGTGCAGAGCAGTTCGAGGGTTCCGGTGTCGTCGGCGTAGCGTTTGCCGATCAGCAGCGGTTCACCGCCGGCGGTCTCGCGCGGCGGACCGGACGCGCCGGCGGCGGTCATGGGTTCTCCTCCGCAGCGGAGGTCGACGTCACCGGCCGGTGCGCGGACGACGACGACCTGGGCCTCCGACACGGCGCTGTTCAGCTTCAGACCTGGTCGTAGTTGCATGAAGGGTTCCTCGGTCAGTTGTAGACGCCGGGCTCGGTCTCGGAGGGTGGCGCGAACAGCGGGTGATCGGCCGTGATGGTGCCCTGGCCCGGGAGCCGGACGGTCACGACGGCATCGGCCGTGACGGCACCGGCATGGTTGACGTTCTCCACCGACACGTCGGCCAGCGTTCCCTCTGTTCCCTCGCGGTACGTGCGCAGTACGGCGCCCCGGACGGTGTTGGTGTCGCCCACCAGGTTGGGGCGCCGGAGCCGGGCCTTCGCCCGCACCGGCGTGCCATGATCGCCCATCCAGTCGGTCACCGCCTGGAGGAGCCAGCAGATCCGCTGGGGCCCGTAGTCGAACGAGGCGGCCTGCGCCCTTGCGGCGCGCGCGTACTCGGGGTCGGCGCGGCCGCCGGCGCCCATGTCGATGGTGCCCTCGTCGACCTTCCGGGAACGCCGGGTGCTGAGCGCGCCGTGCGCGAACAGGTAGAGCTCGGTCGTGGTGTAGGTGCCCTTGGGCAGTTCGGGGATCGGCTCGCCGCCGGCGACGGACTCCCAGTAGCGGGGCTCGGCTCCGCGGCGGACGCGTTCCCACACCAGCGGGTCCGGCGCGATCCTCGGCGCCGAGCCGTCCTCGGCCAGTGACGACTCGACGCCGGTGCCCTGGTTGGGGAAGCGGAGCATCTCGTTGGTCAGCGTCGCCACCAGTTCGCCGCGCGAGTTCCAGTAGTCGGTGGTTCCCGTGCAGATCAAGGCCTCGCCCGTCTGGCGGGTCCTGGTCCGCCGGATGCCGGACGGCGTCTCGATGCTCCGCAGGCGGTCACCGAGCCAGATCGGCCGGTGCCATTCCGCAGTGGCGCCCAGGTAGAGGATCGTGAGATCCCGCATCGACACGTCGGCCTCGGGGATGTGTCCCCAGATGGAGGCGTTCGCTCCGAAGTTGACGGAGAAGAGGAACCCCGGCGGCGCGACGAGATCGTGGTTGGGCCCGGCTTCGGCGTACGCACGGTCGCGGTAGAGCGGGTTGTAGTCGCCGGCCCCGTCGGCGTAGCGGGACAGCCATTCCTCGGTGACCGTACGCCAGGGACGGGGCGGCATCGGTTCTCCGAGCCGTTCCTTGTAGGCGGCCTCGAACTCGTCCAGCGTGGTGATCTTCGGCATCAGATATCCAGAAAGTGCATCGGCTCACCAGGAGACCGGGAAGGCGTTGATTCCGGCGGTGAGGAACTCGGACGCGTACTCCGGCTCGCCGGCCGCCTTCAGCGTCGGAAAGCGGCGGAACAGGGAGCCGAGCGCGACCTGCATCTCCATCCGCGCGAGCGGGGCGCCGAGACAATGGTGGACACCGTGGTTGAGGGTCAGGTGCGGGTTGCGCTCCCGGGCGACGTCGAAGCTCGCCGGGTCCTCGAAGACCGCCGGGTCGTGGTTGACGCTGGACGGGTCCAGCGCCACGCATTCGCCCTCCCTGATCAGGGTGCCGTCGATCTCCACGTCCTCGGTGGCCACGTACGGGACGAGCGAGCCCAGTCCCCCCGCCTTCTCACCGACGGCGAAGTGGCCGTGCCGGAGGACCTCCTCCACCGCCGTCGGGGCCACCGCATCGATGTCGGCCAGGAGGGCCTCCTTCTGGTCCGGGTTGCGGAGCAGGGCCAGGACGCCGAGGTTGATGAAGTTGGCCGTGTTGTCGAAGCCGCCGATGATCAGCAGCATCGCGATGGGCAGGATCTCCTCGTCGGTCAGCGATTCGTCCTTGTCGCGGGCGGTCGCGAGGGCGCTGAGCAGGTCGTCGCGCTGCTCGGCGCGGCGCTCCGCGATCAGCTCGGACATGTACACGTGGAGCCGGGCGCCCGACTCGATGATCGCTTCCTGGGTCATCCCCGACGTGGCCAGCGTGGACTTGCTCCACTCGATGAACCTGTCCCGGTCCTCGGCGGGCACGCCGAGCAGCTCGCTCAGCACCCGGATCGGCAGCGGGAGCGAGAAGTGCCCGACCAGGTCGGCCGGCGAGCCGTGCTCGGCCATGCCGTCGAGCAGCTCGTCGGCGATGCGCTGCGTACCCTCGCGCAGCAGGGCGACCCGGCGGGCGGTGAACGCCTTGGCGACGAGCCTGCGAAGCCGCGTGTGGTCCGGCGGGTCGGCGAACTGCAGGGTGCCCTTAAGGAAGTCGGGGAACGGGACGAAGAACGGGACGTCCCGCTCGCCGCGCGCGAACGGGCCCCGGACGAACTTGGAGCTCTCCAGCATCTGCCGGGCCGCCTGGTGGCGGTGGATGACCCAGCCCTCTCCGCCGAACGGGAAGTCCACCTTGGTCATCGGCCGGTCGGCGATGACGTGGCGGTAGTTCTCCGCGGCCTGTGCAGGGGCCGTCGGCGCGAAGGGGTACTGGGCGGCGATCTCGGTCATGGCTGTCCTTCGGGCTTCAGTTTCCGGGTTCGATCTCTTCGCCCGTCGCGTCGCGCACGACGATGACGGACACCGGGCACGACTCGTAGGCGTCGGCCACGCTCTCCGACGGGCTGACGTTTTCGGTGCGCGCCCGCGCCTTGCCCTCGGCCATCTCGAACGCGTCCGGCGCCACGGAGACGCACATCTTGTTGCCGATGCAGACGGACCGGTCGACCTCGATCGTCCAGTCGGCTCCGGTGTTCACGCGCCGGCCGCCGGTGTCGGCAGCATCAGCTCGGCGGGTTCGACCCGGTCCACGGCGAGGATCTCGCCGAGCCGCTCGGCCACGGTCTCCGGCGTCAGACCCGGGTCGGAGATCCCGGCGGTGCTGCCGACCACGAGCCTGGACACGGCACCGCCCGCGACATTGAAGACCTCGCCGGTTACGGCGCAGTCGTCATGGGCCAGATAGGCGGCGACGGGGGCCACCATCGACGGCGGCATGTGCTCCTTCATGAACTCGGCGGTGCCGGGCGGCAGCGCGTCCTTGGCCTCGTCCATCATGCGGGTGCCCGCGCCGGGCGCGATGGCGTTGACCCTGATCCCGTGCGCGTGCCCGGCCACCGCGAGGTTGCGGGTGAGCCCGTACACCGCGCCCTTGGCCGAGCCGTAGTGCACCATGTCCGGGACACCGAGCATGGCGGCGGAGACCGTGTTGACGATGCGGCCCTGCCCGGAGGCGACCAGGTGGGGCCACGCCGCGCGGCTGACGCGGACGCTGCCGAGATAGTGGACGTCCAGGAAGTCCTGGTACTTCGACGCGGGCAACTCCAGCCACGGCCGGACGGAGTAGATGCCGGCGTTGTTGACCACCGCGTCGAGGCGGCCGAAAGCCGAAATCGCCGTGGCGACGATGGCCTCCGCGCCCTCCTCCGTGGCCACCGACGCGGTCGAGGCGACGGCCCGCCCCCCGGCCCCGGTGATCGCCGCGACCGCTTCGGCGGCCGGGTCCTCGTCCCGGGGCGTGCCGTCGACCGCGCCGCCGAGGTCGTTGACCACCACGGCCGCTCCGCGGGCGGCGAGCAGTTCCGCGTACGCCCGGCCGAGGCCGCGGCCGGCTCCGGTAACGATCACCACGCGGTCGGTGAAGTCCAAGCGGGTCATGGGATCTCCTCCTCGTCTGGTCGTTCAGGGACGGGCGGCGCCGCCGGACACCGGGACGCGCGCCGTCCAGATGGAGCCCTGGCCTTCCTTGCTCGACTTGTCGAAGTCCATGACCTCGAAGCCGCAGCAGACGTAGAGCGTGCGGCGGTCGTCCCCGCCGAGCCCGCACGCGGTGGTGCTGCCGGCCTCGGCCTGCGGCGCGGTCACCTTGGCCAGGACCTCGCCGCCCTCGCGTACGCGGAGCACCTCGCCGCCGGCGGGGAAGGCGACCCAGACCGCGCCCTCGCCGTCCAGGCACAGCCCGTCCGGGATCGGCGGGATCTCCGCGAAGACGCGGCGCCCGCCGAGGGTGCCGTCCGCGGCGATGTCGAACGCGGTGATCCGGTCGGCGAAGACCTCCGCGGTCACCAGCGTCCGGCCGTCGGCGGAGATCGCGATGCCGTTGCCGCACATCAGCGGGCCCGCCTCCGCGGCGATCCGCGCGGTGCCGTCCGGCTCGACGACGATCAGCGGCGACTCCTTCGGCTCCTCCCCCGCGTAGAGGTCGAAGCCGAGCTGGGTCACGTACGCGCGGCCGTCCGCGTCCACGACCATGTCGTTGATCGGGCCGGCCGCGAGCTCTCTCAGGTCGGCGTGGACGCGGGCACTCGTCCCGTCGTGGACCAGCACCAGCCGTTCGAACATCGAGTTGACCAGCATCCGCCCGTCCGGCAGGAACCCGGTGCCCACCAGGACGATCCGCTGCCCGTCGACGGCGTCCCGGCCGGACAGGTCCAGGTACGTCTCGGCCTTGCCGGCGTCGTCAAGGGTCAGGACGCGCGCGTTGTACATGTCCGAGAAGTAGAAGCGGCCGTCATGCCAGCGGGGGCACTCGGTCCAGCTGAATCCGCCGGCCAGCCTGCTCGCCGGAATGTCGTCTGCCATGGGGCTCTCCTCGGGTTGGGTGGGGTCACAGCCCGGCGGGCCTGTCGCCGACGGCGTTCCGTTCGGCGAGTTCGTCGATCCGCTGCCGGGACAGGCCGAGTTCCTTCTCCAGTACCTCGCCGTTGTGCTGGCCCACGGTCGGCGGCGCGAGCCGGGACCAGGAACCGATCCGGCCGAGCCGGAACGGCAGAACGGGGATCGGAACGCGCCCGTGGACGGGGTGGTCGACGTCTTCGAAGTAGCCGCGGGCGGCGACCTGGGGGTGCTCGTGCACGAACCGCTGGTCGACGACGTGCGCCGCCGGGACGCCCGCCGCGAGCAGGGCCTCCGCCGTCGCAGCCACGTCCCGTCCCGCCGCCCAGGCGCGCAGGTCCTCGTCGAGGCGGTACCGCTGCGCCCACCGCCCCGCCGGGCTCGCCAGCGCCGCGTCCGTCCAGCTCTCGATGCCGGTGAAGGCGGCCAGCGCGCGCCACTGCTCATCGGTCACCACGGAGACCGCGAGCCACTGCTCCGTTCCGGCACCGGCGTAGACGCCTTGCGGAGCGTGCCCGCGCGCATGGTTGCCGTCGCGTTCGAGCAGCGTGCCGCAGGCGGTCCACTCCACGACCTGTTCGGCGGTCATCGTCAGCGCCGCCTCCACCAGCGGCGCCTCCACGAGCAGACCCGTACCGGTGCGCTCGCGGTGCCGGAGGGCGGTGAGCAGAGCGAACATCGCGTTGGAGCCGCCCATGGGGTCGGCGGGACCGCTCGGATTCACCGGCGGGCCGTCCGGATACCCCGTGCGCCAGCACATCCCCGAGTACTGCTCGACCGTCTGCGCGAACCCGACCATGTCCTTGCGCGGACCGGTCAGCCCGAACGCGGGCATCCGCAGCATCACCGCCCGCGGGTTGATCTCGCGGACCCGGTCCCAACCGAGGCCCGCGTTGTCCAGCACCCTGGGGGCGTAGTTCTCCAGCAGCACGTCGGCGTCGGCGATCAGGCGCTCGACGAGCTCCCGCCCCTCGGGGTCGGTGAGGTCCAGCGTCACGGCCCGCTTGTTGTGGTTGGCGCCGAGATAGACCCAGCTGTACTCCCACCACCGCGGATCGCGGGTGAGGGTGCCGCCGAGCATGCGCGCCCCGTCGACCCTGCGGGTGGCCTCGACCTTGATCACGTCGGCGCCGAGCGAGCCGAGCATCGTGCCGGCGAGCGACCCGACCCACCAGTTGCCGAAGTCGACCACACGCAGCCCGGCCAGCGGCAGGTCCCCGGCGCCCGTACCACCGCCCGTGCTGTCGCCCGCGCCGCCGCTGCTCGGCGCCGCGAAGCCCGCCGTACCGCGGGGTTCGGGTGCCGGGCGGGCCGACGCCGGGCGCACGCCGTCGAACAGGAAGGGCACGGCGGGGTGCCGGAAGCGCCCGGACGCGTCGTCGACATAGAAGCCGCGCGCGACGACGTGCTCGTCCTCGACGATCGTCGCGGCGCTGTGCACCGGCGCGCAGGGGATGCGGAAGTCGCGGGCGGCCTGAACGATCTCGGCGACGGTGCGGGTCCGGCTCCAGGCGCGCACGGCCGCGGAGAACTCCTCGGCGCGCCGGTAGCGGCCCTCGAACGTCTTCATCTCCTCGTCGTCCAGCCAGTCGGGGCGCTCGATCAGGACGACGAAGTCCTCGAAGTTCTGGGCCGACGCGAGGTTGAACCCGACCCAGCCGTCCGCGGCGGGCTCGACCGACGGGACGAGCCTGCGCCGCTGCACCACCGGGTCGCGCGAGTCGCCCCGGAGCGTCGCCGCGACATCGGCGAACATCGTCGCGGCGTAGGTCGTCACTTCGAGCAGGGACACGTCGGCGATCTCACCGGAGCCGCCGGCGAGGGCGGCGAGCCCGGCGGTCGCGGCGAACGAGCCCGCCACCCACAGCTCCTCGCCGCCGCCCAGGGCCAGCGGGTGGCCCGCCGGTTCGCCGCGGTGGCTCAGCGATCCGGACTCGGCCTGCACCGTGAACTCCGTCCACGGCCGCCCGCTCCCCGCCCACGGGCCGGTCAGCCCCCACGGCGTGATCGCCACGACGACCGCCCGTTCGGCGAGCCGATCCAGCAGGGCGCCATCGGGCGCGTCGCCGGCCTCGACGATCACCAGGTCCGCGTCCCGGGCGAGCTCGGTCCAGTCACGCCCGCTCGATGACTTCCCGGCGGCGAGGAACGCGAAGAGGGGAGCGTCCGCGCCGCGCCGGGCGCGTTCCCGCAACGGGTGCCCGCCTTCGGGCTCGTACAGCAGGACTTCGGCGCCCACGTCAGCGAAGAGTTTGCCCGCATAAGCGCCGGCAATGGTCGTGGAGACTTCGAGCACCCGCATTCCGGCAAGAAAGCCGGACCCGCCGGAAGTGGAGTTCATGCGCCGCCCCTTGTCTGCACCGAAGAAGCGCGGTCATGACAGCGATCGTGCCGATAATCGTCATGCGACGGCCGCGCTTTGAGGTGAATCTAGGCGGCGGCCACCACCCTAGGAAGTCGGCATTCTGCTCAGTGGAACGCGCGACTCTGACGGCGACCGCTCTACGCTTCAATCCAAAGAGGACGGCCGTGAGCACGCAATAGAACGAGAAGGCCGATAAGGGCGACACCGCCGAACTCGCCTTCGAATATGTCCGTCAAATCGTCGGCGATAGCGCTCCCGAGGAGAACCCCTTCACCCGACTGGACGGAGGCCGCGCCCTCATCGGGCGGCCGCCGCTCGCGGTGTCCGGGCTCGGCACGGTGACGCTCCGCGCGGAGACGCCGTTCACGGAGCTCGTCGGGGATCGCTTCGGTACGGCGGCTCAGGTGGCCAGGCGCGCTCGGCTCGCCTCCAGAGCGCTCAGGCGCCGTTCGAGCAGCTCAACGGCGCCCGGGTCGGCCGCCGGGCTTGCGCGCAGTTCCTCCAGCGCGGTCACCGTCTCCGCCTCGGCCTCGGCCAGCCGTTCGAGCGCGAGCTCGCGGGTGAGGAGGTCCTGCTCGGTCCAGTCGGAGGCCCCGGCCCGTCTCTCGTTCATGCGGTCAGCCGGCCTTCCCACTCTCGTGGAAGTCGAACAGCTCGCGCGTGTTCAGCTCGACGATCCGGTGCACCTCGTCATCGGGGATGTCGGCGAACACCTTCTCGGCGTATCTGCGGCTGTGCGGCCAGTAGGAGTCCGAGTGCGGGTAGTCGCACTCCCAGGTCATGTTGCCGATACCGATGTCGTGCCGGTTCTTCAGGCCCGCGACGTCGTCGATGAAGCAGCCGTAGATGTGCTTGCGGAACAGGTCCGAGGGACGAACGTCCTTGACCACGTTCTGGTACCAGCGGTGCCGGTCCCAGGTGCCGTCGATGCGCTCCAGCAGGTACGGGACCCAGCCGACGCCGCCCTCCGACAGCGCCACCTTCAGCCGGGGATGGCGGTGGAACACCGGCGAGAACAGCAGGTGCGCGGTCGCCGACATCGAGTTGGTGCCGTACAGGGAGATCGTCACCGCGTACGGCGCCTCGGGCGCGGTGGCGGGCGGCGAGCCGGAGGAGCCGAAGTGCATGCACAGCGGCATGTTCGTCTCCTCCGCGACCGAGAAGACCCGGTCCCAGTGGTCGGTGTAGATCGAGGGGAGCCCCAGCGGGACGGTGTTCTCGGGGAAGGTGATGCCCTTGGCGCCCTTGGCCGCGCAGCGGTGGATCTCCTCCACGCACAGCCCCGGGTCCCACAGCGGCAGGATGATCAGCGGGATGAACCGGTGCGGCGCCACCGCGCACCACTCGTCGATGACGAAGTCGTTGTACGCCTTGACGCAGGCGAGGGCGAGGTCGTGGTCCTCGCTCTCGGCGGTGAAGAGCGCGCCGGCGAACCGGGGGAACGAGGGGAAGTTGGCCGCCCCGTACACGCCGTCGAGGTCCATGTCGACGATGCGGGCCGCGGGGTCGTAGCAGCCCGGGATCATGTCGGCGTAGCGGACGGGTTCGACGCCGTACTCCTCCGGCCGCTTGCCCGCGACGGCGTTGAGGCCGATGGAGGGGAACCGCTTGCCCTCGTAGTGCCACACCTGGATCGGCGGGCCGCCGGTCGACGAGGGCTCGTCGAGGATCCGGGGCCCGCGCTCCAGGTATTTGCGGGGCAGCCGGTCGGTCCACACGCTGGGGTGCTCGATCAGATGATCGTCGACCGACATGAGCTTCATCCACGGTTTGAGGGGCATGGTCTCGGCCTCCCGTTCACGCTGTGAGGTAGGGGGTGAGGTAGGGGGTTCGGAGCCGGTCAGGGGCGATGTCGCCCGGTTGCCAGCCGGGGACGAGCGCGCGGCCGTCGAGGGTGCGCACGGGGCGGCCGAGCTCGACGAGCAGCGAGAGGTTGTAGGCGACGCGTCCGGTGAGCTTCTCCGGATCGCCGGTGCACAACGCGAGCGCGGCCTCGGCGAGGGTCTCCTCGGGTTCGGAGTTGTCGCGCCGGACACCGGCGACCGAGAGCGCGTTGTCGGTGGCGATCTGGTACTCGGGCGCGAGCGCGTTCACGGCGATGTGGTCGTCGTAGAGCTCCATGGCCGCGCCGGTGGTCATCCGGTCGATGAAGGCCTTGGTACCGCCGTAGAGCGTGGCGCCGTTGGTCGGGTTGTCCTTGAACGGCGGTCCCTTGCGCGGGCCCGCCTGGGATGAGGAGATGTTCAGGATCCAGCCGGCTCCCCGTTCCCGCATGCCCGGTACGGCGGCGGCGGCGAGTTCCCAGGCGGCCCACACGTTCGTCTCGACCGCCTCGCGGAACGCCGCCCTCGTCATGTCGGGGAACCGCAGGTCGAAGTGCCGTGCCGCGGCGGCGTTGTTCACCACGATGTCCACGGGGGCACCGAAGCGCTCCCGGGCGAGGTCGAGGATGTGGCTCCGGTCGGCCGCGGGCGCGCCGAGGTCGAAGGCGATGGCCATCGCGCGGCCTCCGTCGGCCGTGATCCGCGCGACCGTCTCGTCGAGCGATCCGGTCAGGGCGCCGTCGCCGGGCCGCAGCGTTCGCGAGACCGCCGCGACCGCGATGCCGTCGGCGGCGAGCCTGCGCGCGATGGCGCGGCCGATGCCGCGGCTGGCGCCCGTGACGACCGCGACGTGCGGCCGCTCCCGGGTCACGTGCCCAGCCCGGTGATGCGGCGGAAGTTCCGCGCGGCCAGGTCCGCCCGCTCGTCGTCGGTGAGCGGCAGCGTCCGCAGTACCTCCAGTTCGGCGTCCAGCCGCTCGTGGCTGGTCTCCGGGATCACGCCGGGTCGGGCGCGGAACCAGAGGTACTCGCTGATCACCCAGTTGCTGCCGAACAGGATCCGGTCGGTGCCGATCGCGCGCAGATGCGCGGCCATGTCCTCAGGGCTCACGTGGCCTTCGGCCACCTCGATGAGCCGGAGCGAGACATCGGTGTGGACGCCGGGGAACGTGTTCGCCAGCTCGACCACCTCGGCGTCGGCGCCCTGGCCGAACGTGCGGTCGTGGCCCAGGTGGGCGAAGATCAGCTTGAGCTCCGGGAAGTCGCCGAGGGCCTTGGCGTAGTGGCGGGGACGGCCGGGCATGAACCCGGCCGCCTGGGTCAGGATCGGCACTCCGGCGGAGGCGCAGTAGTCGAAGACCGGCCACATCCTCGGGTCGTCGCCCTCGGTGCCGTGGTTCATCGGCACGTGCTTGACGCCGAGGGCGCCCCTGCGGATCCCGTTCTCCACCTCGGCCAGCAGCGTGTCCTCGTCCATGAGCACGGGGTCCACGCCGACGAAGCAGCTCAGCTGCGGATCGCGGGCGGTCTGGTCGAGCGCCCAGGTGTTGTTGTCCTGGACGCGCCGGACGATGCGGCGCCGCAGTCCCTCCTCTTCGCGGGCCCGGTCGGCCGGGTCGTCGGGCAGGATGCTGCGGCCCTGCCGCCAGTACACCCCGGACCAGGTGAACATCAGGATGTTCATGTGCGAGATGCCGGTCGCGGCCCTGACGCGCTCGGCCTCGTCCGGGGTTCCGAAGAAGCCGGGCTTGTCGGGCAGCCCCATCGCCGCGCTGAACCGCAGGAGATTGCTGTAGAGGTCGCAGCTGTGGTCGGCGGTCCGCAGGATGTGGTTGTGGCAGTCGATGATCTCCAGATCGGCCGCGCCGCTCATGAGGGGCTCCCGATGTCGCTCAGGGCCGCGGGCTTGAGCGCTCCCACGGCCGGCCGCCGCGTGGTGTGCGTGATCCCTCCGTCGGAGACCACCGAGTGCCCCGTCATGTACGAGGAGAGGTCGGAGGCGAGGAACACCGCGACGCCCGCGGTCTCCTCGGCGCCCCCGAGCCGCCCCTGCGGCGTGGCCTCGGCCGCCTTCCGCATGAACTCGGCCTGCCCGGGACGGCGGGAGGTGGGGGTCTCGCGCCCGGCGCGGTCGATGTCGTGCGTTCCGGGCACGACGCAGTTCACCCGGATGCCGTACGGCGCCAGTTCGAGTGCCACCGAGCGGGTCAGGTGGAGCACGCCCGCGTTCGCGGCGCCGTAGTGCGAGACCGACGGCGCCGCGGTCACCCCGCTGGTGGAGCCGAAGTTGACGATCCTTCCCGGTACCCCGTCGCGGATCATCGCCAGGGCCTCGGCCTGCATGCACAGCATCGCGGAGGTGAGGTTCAGCTCGATGGGGCCGTTCCACTCGGCGAGGTCGTAGTCGAGGAACGACTTCGGGGTGGTCGCGCCGAGGCTGCCGACGCCGTTGACGGCCACCGTGATCGGGCCGAGCCCGGTCCGGGTCTCCTCCACCATCGCGCGTACCTGCTCGGGGACGCGGACGTCGGCGCCCAGCGCGATCGCCCGGCGCCCGAGCGCCTCGACCTCCTTGACGGTCCGCGCGGCGTACTCCTCGGCGATGTCCACGACGGCGACGTCCGCCCCCGCCTTGGCCAGCGCGATCGCCGTCGCCTTGGGGATACCGCCGCCGCCACCGGTCACCAGCGCGACCGCGCCGGTCAGCCCGAGCAGCTCCGCGGCATGATGGTCAGCCATCTTCGTGCCTCTCTTTCAGGTGAGCCGGCGCGCCAGCTCGCGGCGCAGCAGCTTTCCGGTGGGCGTGTAGGGAAGGTCGGCCTGGAAGACGACGTCGTCGGGGGTGCGTGACGACCTCAGGCGGGCGCGCACGAACGCGCGGACGTCGTCCGGCTCCGGTGCGGCGCCGGCCACCGGCACGACGACGGCGACGATCCGCTCGCCCCATTCGTCGTCGGGCATCCCGAGCACCGCGACCTGGTGCACGGCCGGATGCTCGGCCAGGACGTCCTCGATCTCCGCCGGAGCGATGTTCTCGCCGCCCCGGATGATCGTGTCGTCCGCGCGGCCGTGGACGAACAGGTAGCCGTCGCCATCGAGGCGCCCCCGGTCGCGGGTGGGGAACCAGCCGTCCGCGTCGAGGACGCTGCCCGTCCCCCGGTACTCCCCCGAGACCTGCGCGCCCCGCACCCAGATCTCGCCGACCTCGCCGGGCGCCAGCCGCCTGCCGTCACCGTCGCGGACCGCGCACTCGACCCCGGGCACCATCCGGCCGACCGAGCCGAGCCGTTCGACCGCGACCGGGTCTCCGGCCAGGGCCGCCCGGTGGTCCTCGGGCCCCAGCACCGCGATGGTCGAACTGGTCTCGGTGAGGCCGTAGGCGTTGACGAAGTCGGTGCGGGGGAACGCGGCCAGGGCGGCCCGGAGCACCGTCGGCGGCATCCGCGCACCGCCGTACGCGATCGAACGGAGCGACGGCACGTCCGCCTCGGCGCCGGCCAGCTCGTCCACGATCCTGGCGAGCATCGTCGGCACCACCATCGCGTGCGTCACCGCGTCGTCCCGCACGAGGTCGAGCCAGCCGCGCGGGGTGAAGTCGGGCAGGTAGGCCATGCGACGGCCCGCGTAGAGGTTGCTCAGCACGGAACCGACGCCCGCGATGTGGTACGGCGGCACGCTCACCAGGACGGCGTCGTCCTCGTCCGCGGCACCGAACTCCACGGTCTCCAGCACGTAGCTCAGCAGGTGCGCGTGCCGCAGGACCACCCCTTTCGGCCTTGCGGTCGTACCGCTGGTGAACAGCACCACGGCCGGGTCGTCATCGGCCGCCCCAGGCGCCGGCGCGGGCTCGGCGGCCGAAGCCGACCCGATCCAGTCCTCGGACCGCGCGTGCGCGGACACCTGGCCGGCGAACGCGCGGTCCGCCACGACGTACGGGCGGTCCAACTCGCCGACGAGCGAGGCGATCCGCTGAGCGGAGAGCCGGTAGTTGATCGGCGTCAGCGGTAGCCCCGCCTTCGCCGCGGCGAACACCAGCGACGGCAGGACCGGCCCGTTCAGCCCGATGTGGACGACGCTGCCCGCCCCCGCCGCTCCGAGCACGGCCGCACCGCCGTCGGCCACGCGGCAGAGACCGGCGAACGAGAGCCCGCCATCGCGCCCGCCCAGCGCGATCCGCTCTCCGTGAGCGTCTCCGGCCATGTCCAGGATCAGCTCGATTCCCATCTGATCAGCTCCAGTCCGGCTCGACGTAGGGCAGAGCGATACGGACCGGCGATCCCTCCAGGACCCGGAAATCCGCTGGCAACTGCACTGTTTCCTCCTCGATCGGCCGGCGCACGGCTCACCTGTTTCGCGCTCGACGAAAGGCCGCATCGCGGTCGTGTCCGCCCCGCAACGAATCGCCTCGGGGCCACGGCCGCGCGGCGTCGGCCCGGCCTCACGACCGCACGAGGTTGATCCCGGCCGCACGCTCCCAGCGGTGGATCGGCCGTCCTGTGTCGAGCTCGAACTCGAACCGGCCCGCCATCTCGAACCAGGAAATCGCTCATGTACGGCAGAAGCCGCTCAGTACGTTCGGGTTTCCGGAGCCGTCCGCGAACACCGCGAGCCTCGTACCGGAGGCGTTCGCACCTCGTCCATCCCACCAGGCGTCATAGGCCCTCCAGATCCGTCCCCACCACGCTTCGCTTGTCATCGTCCGGACCCGCGCACCCCGGCGGAAGCCGCTCGTCCACTGACTGGAACCGCCCCGATCACGCAGGCCTCACCCGCGCACGCCCTGTGCGAGCGCAAGTCCCGCACGACCGAAGCAAAGGCCACTCTGGCCGCTCCATATCCCGCAGCGACGAGCACAGCCGATCGCAGCCCCTGCGGGACTGGTCATGGCTTCGCAGGCCTTTCGAGCGGATGCTTCGTACGCGGTCGGGGCCAGCTCGAGCCGTTCCAGTGGCCTGATCCGGCCGCCGCTACCTGCGCGGGGAGCGTGCCAGGCTTAGATGCTGCGGGTGAACAGACGATGGATCGTGCTGGCCGGCGGAGTGGCGTTGCTGGTGGCGTTGCTGATCGGGCTCTACCCGGTGAACGCATCTGCGGGACTGGGGATGCAGGTGGATTGCGGGTCCGCGCTGCGCCCGAGAACCACTGCGAAATTCATCTCTGTCGGGAACGACATCTCCGGGATCATCGCTGCCACCGCACAGAGATTCGAAGAGGCATGCGAGTCTGCACGGGCCCAGCCGAGGTTCTTGGGGCGCGTGGCCGGGTTCGCGGGTATCGGGCTGTTGATCGTCGCGGTGTCGCTGCGACGCCGGCTGCAGGACGGGGACGTTGCTGGTCCCTGACATGCGAAGACCCGGCGCGGCGGTCGAATCGTTTTCGGGCAAGGGGGTGCCCACGCACGGAGTGGTTAAGAGAGCTGATCTTGTCAAGCGCCGGAGCCATTTTCCGGCGCGGCGGCGCCGCATCGGGCGCGCCTCATGGAGCTTGAAGGCGGCGACGACATCGATGAGGAGTTCGCCGGTCTGCTCGTCGGTCAGGGATGGCAGGTCGCCGTCCTTGGGCCAGGTGCGGAACGTCTCAGCCGAGCGCCCGGCGTATTCAGCGATGACCCAGATGGGGCGGTAAGCGCCTGGCCAGGCGCGCAGCTTACGAGATCCCGTCATCACTCCATTGCGCGGTGCGCGACAGCGAAATGCACGCACCGGTGATCGCGGCACAGCGACCGCTTGACGGCACGGGTGGCTGCCCTGTTGGCCGCTACCGGCTACCAGCCGTTGTGAGCAGGGCGTCTACGGCACGCTGCCAGCGTGACCCCGATGACCATCCGCTGGGCCTGGCGGTGGTGTGCCGTGTTGCTCGGCGCGGCGCCAGCGTTGTTGCCGGGCGCCTGCTCCTCCGGGGGCGCGCGGCCAACCGCGACACCGCCAGCGACGGCCACTTCGGCGGCCACCGCGCCCAGCACGCCGACGAGCCCGCCTGGCCCGCTCCGGCTGAAGCAGCCATTCACCCTGTCCAATGATCCGTTCCCGGTCACGGCGACCGCATTCGCGTACCGGCAGCCGTTGCCGAGCCGGTTCCCGCCGGACCGCTCCGGGTACGTGTTCGCCGGTCTCGATGTGCGCGTCTGCATCGAGGCGGGTCCGGGACCGGTGGGCGTGTCCTGGGAGCCGTGGTCATTGACCTACGCAGACTCGACCATCGCCGAGCCGGTCAGCGCCTGGTCGGACGATTGGTTCTCGGTGCCGCTGTTCCCCGGCGAGGGGTTCGGCAAGTCTGTACGGCCCGGCAAGTGCGTGCGCGGCTGGGTCATTTACGAGGTGCGCAAGAGCGCGCCCCGAGCTGGCGGAGTACGCGCCGACCGGCGCCGACGGCGATCCGATCGGAAACGGGCCTTCCTGGAGGCTGTGAACCACGCGTACCATGGCGCGTTGACTCCTCACTGAGGTTGTCAATCTGCGATGGAGGCTGGCGGGGTCTCACCAGGCGCGAGCCTGTTCCGCCAGCCTCCTGCTGTTCGTCGCCTTGGCCGCGTGATGGGCGGTTGACCGCCCTGGCGGTACGCCGGGGCAGCCGGTCTGTTACTGCTTGGTCCTGCGAGCACCCTGGATGAGCTGCAGCCGGGTGCGGATCTACTGCTCTGTACGAGATGGCTTCGATCTTCCATTCCTCGTAGTCCTCCTCTCGGCGGAGGTGAGGGCCTGCTCACGTTGGCTCAGCGGCATCGCTACAGACGGCACTCAGCAACACGCCCGGTACAGGAATGGGGCTGGACGTGGACGGAACGACACCGGGGCAGCACCAGAGGAACCGGCTTGGCATGATCGCGGCGGGCTCTGCTTCGGAGCTTAGATCCGAGGCCCTTTTCCGACCTTGAAAGTCGTTGAGGGAATCAACCAAGGAGCCAACGCCGAAGCCTTCCGAGCGGGGTCGATCACTTGTATTGGGGACGGTCACGGTGGTTGAGGCCGAGCGCCGGCTTGAGCTACGCCGGTTCCGGGCCTTGCGGGGATGGGGTATGACGCTCTCGGAGTTCACTCGGGAAACCGGGTTGAACAGGCCCACTGTGCGCAGTACCCGCAGGGGACGGCCCGCTGGTGGCGCCTCGCTGCGCCACTGCGAAGTGAGCGCCATCAACGGCCCCGGCTACCGCCCCGCCGCCGTCAACTCCGAGATCGCCGCGGCCGGCTGATCACACCGCCGGATCCTCGCTCTCCCATTGCGGACCCGCCGAGCCACAGGCTTCGGCTATGGCAGCCGGATCCCAATAGAAGGGACGGCATTCGAGCATGCGCCCATCCCGAACGCTGATCAGCTGCAAGATCAACGTCTCCACCTCGCGGCCAGTGGCCCGGGCACGGAACCGGACCCGATTGCGCACCACCACGGTGTCCGCATCGCCCCAGTGCTGCTGTTCCAGAAACTCCATCGATTCCCAGACCTCACTGAACAGGGCCAGGAACCGCTCCATGCCGTCGCGTCCCCGCCACGTCCCGCTTCCTGTGAACGGCAGGCCCGGAGCCTGATGCAGCACCACTTCCGGATCCAGACACGCGGCCGCCTGCTCGTAGCTCGCCTTGCCATGCCCGCCTGCGGCCACGTACGCCGCCTCTGCCGCATAGAACTTCTCCATGACCGCCCACGCATCGCCTGACGCCTGTCGGTCTTCCGCCGAAGATCCCATGGTCGCCACCCGCTCCTCTCACCGGCAACGACCTGGAAACCCCGCCCCACCGGACTTGGTTGCAGCGAGCCGACGTCCAATCGCTCCAACGGCGGCTCTGCACGTCCATCGGCTCTGTCGCTGATCTTGTGATGGTGGACCTCGGTCTCGAACCAGGATCCGTTTCGGAGAAGATCGAAGTTGGCGCGCCCCGTAGCCGTCCCTCTTAATCCGCTCGACTCTTGTGTTCTGGCCCTCGGCCTCCCCCGCGGGACAGGGCACTGACAGCCCCGGCGGTCACCGCATCTCGGTCGGCGACAGGCCATCGGCGTACTGGACACCAGGTGGGCACGTCGCTGCGGCGGACGGCGTCGAACCAGGCACAGAGGCAGTTCCTGCGCAGGTCGCGCGTCATGGTGGCGAAGGCGCGGACGGGCCAGGTGGCGGCGTCCGCCTCCAGACAAGGCTTACGAGATCTCCTTGTGGGCGCCGCTGCGTCGTCGGACCGCAGGGCGTCGGGATGACTCGTGATCCATCGGGTAGCCGTCCGAGGCCGTGGGATCGGCCGAGCGGGAGCGGAGCCACCGCGTCGTTCTTGCAGAGCCGCACATACTGGTGAACGGGGTCGCGCTGCCACGGCCGGAGCAACTGCTCAACGTACACAGCTCATCGGTCTTGGAGGCGGGTGAATCCTTTGAACGAGTTCGCTCCTCTCTTAGGTGTGCCGACAACAGCGTCGGGACAGGACCGGGAGGTTGTCATGATCGTTGGTGCCGCTCTGATCGGCGTGGCCGTGCTCGTCTGCGCGTGCAGTTTCACCGTGCTACGTCGGCGGGGCCGCTCGCGTGGCTGAGGGAACCTGGCCCGGTGAACGGCTCATCGCAGCCGCGCAGGGCGGTGACCTGGAGTCGATCGCCGCGTTGGTGTCCGGCTCGCATCCGCACGTGCGCAGATTCGCCCGCTCGCTGTGCGCGTCGCCCGAAGACGCCGAGGACGCCGCGCAGGAGGCGTTGATCATTCTGTATCGCAAGATCGGGACACTGCGGGCCTCTGGTGCGCTGGCGTCGTGGATGTTCCGCATCGTCCGCAACGAGTGCTTGCGGCGGGCGAAGCTGAGAACGCGGCACCACGAACCGATTCCGGACTTCAGCACGGTCTCGGCCGAGGACGAGGTTCTGCAACGCTTGGAGGCCGGCCGGGTGGCCGCGGCGATCGCCGCTCTGCCGGCCGACCAGCGCCACGTGCTGATCATGCGAGACGTCCAGGGCTACAGCGGGCGGATGGTCGCCGACGCGCTCGGCCTCAGCGTCGCAGCGATGAAGTCGCGGCTGCATCGCGCTCGTGCGGCGGTTCACCACACGCTGCAGGGCCCAACCCACTCGTCCCCAGGAGGCGGCGATGACTGACAAGTCGAGCTTTGCGAGCACCTCGCTGCCTCGGCATCTGCTACGCGGCGCGGTGGGGTTCGGGGCCTTGATCGGTTCGTTCGCGCTGCTGCCGGTGGTGGGGCTCGGCAGCCTCCTGCTCGTACCGATCGGCCTGCTGACGCTACGCGGGTGTCCCACCTGCTGGACGATCGGGCTGGTGCAGACCATCTCCATGGGTCGGTTGCGGCGCTCTTGCACCGACGGGCGATGCGACCTGACCGTCGCCCGACCTGCCCGTCCGAACCAGAGCAACGACAGACAACCCGGCGAATCGGTCACCTCCTAGCCCAGGTTCACGTCAACGGCCCCGCAGAGAAGAAGACGGGCAGCAGATCCGATCCCATGTCGGAACGACAGCTGTGGACGTTGAGCGG
The DNA here is from genome assembly GCF_040703975.1 of Spirillospora sp. NPDC029432. Classification (NCBI taxonomy): domain Bacteria; kingdom Bacillati; phylum Actinomycetota; class Actinomycetes; order Streptosporangiales; family Thermomonosporaceae; genus Spirillospora; species Spirillospora sp. NPDC029432. The sequence goes on from NZ_JBEZWH010000006.1 coordinate 58,108, forward strand.
CTCTGTCGCAGATCTTGTGACACGCCGTTTCATCTCCACGTATCGAGCGATGCCGTAGTTGATCGCATTCGGAGTGGGTTGAGGGGCTATTCATACCGAGGCGGCGCGATCCCGTTAGCCCGCCGTCATGGTGGCCGCCGCATCCTGCCCTCGCCTGACCGGCATCCCTATATGTCGGCCGCCTGAGCGCTGGCGACCGGTGGCCGCGCCTCCACGCCCTTCCCGTTTCGGGCCGACCGCCGGTTGTATTCGGGCGGGCAGGTATGGAGGGGTCTGGATCTTTGTTGGAAGGTCTGGACCTTTGTCAGCGGTGTGCGGCGCATCGGCGTCAGGATGGCATCGTGGGCAGGGGCAAAGGATGGCGGCCGTGGCTGGCGGTAGTGGCGGCGGTGGCCGGGGTGCTGGTGCTGGCCTGGGTGACCGTCGACCCGGTGATCGGCAAGGGAAAGGCCGGGCTGGAGGACGCGGCGAACCGCGCGCAGCTGACCGGGGCGCTCCTGGCCGCCGCGGTGGCCCTGGTCGGCACAGCGCGGTGGGCCCGGCAGCGCTCCCGCCGGGTCGGCGCCACCGCACCGGCGGCGGACACCGTGGCGCAGGCCAAGCAGGTGCTGGCCGAGCTGGTGGACCAGCAGTGGAAGCAGGAGGCGCGGCTGCGGTCGCTGGACGACCCGGACCCGATCCCGGTCCGGTGGCGGACCCCGGACGCGGCCGAGTTGATGGACCACGCCATCAACATCGACCCGTCCGCCGCACCGCCCGGCGGGCCTGGGGGCGGGCCGGTGCGGTTGTGGTGGGCGGCCTCCAGCGCCGACATCGACTCGCTGGCCGACCGGTTCCGCCGCACCCGGCGGCGCCGGCTGGTGATCCTGGGCGGACCGGGCACCGGCAAGACCACGCTGGCGCTCCAACTGCTGCTGCACCTGCTGGCCACCCGCACCGCCGACGAACCGGTCCCGGTACTGCTGCCGGTGGCCGGCTGGGACACCCACCGCCACCCCCGCCTGCAAGACTGGATCGCCGCCCGGCTCACCGGCGACTATCCGGCGCTACGCGCACCCGAGCTGGGCGCCCAGGTGGCAGCGGCCCTGGCCGGGCGCGGGCACATCCTGCCGGTCCTGGACGGCCTGGACGAGCTGCCCCCACCCGCCCAGACCGCCGTCATCACCGCACTGAACCGCTCCCTGGGCGGCGACGACCAGCTCATCCTCACCAGCCGCACCACCGAGTTCACCACCGCCATCAGCACCGCCGGGGACGTCATCACCTCCGCCGCCGTGCTCGAACCGCGCCCGCTCACGCCCGAGGCCGCCGCCGACCACCTCACCCGCTGCCTGCCGCCCTCCCCCGGACCGGCCTGGCAGCAGACCCTCACCGCGCTGCGCGCCACACCCCCCGCCGACCAGACCCCGCCCGGCCCGGCGCACCGGCCGGCGACGGCACTGGCCGACCTCACCTCCACCCCGCTGGGACTGTGGCTGGTCCGCACCGTCTACACCGCCCCCGGCACCGACCCCACCCCACTGACCGACCCGGACCGCTTCCCCACCCCCGCCGCGCTCCAGGCCCACCTGCTCGACCAGCTCATCCCCACCGTGATCACCACCCGTCCCCCTGCCGACACCCCCGCCGAACCGTTCCGCCCCCGCCGCCGCCACGACCCCGCCCAGGTCCGCCACTGGCTGGGATACCTGGCCCACCACCTCACCACCCAACCCGCCCACGGCGGCCAGGGCACCCGCGACCTCGTCTGGTGGCGACTGGCCGCCACCACCAACGCCTTCACCCCCACCACCCGACTCGTCTTCGCCCTCGTCATCACCCTTGTCCCCGGACTCGTGGGCGGGCTCGTGTTCGGGCTTCCGATCGGGCTTGAGTACGGGCTTGAGTACGCACTCATCGCCGGGGTCCTCGGGCTCTCGTTCGGGTTCCCGCTCGGCCTCGTGGTCGGGCTCACGGCACCGTCATGGGGGCAAGACTCACCCGGATACGCCGACCTGCGCATCCGCCGACGCTCGGCCGCCCTCGCCCGCCACCTCGCGGTCAGGCTCCCGGTCGGGACCGCGGTGGCATTCGCGTTCGGGCTCGCGGCCGGCTTCGCGGCCGAGCTCGCGTACCAGTACGCGTCCGGGCTCTCGGATTGGCTCGGGCTCCTGGCAGCCGTGCTTGCCAACGCGTTCGCGACCGGGCTCCGAGTAGGGCTCGTGTTCGCGCTCTTGTTCGGGTTCCCCCTCACGCTTGCACTGGGGATCATGGCTTGGGCGGCGACACCAGCACCGACCCAGCACGCCACAACACCGATGAGCAGCTGGCGCACCGACAGAAGACTGAACCTGCTCCGATTCAGCACCATCATCGTCGCCATCGCGCTCACGTATACGCTTACGACCTGGCACTTTTTCGGGCCCAAGTTCGCCCCCGACGACGTGCTCATGCTCGGGATCGGGTCCGGATTCGGGCTCCCGTTCGGGCTCGCATTCGGAAACCACCGGGCTTGGTGGGCCTACCAGCTCACCACCTGGAAGCTGGCACGAGCCGGTCACCTGCCACGCCGGCTGATGCCCTTCCTGGACGACTGCCACCGCCTCGGCCTGCTCCGCACGGTCGGCCCCTACTACCAGTTCCGCCACGCCGAACTCCACGACCACCTCGCCGCAACCCACCCACCAGCAAGCCCGACGTAACAACCGGGCCTGTGACCTTTGGTGATAACGGCTGAGGGTTTTCAGCGCTACTTGGCAGGCGTCGTCCTGGCGTTGCCGGTTCGCATCTCTCTTTGGAGAGCGTCGCGTCCACTCGCTGTGGCGCCCCGCTTGTGCGGCCTTGGTTGACGCCCCTGCTGGACGGTCCAGCGGTGTTGAGCGCGGGGTCTGGTGGCGTACTGGGCTGCGGTGCGTGGTGTCTGATCATCTGGCTACAGCCCTGCATGCCCCTGACTCCATCGGCTTCGCCGCCGAGCTCGGCCCGCCCTGGACGAAGTAGTCATGGCTCCGAGCCTTTTCCTCGGCCACGAGGCGTTCCGACCGTCGATCACGCCGATCCAGCTGTTCAACAAGGCCACCGACCCGTTCCTGCGCGGCGTCAAGCCGCACCTGCTCATGCTGTGGACGGGTCAGTCTCCGAAGGCCGCCTGGTGGGCGCCGGCGCAGGTGTGCGGGAGGTCGACCGGTACGACGACGCTGCCGGTGATCGTGGTCTGCGGTGCGAACGGGATCGCCCGCACCCGGGCGGAGCGGATCTCCGCGACCTGGTCGCCTGGCAGCACGGTCCAGCTGCGTGGATTGGCACCGACCTCGACGAGCGTGTCCTGGACCGTCCCGGCAAGGCGGCCGGCCCGGGCTTCGACCCCGGCCTTCCGCATCGCGGCCGTCAAGGCCTCCGGCAGGAACAGGGCGTGCTCCCGTGACGGGATCCGCAGGTCGCCGACGGCGAGATCGGCCGGGTCGATCGTCGCGTGACCGGCGGCCGGGTGCCGCGCGGACACGACCGCGAACAGCTGCTCCGTCCACGTCGGCAGCACCCTCAGCCCGGGCGCCGAACGCACCCCCCGAGCCAGTGCCAGATCGATCTCGCCTCGTCGTACCTCGTCCAGGCGGGCCGCCAGCGGAAGGTCGACCAGCGCGACGTCGACACCGCGCGCCGAGGGGTGCTCGCGCAGCGCGTCAATCCCGCGCTCCAGGCGAGCGCTGAACCCGGCGGCCGTACCGATGCGCATGGTGCCCGCCGGCTCACCGGCGGCGGCCCGGACCCGGTCCGCGGCCGCGAGGGCATCACGCGCCGCGGCGAGCACCCGGTGCCCCGCGGCGGTGAGCCGGACCCGGCGCGGTGAACGGTCCAGCAGCCTGACTCCCAGCTCCCGTTCCAGTTGGGCGATCCGCCTGCTCACCGCGGGCTGGGCGATGTGCAGCCGCTCGGCGGCCCGCCCGAAGTGCAGCTCGTCGGCGACCACGACGAAGTAGTGCAGTGCGCGCAGTTCCACCGAGCCCCCCTCTGTTCTGCGACGATGCCGCCAGGTTATCGAGCGCGTCGGAACCGGTTCTGGTCGCCGATGGGGCGTGGTGCTGGGATCGGATCATGGACATCGATTTGGGCCTGCTCGGCGCCCATCTGCGCGAGCACGAAGTGAGCCCGGAGAGCGCGGTGGAGGTGGAGCGGGCCGGCTACGGCACGCTGTGGCTGGACGCATCGCCACCGGCCGACCTCGCCTTCGCGGAGAAGCTGCTCGACGCCACGACCCGGATGGTGGTCGGCACGAGCGTGGTCAACGTGTGGACCGCCGACGCCGAGACCGTCGCCGCCTCCTACCACCGGATCGTCGCCAGGCATCCCGGCCGGTTCATCCTCGGCGTCGGGATCGGGCACCGCGAGGTGCACGCCGAGTGGGCGTCGCCGTACGACACCTTGGCGTCCTACGTGCACCGGCTGACGCTGGCAGGTGTTCCGGCCGAGCGGGTGGTGCTGGCCGCCCTCGGTCCGAGAATGCTGCGGTTGGCCCGCGAACGCACCGCGGGTGCCATCCCTGGCATGGTCACGCCCGAGCACACCCGGCGGGCGAGGGAGCTCCTCGGCGCGGACAGGCTGCTGCTCCCCGGCCACTTCGCGCTGCCGGAGCCCGACGCCGAGCGGGCCCGCGCCGTCGCCCGGGCCGCACCGCCCGGGCAGGCGTTGCAGGTCACCAACTACGCGAACAACCTCCGGCGGCTGGGCTTCACCGACGAGGACCTCTCCGGCACCGGTAGCGACCGCGTCATCGACGCGCTGCTCGCCTACGGCGACCCGCCCGGCCTCGCACGCGGCCTGATCGCACACCTCGACGCCGGCGCGGACCAGGTCGGCGTCTACCCGCTCGGCGACGACCCCGTCGCCACCCTCCGAGCGGTCGCCGACGCCGTACTGGCCATCAGGCCCGGGTGACCGAGCGGGAACGCGCCGGCGAGCACCACGGCGAGCACCACGACCTCCGGTGGACGTCCGTGCCCGACCGCGTCCAGGCCGCCCTCCACGCGGGGTCTGCGAACGCGCCGCTACCCGCCCTCGCACAGCGGTGCGGTACCTCTTCTGGGACGGCGGCTTCGCCGGAGGGCCGCTCGACTGGCCGAACACGCTCCTGCGCATCACGCCGCACATCGTGCGCAGGCCGCCTGAGCGGCGCGGTTCGCGGTCATCCCGCGCCGCTGGGTCGGTCGGGCGCCCCCTCACCCGGATCACCCGCCGGCTCGCCTGCGGCGGCCCGCGGTCCGTCACCCGAAGCGGGTCCTCACCCCTGCGCACCGAGGAGGTGACCGCCAGTGTGAGCCGGGTGGCCGCCGACCATGTGGTCGAGACGCTCGCGGTCACCACCGACGTCCGCGTCCCCCAACGCCGTCGAGGCACTCGCCCAGGCGACCATCGACCGATTCGGCCGGGCCGACGTGATCTGCAACAACGCCGGCGTCATGGGCCCGACGACCCCCATCTAGGAACTCGGCCCGGCGGTGTTCCGCTGGCTCATCGACACGACCCGGAAGGCGCTCAACGCGGTACGGCGGTTCGGCGGGAAGGTCGTCAACGTCGGTCTCGGCGCACCGACCTCCACGGTGGCCGGTCCGAGCATCCTCGGAAAGTCCATCACCGGTTCCCTCGGCGGCATAGTGGAAGACATCGAGGAGGTCCTCGGCCTTCTCCTCGCCAGGGAGATCGTGCCCGCCTACACCGAAAATCGGGTTCACCGAGATCGGCGAGGGACTCGAACGCCTCAAGAACAACCAGGTCACCGGTCGGCCCGTAGCCCGCTTCGGGGACTGAAGCAGACGCGCCGACCAGGCAGCCATCAAAGGTATTTGCCGAACAGGTCGGTGGTGGGCCAGGTGGTGATGGCGTTGGCGACATCGTGGAGGGGTGCGCTGAAGTCGCTGTAGTTGTAGGTCAGGCCGGAGGGGTCGTCGCGCTGGTCGAACAGCAGGGTCCAGCTCACGCCGTCGTAGCGGCGGGTCACGATGGTGCTGCTGCCGGTCAGTGAGCCGTCGTGCCAGGTGTTGCGGCCGCCGGTGACGTCCCGGACGAACCAGCCGAAGCCGTAGTAGGAACCGCCGGAGTTCAGGCCGGTCTCGGGCTTGGCGAACACCTTCTCCACCGATGCCTTGCTCAGCACGCTGGTCGTCCCGTCCAGGATGGTGCTGTAGCGGGCGTAGTCGACGGCCGAGGCGAGCCAGCCGCCCATCGCGGTGCGGTTCTCCACGTTGAACGTCCCGTACGGGCCGGGAACGGTAGTGCCGGCGGCGTCGAAGACGGACTTGCCGGTGTACTGGGAGAAGTACGGCACCTCGCCCGCGGCGGCATCGGCGCGCAGCGACCTTCCGGGCCTGGCGCGCGTGATCCCGACGGGAGCGAAGACGTTGCGCTGCACGTAGTCGGCGTAGGTGGTGCCCGAGACCTTGGCGATGATCTCGCCGAGCAGGAGGTAGCCGTAGTTGCTGTAGGCGTAGGTGGTGCCGGGGTCGTGGTCGAGTTTCAGGCCCGTCCCGTACCGCATCATGTCCGCCCGGCTGATCGGCAGCGAGACGCCCAGGCTCGCGGCGACGTCCCGGTCGCGGTGGGTGAAGTCGCCGGAGACGTCGCGGTCCCAGCCGCCCAGATGCTGCAAGAGGCGGCGCACGGTGACCTGCGACAGGCGGGGGTCGGCGCTCTTGCCGTCCGGCGGAGTCAGCTCGAGCAGGTCGGTGACCGGGGCGGACAGGCTGAGCTTGCCGTCCTGAACGAGCCGCGTCACCGCCGTCGCGGTGATGGCCTTGCTGAGGCTGGCGAGTCGGAACAGCGATGTTGGCTGGACGCTGAGGGACGCGTCGTCGCTCCAGCTGTAGCCGCGCGCCAGCACGAGTTTGCCCTTATAGGTCACGGCCAGGGAGCCGCCGGGAATGTCGCGGGCCTGCATGAGCTTCTTGACCGCCGAGTCGAAGCCGCCCAGCCCGCTGCCCGCCGTACCGGTGACCTTCCAGGTACGCGCGGCGGCACCCGCCCTGACCGCCGTACCCGTGGCGGGCGCACACCCTGACAGCAGCCCCGGTGACGCCGTCCCCAGCGCCGCCAACCCCACCAGCCTGCCGAATTCCCGCCGACTCGGCCGCTTGTACGACACCCTGCCCCCTGTGATCATCTTCCGCGAAGACGCGAAATATACCGATCTTGGGCCCCCTCGTCGATACGGTCGGCGGGCGCGGCGGGCGGCGGTGATCGGCCTGTCGAAAGGAGACTCAGGGCGACCGGCTTGAGCACCGGCCAGTTCTCCTGGTCACGGCCGGGTTACCGGAGGCTGCCTACTTGCGGCCGTACGCACCCGCCATCGGGCCGAGATCCAAGCCTGGGTGGAGTGGCTTCCCGGGGAGGGATCACTGGCTCGGCACCCGTCTCAGAGGTTCTGGGGGTACCGGCTCGCCTCGTCTCGTGCGGTTCGCGCCTCCTCATGGCGTCCCAGGCCTTCGAGCGCGTCGCCGAGGACGGACAGCGAATCGGCCAGATGCGGGCCGTAGGCCGGGTTCGCCTGGAACATCCCCCGGTAGATCTCCACCGCGTCCTGCGCGAAGGGAAGGCCTTCAGCCGCCCGTCCCAGCTCCGTGAACCTGGCGCCGAGCGTGGCACATGTGACGGCGAGCCCGGGGATGGAGTGATCCACGCCGGATTCGAATAGATCTCGCCAGATCGCCTCCGCCTCCCTCTCGACCGGCAACGCGTCCGCAGGCCGCCCCAGTTCGGCGTACGTGATGCCGAGGTCGTACAAACCGTTCGCCAGGGTGGCGCGGTAGAGGGCGGGGTCCGATCGTGCCAGTTCCCGCCTGATCGCCACCGCTTCCTCCCGGTGCGTCAGTGCCTCAACCGATCGGTCCAGCTTCCTCAGGGTGTTGGCGAGAGCGTTCAGCGAGTCCGAGAGCTCGGAACGGTGGCGAGCAGTGGCGGTCTCGGGCAGCTCCCGCCAGATCGCCAACCCTTCCTGATGGGCGGCCAGCGCCTCGGACGGGCGCTCCAGATGCATCAGCGTGATGCCGAGGTTGTACAGCAAGGTCGCCAGATCGGGGAGGTGCCGGGCGGGCTTGGCCTGCGCCAGTTCCCGCTCGATCGCGAGCGCCTCATGAGCGATCGGCAGCGCCTCGGACGACCGGCCCTGCGCCGTGAGGACGAGGGCGAGATCGTTCAACGCGGCGGAGAGCTTGGGGCGGTGGCGGGCGGGCGCGGACGCGGCGCGCGCCCGCAGTCTCTCCACCGCCTTCTGCTTGCGTCGCAGCTCTGCGTCAGCGCTCCGGCGTCTCATGCTCCGCAGCCAATCCACATGTGCTTCCACCGCCCGCCCCGGCCCATGGGAACACTAACCGCCCTCAGAAGACGTTGACGATGTCCGGCGAGCCTTCGTTCCCCGGCTCTTCGGGCCGCACCGGCCGCGACGGACGCGGGTGTTGTCGCGAATTCCAGGGCGACGCGGTCGGCGTCCGAGGCGGTGCGGAGTCAGGTGGCGGCGGGCTCGATTCCCTGGCATACCCACGGCCGTCCGGTGACGCTGTTGACCACGAGGGTGTGCCTGAACTCCGTGCCGTGGGCGGGTGGTGCTCGCGGCGATGTGGGCTGGGGTCCAGGAGGTGCAGCCGGTTCGCATCCGGGGCGGGTCCGGGGTGGGTCCGGCCAGGCCGGTCCATGGCGTGGGCGTCGTTGCCGGACGGTGCAGCCAGACCCGCAGGTCGTCTCCGACGAGAACCGGTGTGAGCTTGCCTGCGCTCGCCGTGAGCAGGGCCGTGTCGAGCACGCTCGCAGCGCCGGGCGAGGCCCGACATGCTTCTAACGGCCACCCCGTCCCGGTGCGCCTGCGCCGGTGGACTTGGCCGCCGCTCGTGCCGATGGCGATGACTGCGGCGGCGCCGTCGCCCGCGCCCAGGTGAACTCGGCCGGACTTCCGTAGCCTGTCCGCCGGACGGACACCGTCAGCGGGCCTCCTCGTCCGCGAACCCCGTCGCCGGGGTCACGATGTGGACGCGCCGGGCGGCGTCCAGCACCACCGCGCACGGCCGGCCCAGCATGACGGCCCGGCCCGCGGCGACCGTGGTGGCGTCGGACGGCGGGTCCCAGCGTGACCAGGCCGCGCCCGGGGACGCCGAAGCGATCACCCAGACCTGATGGTCGTTTCCGATGACCGAGATGAGGCAGCCGGCCTCGTCCGCCGGATCGGACGCGGTCCCGACGGCGCTGCGGATCCGCGCGTCGGCGGGCCGCCCGTGCGCCTTCCAGGACGGAGGTTTCCCGGGCTCCCAGCGGCACGTCCACACCTGCCCGCCGGGTGAGCCGAGAACGACGATGTTCAGGGCCCTCGAAGCGGTCGGCTCGGTCACGACCTCGATGCCGATCCCGGCCACGACCTTCTCTTCCGGGGCGGGTGTGCCCAGATCGCTCCAGTTGAAGGAATCGCCGTCCGGCGTGCTGATCCACAGATGCCCGTCGCCGGTGGCGACGGCGGCGATCGGCAGCGGTTCCGCATCGGTCGGGAGGGCGGCCGCACCCACGATCGCGGAGATCGGCCAGCCCTCCGGTACGCCGCGGTCACGCCAGCGCCAGCCGTCCCCGGACATGGAGCGCATCCAGAGGCGCCCGTCGTCGGCCAGCACGTGCACGGCCGGCGAGCCTCCGAAGGCGTCCACCGCGATCGGGGCGACGCCGGTCTTGATCGGGTTGCCGTCCGGGGCTCCATGGTCGACCCAGGTCCAGTGGGCCGCGCCCCCCACGTCCTCGGCCGTCCTCGCCCACAGGCGCCTGTCGCTACCGATCACGAACACCCAGGTGGGCCGCGGCTCGCTGCCTTCCGCGTCGAGCACGCCGACGTCCGCGGCGGCCGTGACGCCGGCGGCGGGCGTGCCCTGGGAGGTCCAGTACTCAGCGGGGTTGAAGAAGCCGTCCGGCGGGTCCCCCCATACCTCGCAGCTCCAGACCGTTCCCTGCTCGTCGACGACGTGCAGCATGTTCGGGCCGATCGAGACTCCGGCGATCGAACGCACGGGGACGTCACTCGGGCCCCCGAACGGGCTCCACACGGCGGGCGCCATCAGGGCCTCCCTGTGCGGGGAATCGTGCTCATCATGGGTCCAGCGCTCCTTGGGTCGCGCGTCAGCGGATCGTGTAACGGACAATGAGGTAGAGGTCGGGGTGTACGCGCCGACCGGCCCTCCTGCGGAACGGTGATCGCGTACTGCTCGCCACCTTCTTGTGCACTTCGGGGAAGCTCGCCTCGGTCACCTGCGCCCGGGTCGTCCCGACGTCGCACAGCCGGTCGGCCTCGGACGACTCGGGACGGCCGAGCAGGAACTGGAAGTGGCGGCAGCGGGGCGAACGTGGCCGCACGCGCGCGCGGCAGGGCCGCGGTGTTCGCCTCGGCCGCCTTCCAGGCGAGGCAACGCACGTCGCGGGCGAGCCGGGCCATGCCGATCTCGTGCCTTCGCCGCCGCCGCGCGAGTTCCTCGCCGTCGCGCTTCTCCATCGCGGCCAGCGGCGCGGCCTTGCTCGGGTGGGCCGCGATCGTCACCGGGTGTGTGGAAGAACAGCTCCCAGTTGCATACCGAGTACCGGCCGAGCTGGTCGTTCGGGTCATACATCTGGTCGAAGGACGGCTCGGACACCTCCTGGACGGACATCTGGACGGCGCCCTCGGGCCCGTCGTCGGCGAGCACCGCCGGCCGACCGCCATCGTCATCGAGCAGCGGCACGCAATTGCCGTAGCGAAGGTGTTGGGTGTAGCGGTTGGTCGTCCGGCTCGGGTCGTCGAGGCCCCGGCGGTTGCGCGGAGGGTCGTGGTCGCGTCTTACCCCGGCGCCGTCTTCCTGCTTGTACTCATAGGCGACACCGTTGCCCTTGTCGTCCCGGGTCTCGCGGACGGGCCAGGACAAGACCCGGCGCGGGTCCGCCGGGTCGGAGATGCGGGATCGCCGGTCCTTCCCGTAGACGCTGAGGACGTTGGACAGCGCGGATTTCGCGACCTGTTCGTCCCGTGCCGGGGCGGCGGTCCATGGTGTTCCCATCATCGTTCAGAGGCGGCCGGCCACCAGGCGGCCCGACTCCCCGGCCTCCCCTCAGAACCGTGGAACGTTGGCACTGGAACGTGGCGCCCCGTCCGGATTTCGAGGGCAGGCCGGAACATGAATCCGTCCAACTGTGGCTTGGAGCTGAAACTCGATGGCGCCCTTACCCCTTGTCGTCCCGGGTACACACACGGGAAACCGCAAGGAAAAGGCGGCAGATCTTCGGATAATCCGGATATCTGCGACGGATGCCGCAGTCCGTGATGTCGGCCTTACGGATCAGAGGTTTCTCATACCGGGCCACGCAGGGTAGGTGGAGAGCCCGGACAGGAGAAAGGGTCGGTCGGTCGGGGGCGAGGACTTCTTCGCGGAGTCGCCGTCATACGCTGCGGCATCATGTGTCGCCTCTAGGACGTGTTGAAATGTGGTCACGGCGACTTCCGTATTAAGGCAAGTTGGACGGTGGCTTTATAGCAGCAAACAGCGAGCTTGTTTCAGCAGGCCGAATCGGCACTCGACTTTGTGTCTGCGCTTGTACATTCGCGGTGAACCCGCGCGGGCGACCGCCGGCCGTGCCACGCCGCAGGCGGTGTCCTGCCTGGTCGTGCTCCTCTGGAATGGTGTGCGGGATCTGTCGTTCGCGCAGGTAGGACGAAACGCGCGGGAGGAGTCTGCGCGGTCGGCGAGGACATGGGTGCGTCGGATGCGGGGACGGCCGCCGCCGATGCGAGGTATGCGGATGCGGTCCATGACCTCGGTGAACACCGGTGCGTCACCATGCTGTCCGGCGGTAATGACGGCGCCCAGAACGTGGAAGGTAGGCGTCGACCGCAAGGCGAATCCCGGTGGTCAGGCCGCCGCGCGAGCGGCCGAGGGGCGTGGTCGTTCGGCTCAACCGCCAGCCCGTCGGGACGCATCCGGCCCGTTGCGGGAGCCCTCTTTTCCGGGCGCCGGCAGCGTGCTGGTAGGCCCGGCAGACGGTCGAGTCCGCTGACACCTCCCACTCGATGTGGCAGACGGCATCCACTTTGACCTGGAACTTCTTGACAACGTTCACCCAGGTCCCGTCGGTCTGCCATCGCCGGAAGCGCGTGTAGCCGGTCTCCCACGGCCCATATCTGTCTGGTACGTCCCGCCAGGGCGAACCCGTCCGGGCCCGCCACCAGACCCCGTCGAATGAACATGTATCCGCTCGGAGCCTGGGACTGGACTCCTTGCCTTCGCACCGACGACCTTCGAAAGATCATCTACTTGCCCTCAACTGCACTTGAGCTCGTACGTTCCCTGTATGACCTGCACAACGTGCAGGCTCCACACCGAAACGCCCTGAGGGGACATCCCATGACGACTCAGCAAATCTCCGACGCCGAACTTGTCAAGCAGCCCGCCGCGTACTGGACCGGTGTCGCCTACGAGGCACTCATCGCGTACACCCGGGCCCAGCAAGCCGAAAAGGGCTACACCCAGCCCCAGTTCTGGCTGCTGCGCAACCTGTCGGCGAACGACATCTCCCCCGACGGCGAGGGGATGACCCTGCCCGAACTGCGCGAGGCTATGGCCTCCTACATCCGCCCCGGGGACGATCTCGCGGCAGAGGCCGAGGTCCTCCTGGAGCGCGGCTGGCTGACCCGGGACGCCGACCACCGGCTGTGGCTCACCGAGGAGGGCGAACAGGCCCGCGTCGACCTCGCGCGCAACGCCCCCGCGGTCCGTGCCGCCCTCCACGAAGGCATCGACGACAAGGACTACGTCACCACGCTGAAAGTGCTCCAGCGGCTGATCCGCAACGCTGGAGGGACGGCCGCCTGACAGGCCACCGGCTCCTCCAGTTCACCTCCATGCAGCAAGCACTGTGACCACATCCCAAACACCCCTAGAGGGCCGGGACGCCGGTGAGGAAGTACGCCGCCGGCCTGCGCGCGCCGAACTGGACAGGGCTCGCGGCGTCATCGGCTTCCACACCCACCGCTGGGCCGCGTCGCGTCCCGTATAACGACGGCGCAGGTGCGCCTCGACACCGCGCGGTCGCTGTGGCTGCGAACGCTCGCGTCCGCCGAGGTCGAGGCGCATCTGCCGGGGATGCTCGCGGTCGTCAAGGAGCATCTGGCGGCCGGGGACGAGCGCCAGACGGCGCTGGAGGGGCTGGCGCGCGGCATGCGTTGTGCCGCGCGGGAGGTTGGGCAGCTTCCCAGGCTCTTGGAGATCATGGGAAACAGAGGACAGACCGGCGACAGGAGGACTGACGTGGCCGACGACGACCCAGGAGTCGACGTACCGCGAGCAGAGGATGTCGTCGGGCATTGGAGATTCGTCTTCGAAATGGATGAGCGAGGATTCGTCAGCGGGGAGCTGGTCCTGCTCCGAGACCGCACTCTGCTGCGCCGCTACGGCACCAGTTACTTCAGCAAGGGTCTCACCACCTGGAAGTTCAATGCGTGGCAGCAGGTCAGCTGGTGGCCCGGAGCGTCCTCCCCGGAAGAGGCGATCCCCATACTCCTCCGGAACGGCTATGAGCTCTACGAGCCCAGTCCGGTACCGGTTGACCAGCGCACCGCCGGCCCGTTCCCCGGCGTACCTCGCGAGGCCGTACCAATTCGTCCACCCGCGTAAAGCACCCCCGCTCCGGACTCCAACGCCGGTCCGGGTGGTCCTGGATGAATTCCGTCAGCTCCGGATCGCATCGGATCTCGCCCTGCTTGGAACGTGCCCGCCCCACGGCCGTGCGCCGCTGGGCGTGGAAGGACCGGTGATCGCCGGTGCGCGGGTCGCGGTTGCGGCGCACCTCGCGGCGATGGTGGAGAGAGCACGGCCAAACCCCTTGGCGATTGCGCGCAGCGAGCTGACGGCCTGGAGCAGCTCGGCGATCACGATCCGCCTGCGCCAGATCCCTACGGTCGGCCAGGCCGATCCGGCCTGGATCTGCTCCCCGCGCACGTGTACGCCTGGTGGCTCCGCGGTGAGTCCTTCTGCTGCGGGTTCAGCCGTCGCGAATGGTGCCGTTCGGTTCGATGACGACGTCGCGGTCCCAGCGCGTTCGCCCGCCGCCGTTCTCGGACGGTCCCGCGGCGACGAGCCGGTTCGGCGCCGCCTGCATCGCGCGTACGGCCTTCCCTCCGTCGACGAACACCAGCAACGCCCCGTCCTCGTTGTGATACCACTCGTCGTCAGGCACGACCGCCTGCCCGGTGATCTCCCTGATCCGGCTCCCCCGGAGCCCGCCCCGCAGGATGTAGACCTCGTCCCACGAGAACCGGGCGACCTCGCGCAGCCGCAACGCGCGTCCCTCCCCTCCGGCTCGGACCAGCGCCTTCTCTAGGGCCCGGTCGTCGGCCGAATGGAAGAGCCCGCCACCACCGCACGCCGCCACCAGTATGAACACCGCGGCTGACATCGCGACGATCCCGCGTACCATCCGCATCACCCCGGCGGCAGATCACGCGGATCGTGCCCGGGCCGCGTCGCGGCCCGCCGCGGATCCGACACCGCCTGCTCCGGGGCGGTCTGCCCGGGAGGGACGGTGTCGCTCCAGCGCAACTGCACGTCGCGGTCGATCACCACCAGGCGGCCGTCCCGTACCGCCTGCTCGACATGGCCGGCCAGTTCCTCGCGGGACGCGTGCGGGTGCTCGCGCGCAATCTGCCGGCCGACCTCGTTGTTGTGGAGGTCCATCGCCTCTCGCACGTCCCGGTTGCCGGGCTGACGTTCGTGCGCGGTGGTGAAGTCCTTGCTCCAGGTCTCCCCCATCTCGATGTGCATGACGGCGTTCCAGTAGGCATGGCGGAAGGCGTCGCCGTGTCCCTCGAAGACGCCCCGGCCCTCGTAGCGCCGTTCGGACTCCGCCCAGACGAAGTCTTTGATCTTTCCGGCCTTCAGTGCCTCGGCCGGATGGGCGTCGATGATGTCGCGCTCCCCGTCGGTGAGGTTCTCGCGGCGCTTGCCGAGGGCGTCGTACAGGAGGCCCGGCAGTCCGTCGGGATACCTGGTCATGCCGTTCGGGTCATCGTTGATCTGGTAGCGCGCGAGGATCTCCGACAACGGGCGGCGGCCGGGGACGTCGTTGGGATGCCGCAGCCACTGGTGGGGATCCTCGATCGCTTCGGCGCCGAGTGCGCCCAGGAGTGAGCTCACCTGGCGGTCGGCCTCGTTCGCGATCTGAAGGGCCGTCCGGAAACGAGCGGCGATCGGGTCCATATGACGCTGCTTGACGGCCAGCAGCGCCAGCGGGGACGGGTCGGCTTCGACGAGGGCCTTCGAGTACTCGAGCGCCCCTCCCCGCCCGACCACGAGCCGGGCTGCGCGGGCATCCTCGATCGCGTCCCGCAGCTGCCGCTGCGCCTTGGTGAACTGCCGGGCCGCGTACCCCAGCCGTTGATGCACCGCCTTCGCGTGGATCGACGCCGCGTTCACCTTGGCGTGGAGCACCGCGACGTCAGCGTACGCGGCGCTCGCGGCCGGTCCGCGCCATTCGATCAGCTGCCCGAGCAGCCTGGCCCTGACGCCGTCGCGGACGGCTTCCAGCCGCCGCGCGAGTTGCAGCCACGCGTCGGCCGCCTCACCGACCGGTCCCAGCCTGACGTCGCGCAGTTGCTCGAAGGACACCATGGTCAGGGTCTCCGGATCGTCGTCCTGTTCCCCTCGATGACCCGGCGACTGTAGTCCTCCGCCTCACGGTACGTCGCCGCGGCGTGGCCGATCTTCTGGCCGACGCCGCCGATCCGGCCGGCCAGATCGTCCAGCTTGCCCGACCAGTCGTTCACCAGCCGGCCGAGTGCCGCGGAGGTGGCCCACCCGTCACGCAGCGCCGCCACGGCGGCCGTGGTGTCGGGCCTCACCTTGGCGGCACCGACGCGGACGTCGATCGCCAACTCCTGTGCCGGCCCCGCCAGCCGGCGAAGCCGATCCGGGCTGACTTCCAGCTGCGTACCGCTCGCGGGAGGACCGCCGCCCGCCGGCGGTCCGCCACCCACGACCGGGGGCGGTACGGGCTCGGCCTGGCCCGGTACGCCGTTCAGTGTTTCGGAACGTTTCTTCGGCTCGGTCATTTGGTGCTCCCGCGAATATGAGGCACTTGACGAGCTGCGGTGGCGAGAGTGTAAGAGAGCGTCAGAACCCGGTCAACACATCAGTGGAACCCGCTACAGGAGGGGCCTCCCACTTCGGATCTTTAGTTCTTTCGTGCAGGTTGCCGCTGGTGTGGCAGGTGCGGGCGCGGGCTTGATGACGACGATCGTGGCGCCGGTGGCGAGCAGGCGGCTGGGCTGGAGGCCGAACATGCGGTGGAAGGCGTCGCTGAAGTGTGAGGGGGTCGCGAATCCCGCCTCAGTGGCGGCGGTGGTGAGGTCTTCGTTCTCGGCGACGAGTTGGGCGGCGCGCAGCATTCGGGTCCACAGGCGGTAGCGGCGGAAACTGGTGCCGGTGTGGGCTGCGAACAGGTGCAGGAAGCGGGACACGGACAGGCCGCAACCGCGCGCCAGTTCCTCTGCGGAGACCATCCGGTGCACCTGCGCCCGGAGTGTGGCGATGGCCTGATCGATGCGGGGATCGGTGCGGATGGGGCCTGGTGGGGCGGCCAAGTCCAGCCAGTTCTGTGTCGGCCGGAAGTGGAGAAGGCGCCGCTCGTCAGCGTGATTGAGGCCGAGCACGGCGTCTCCGGCGGTCATCTGGTCGGCGCAGGTTCCGCGGCGCGGGGATGAGGGATCGAAGTAGCAGAAGACCATGCGCCCTTGTGCGACGAGCCGGTGTCTGGTCCGAGGCGCGATCAGGGCGCTTCGGGCCGTGCGGGTCGGACGGTGGGGGATGTCGATGGTGAACGGGTCGTCCAGACCGACGGCCAGGCAGGCCACGGCCCCCGAGTGCATGTCCAGGTCCAGCGCGGGTCCGTTGTAGAGCGCGTGACCGGGCCACAGCCACAGCGACGTTCGGCCGCAGCACGTTTCTGAAAGCGGCGGCGGGGTCATCGGGGCAATCATCTCCCACCATGTCCGTCATCATCATCTCCGCCGCGGCGGTCTTCTTCCTGGGTATGGGCGTCTACGGCCTGCTGATGCCCGCCGCGCTCATCAAGCCGTTCCGGATGGTCGCCGACACTCCTGAGGGCCGCACTGAGATCCGCGCCGTGTACGGCGGTTTCGGCGTGGCCATCGCGATCCTGCTGGTGCTGGCGGCGGCCGACGTCGAGCAGATCGGGCACGGGGTCGTTACCGCCGTTGCGGTCGCGCTGTTGGGAATGGCGTTCGGTCGTCTGGTGGCCCGTGCGGTCGAAAGACCGTCTGCGTTCTACCCGTCCTGGTTCTACTTCTGGGTTGAACTGCTGGGCGGTGTCGCGCTCCTCTTCGCTGCCGAATAGGCCTTGGCCGGTGGCAGATGATGTTCGAGGATCTGATGGGCCGTGTGGCCTGCGGGTTCTGGCGGGTGGGCCCACGGCGGCGGTGCCGTGGGCTCCTGCTGGCCGAGCTGCCGCGGAAGACCGTACCGAGGTCGGCACAGGGCATCGGGCCGGGGCGGTGCGGTACCTGGCTTGGCCACCGTCACCGAAGCCCAGGCAGCTCACGCCCAGGGCGAAGGCCGAGGGTGCCCTGATGGGGCTGCCTGCTGGTCGTGTATCGGGGCAGCAGCGTCTGAAACTGGGCTCATGCGCGCCGTATGACGCTTCTGGTGAATCCGGAGGCCGGCTCTCCGAAGAGGAGGTCGAGGAAATACGAGTTGTTCAGCAGCTCCGGATAGTCGGTGAGCCGGGTCAGGCTGCTGTTGAGGAAGCCCATCAGCGCGGCGAAGAACTCGGACCTGCCGGTGTCGATGACCCTGTCGCTGTACAGGCGGGACAACTGGACGGCGTCGCCATCGACAGTGATCCTCACGACGTCGTCCTGGTCGAAGAACGGAACGCTGCCGCGGCCCGACACGACGGCGTCCGTGAAGGCGCGCGGGAAATACGTCACGACGTTGAGCATGGCGAGGAAATTTCTGCCGTCGGTGCTGAGGTCCACATCGCCCGAACGGAGGATGAGCCTGCCGCGGAACAGCGAGTCGTGCAGATTGCCCGGGCTGGTCGTGGCCAGGTCGACGGGTGCCCCGTTGGGCAGCAGGTGCCCTTGAGGGTCGCGCTCGAAATCGATGATCAGGCTCATTCGGTCGCAGCTGTCCTTCAGGGACGGGTGGATGGTTGTAGTAGTGGTTGCCCCGCTGTTAGCGGGCGGTCGCAGCGAGGACCTTCCAGAACACTTCCACGATCCCCTCGACCGAGCTGAGCGCCTCGGTGAACTTGCCGCCGTCGGTGCCTGTGCCATGAACCGTGTAGGGCCAGAACGTGGGACTCGGTCCGATCGATCGTAGTCGCACGAATCATCCGCCACACTTCGCTCCCAGAGCAGGGTTCATGCGCTCGGTGGGCGTACCGCTGCGACGCCAGTCACGACACGGAGCACTCGGCGGACCTTCATCGTCGGCATGCGCCAGCCTCGGCCCCTACAGCCCAGCACGTCGCCCACCACGTGCCGGCGTACTCGTCTCTTGGCAGAGCTGGGTACGGATAAACGCGCAGAGCGCGGTTCTCAGTCTGGTGCCCACGGTGGCGCTGCTACCCGACAGAATCGGGCTTTATGGATCCTGTTGAAGGACTCGACGACATCGACTGGGCGGGCCTCCGTCACGCCTACGGCTCCGCGGAGGGGATCCCCGCCGCGCTGCGGGCACTGCGCTCCCCCTCATCCGACGAACGCAGGGAGGCTCGCGACGACCACCTGTGGAACTGCATCTGGCACCAGGGAACCCGCTATCCGGCCAGCGCCGCGGCGGTGCCCTTCCTGGTCGCCTTGGCGGTGGATCCGGCCACGCCCGACCGCAAGGAGATCGTCGTTCTGCTCACGATGCTGTCCGTCGGCTACCCGGACCACATGCTGCCGCACGGTGTCGACATCGCCGCCTGGCGCACCGACCTGCGGGAACGGCGCGCGATGTCGCCCGAGGATTGGGAACGCCGGCTCGACGCCTGGGTGCAGGAGGCGCCGAACGACTTCCAGCGCGAACGCCGCACCTGGCTGCGCAAGGACCGGGATCCGGAGGTCGAACTGCGCAACCTGGAGACCGAGCTGGCCGTCTACGACGCCGTTCTGGCGGGCGTCCCGGCGCTGCGGCCGCTGCTGGAGTCTCCCGACAGCGGCCTGCGCACCTGGACCGCCGCGCTGCTGGGCCTGTTCCCGGAGGAGGCTGCCGCCTCGATCCCGGCTCTGAGCGCGCGCCTGGAGACCGAGACCGACCCGTACACGCTCAGCAACGTGATCACCGCGCTCGGCGCGCTAGGGCACCGGCCGGCGATACCGCGCATCCGCGCGTTCCTGTCCGATGACCGTCGCGTGCACCGGCTCGCGGCGGCCACCGCGCTCGTGGGGCTGGGAGAGGTGGACGAGACCGTGATCGGGCAGCTCACCGTCTCCTCCGTCTGGGCGAACCTGGGCCACACCGAGGACTCCTACCGTGCCCTCGTCACCTCGGGCTCGCCCGAGGCGGCCACGCGATTCCTGCTGCGCGCCGAAGCCGATCCGGCCGTCTTCGACCGGGCCGTGGACCGGCTGCGCCACGGCCCGATGACGCAGACGCGGCTGATGGTCGGGGCGGCGCTGACATTCGCTTTCGGCCTCCTCGACCTGGGCGACTCCCTGATCTACACGTCGGCTCCGTTCCTGACCGGCATCCGGACCCCCTATGACGAGGAGGAACGCAGGTCGGGCGAGGAACTCGAGCCCTTCGAGGACCTCGATGACCGGCAACGCCAGGCCGTCCGGGCGCTCGCCGACCTGCCTCCGGACGCCTGGAACGACGCAGTGATCGAGACCATGCTCCGAGCATGGGGCGTCCCCGGCGACCCGGCGAGCCTGCAGCGCTACCTCGCACCCACCGGGTAGTGCCGCCGACGGCGTGGTCTCCGGGACGGTCGGGCAGCGGCCCGAGGGTGCCGGTGATGCTGTGGCGTTCGCGGTCCACGATCTTCTTGCCGTCATCGGCGCATGACGGCATCAAGCGTCTCGCCAAGGAGTCGGAAGCGCAGCCCGCGCCCCTGAGCCCCCGCGGCGTCAGGGGGCCGACGGGGTGAGCTGGATCGCGGCGTGGGCGATGGCGCGGAGGGTCGCGAGCGGCTCGCTGTCGCGGTTCTTGGGGAGCCACGCGAGCGCGATCGTCCACGGTGGGAGGGCGTCCACCGGCACGTAGGAGACGTGCGGGCGCGGGTACAGCTCGCGAGCGACGGTCGGGACGAGCTGGATGCCCGCGCCCAGCGCGATGGCGGCCAGCGCCGACTCGTAGTCCGTGACGCCGTGGGACGTGTAGCGGACGGGGGCGCCGTCCGGACGCGGGTCGGCCGACCAGTAGTCCTGGAACACCTTGGGGACGTCCGGCGAGAACCCGATGACGGGCCGGTCGGAGAGGTCGGACAGCGAGAGGACGTCCCTGTCCGCCAGCGGCTCCGTGCCGGCCATGACCGCACAGCGCTCGCCGCTCGCGAGCGGCATCGTCTGGATCCCCTCGGGGACGGGCAGGGCGACGAACGCCGCGTCGACCTCCTCGTTGAACAGCGCGTGCACGCCCCCGGCGAACCCGGAGCGGACGATCTGGATGTCCAGGCCGTCGATCCGGTCGCCCAGCTCCTTGATCATGGACGCTACGGGCGGTATCGCGGTGATGGACTCGAACGCGCTGATCACCATCCGCCTGGAGGCGGTGTCGCGGTGCCGCCGGGCGGCCTGGAGGAAGCGGTCGGTCGAGGCGACGACCGCGCGCGCGTACGGGATCAGCGCCATCCCTGCGGGGGTGAGCGTCACGCGCCGGGTGGTGCGGTCGACCAGGCGCAGGCCGAGGCGGCGCTCGAGCGCGTTGATCTGCTGGGAGAACGCCCCCTGGGACATGAAGACGCGCTGCGCCGACCGCCGGAAGTGCAGCTCGTCGGCCAGCGTCAGGAAAAGGTGGAGCTGGTACGCGCTGGGGGCGTTCTGGCGCACGGCCTCGGGCGTGTTCCACCGCTCGTTCATCCCGGCTTCACCGGGCGCGCCGTAGGGGTCATCGGGACATCTCCAAGATCCAGAAATGTCCAACGGTAGCGGAAGTGCCCCGGTCGGTCCTGCCCCGCGCCGACGGGCTCCCGAGCCGCTGTGAGGCCCGGGAGCCGCCCCCGTAGACGGCTGTTCGGCGGCGGTGCCCGGCTCCCCTGGCCGGGCGCTCGTCACGCCGCCGCGATCACCAGCCGTGCCAGCTCTGGAACTCCGTCGAGTTGCAGGTGTACGTGCGCAGGCCGTAGGCGAAGCTGTCGTCCACGCACCGGCCCGTGGCCTGGTTCTTGATCTGCGTCGTGCCGTCGTTCCAGCGGTGGAGGTACCAGCTCTGGAACTTGCTGGAGTTGCACGGGAACAGGCGGAGGCCGTAGGCGTCGCTGTCGTCGAAGCAGTTGCTGCCGCGCACCCACTTCAGCTCGTAGGTGCCGTCCCGCCACGGATGGACGTTGATCTTGTTGTTCTCCGGGTAGGCGCAGTTGGAGTTGGGCCAGTTGAAGCAGCGGCCGGTCGCCTGGTTGTTGAACCAGTGGATCGAATCGGCGTGCGCGGTCGCGGGCGCGACGAAGGTCAGCGCGCCCGTGGAGGCCGCGACCGCGGCCGCCCCGGCGGCGGCGCGGCCGAGGCGGCGGCGCGGGCGGTTGCCTTGCCCATCGCGTTCGGTGAGCACTTCTCATCTCCTCTGAAGCAGAACCGGATGAGCGGCGGGCAGGACCCGCCGCTTCCGTTCTGAGATCTTGCACCGGACGGGCCCGGCCGGGCGCTGTTCGGCGATCCGTATGCGCGCTTGATTGATCAAGAACGCCGATCAATCGGACCGGCGGCGGTCTCGGGCGGCGCGTCCTCCCCGCGTGCCCGCGCCGGAAGAACCTGGAGAACCGGCCTGCCGACCGCAGCCGCTCGATCGGACGCCCCGCTCGCGCAGGGAGAACCCTGACGGGCCGGACGCGGCCGCGTTGGGAAGCGTTCGGCCGGCTGTCATTTGTGGCGCCGGATCGAATGGCGGCGTCGTCCTCCCGCCTCCGATGCGCGACTGGCCTGCGCAGACGGGTTGGGAACACGCAGTCCCATGGGCGACTAGTCGGTGTACGAGTTGACGAAGAGGTGGATGTGCCTGCGGCGGCCGCCGAAGTCGTTCACTGCGGTCATCAGGGCTCGCCAGCCGTCGGGCGTCGCCGGGTACCGGTCGTCGAGGAAGGAGAATTCGACTTCGCCGCCGCTGTTCACGGACGCGTCGAAGTACGCGCCCATGCCGTACTCGTCGCGGACGTCCCAGTGGTACCCGGGGGTTTCCCGCACCTCGTACGACAGATCGTCGTCGATCCGGCGGTGCGGCTCGGTGTAAAGGCGGTCCCGGGACGCGCTGATGAACGCGGGCTTCGGCAGTTCACCGCCGGGGATCCTCGGTACGGCGCCGGCGTCGCGGAGGGCCGCGGCCAGCCGGGCGTCGGTGTCTCCCTCGGGGTCGGGGACGCGGCCTCGTTCCCATTCCTGGATGGAGTACGGCACGGGGCCGAGGTCACGGCCTACGCGTAGGTCGTACAGCGTGCTCATCAGCAGGTCGATCGAGCGCAGCTTCGGATCGTCCGCGCGGTCCCGCTGGAGTGCCGCCAGCCGTTCGGCCGCCCGGGGGTCTCCTCCGGCGGCGCGGACGCGGAGGAGGGCGAGCGCCCTGTCGATGCCGCCGGCGTCGATGGTCCGGTCGACCATGGCGGCGGCCTCGTCGGGGGACGCGCGGACGATCTCGATGCGGTCCGGCCGGGACTCGAGGTCGGCGAGGTGCTCCGCCGCCCACCGTTCGGGACGGCGGCGCAGGATGGACAGGGCGTCGTCCAGCGCGCCGTCCTGGACGACCATCAGCTCGACCAGGCAGGACGTGGTGAACAAGTCGGCCGCGTTGGGGTGGTCCCGGAGAACGCGCATGGCGTCGTCCATCCGGCCGTTCTCCAGGAACAGGCCGATCAGGGGGCGCGCGTCGTAGTCGCTCAGGGTCCCGGACTGCAGGCGGTACGCCTCGGCGGCCCCGGCGGCGTCGCCCTGTTTGCGGCAGAGGTCCACGAGCCGGTGCGCCGCGCCGGGGTTCCGTCCGGCGAAGGCGCGAAGCAGAGGGATCGCCTCTCCGTAGCGGCGCTGGCGTTCCATCTCCGCGACCAGTGGTTCGGCGGAGGCGTAGCTGATCTGGTCCGGGTGTTTTCGGACGGCGAGGTCGGCCAGCTTCCGGTAGCCCTTGCGGCGCAGGGCGAGGACGATCGCGTCCGACACGTAGACGCCGCCGGACGACACGTAGGCGTGCAGGTCGGTGCGGCGGTCCCGTTCGAGCAGCCACAGGACCAGGCGCTCGGCCGCGTCCGGATCACCGGCGCCGGCCCGTTCCCGCAGCTCGCCGGTCCTGCCGTGCTCGGCCAGCAGGTGTGCCAGCGAGCGGGCCGCCAGGGTCCGTTCCGCGGGCGAGTCCGCTTTTTCGGCGCAGTCGCGGAGGACGGCGATCGCGTCGTCCACCCGGTCCCGGGCGAGGAGCAGGTCGGCCACCTGCGCGGCCGCGGCCGCCTCGGCGATCCCGTGGTCGCGGAGGAGGGCCAGCGCGGCCGAGGAGTCGTCGCGTTCGACGTGCTCGGCGGCCAGGCCGTCGACCTGGCGGCGGGCGTCGCCCGGCCGGAGTCTCGTACGGAGCCACTGCCACGGAACGGCCACCACCAGCGCCTCGCCTCACGTAGGTCCCGGCAACGACGCCATGGTACGTGCCCTACACGATCCGGCACCGGGAGGGCGGCTGGGCGGTCCGTTCGGTTTCGAGTGGGGCTCCAGGGTGTGGCCGCAGGCTGGGGCGGAGTTCTTGTGCGGAGCATGCCGAGGACACGCCTCCGGCACCACATCAGGACAACGAGCAGCCGGAAGAAGGGGCCGTCGTGCAGCCGATCACACTGCGGGAACTCGAGGATCTGATGCGCCAGTACGTCTGGGAGGGAGAGTGGCTCTCGTTCGAGCGGGCTCCGGAACGGCCGTTCGACGAACTCGGCTACGACTCGCTGGCCTTGCTCGAGACGCACACCAGGATCAAGCGCGACTACGGGGTGGAGATCTCCGAGGACGACTTCGGCCGGATCAACACCCCGCAGGGGCTGGTCGACTTCGTGAACACGCGGTTGCGGGCCGCCTGACGGGACGGCCGTCGTCCGGTCACGCGCCGTCCGGGTCGTGCTGGATGCGCTGGCGCGCCACCGCGAGCAGGCCGCCGTCCTGTTGCCGCAGGGTCACGTCCACCACGTCAAGGCCGGCGGCGTCGCGATGGGACGTCACCTCGACATCGAGGGTGTCGTCGGCGTTGGCGTTCGCGATGAAGCCCAGCTGCCGGTCCAGCACGCGGCGGCGCAGGTAACTGCCGGCCGGACGGCCCAGGTGGCGCCACATGCCCAGGACGGCCCAGTCGACGATCGAGAAGTAGGACGCGAAGTACAGCAGCCCGACACCGTTCAGATCGCGGCTGGCGCTCACCTGGTAGGTCAAGGCGAGCCGCGCCTCCGGCTCCGGATCGCCGGCCGTCCCGAAACCGGCCGCCTTCCGGGCCTCCGCCCAGGTGCGACGGGGGGTGTGCTCGTCGGGGACCATTTCCAGGTGCCCGGCCTGGAATCCCACGGGCGTCGCCCGCCGCAGCCCGTGGTTGGTGTCGTGGACCGAGCGCTGGACCCAGCGGTTGAAGGTCTCCACCTGGATGCACCCGGGGGTGGCATCGCGGAAGAAGCCGTCCACGCTGGGGACCGGGCCACGCGCGGAGGCTCCGTCGTCCCGGCTCACCTGGTGCAGGGTCAGCACCGAGTCGCCGCCGCAGGACAGGACCTTTGAGCGGACCCGCAGCCTGTCGCCGAACGTCAGCTGCTCCACGGACAGCCCGCTGCCGGCCTTGACGCGGAAGTAGGCGAAGGACAGGTAGACGGGGTTGCCGTCCGGGTCCACCGCGCTGTACGGGTCGATCCGGCACGAGGCGCCCACCGCGTCCCAGGTCCAGTCCCCGAGCTGGCCGATGAACAGCGAGTTGTGCCCGCACATGGCGGGCGTGATCAGTTCGACGCGTTCGAGCCAGTCGCCGTCGCCCTTGGCCAGCGGCGGACGGCCCTGGACGAGCGGGGCAAGGTCGGCGGTCATGACCGCCCCCAACAGGTATCGGACATCCTGCCTGCTCCTTTGCGGCTACGGTGCTCTCGCAGCGTGGCATCCGTTCCAATAGGTCCGGTCGAGCACGGGTGGACCCGTCACGGTGCCTCCGGCACCGGGGCGGTGTGCCGCTCCGGTGGATCCCGGGGGACGGTGGCGCGCCGGGAGGCGAGCACGCCCAGGACCACTCCCCCGCCGATCAGCAGCGCGCCGCCCGCCCGGACGAAGGTCACCGTCGTGGCGCCGACGGCGACGGAGGTCAGCATCGCGGCGATCGGGATGAGCCCCGCGAACAGCCCCGCGGTCTCCACCGGGATCTTCGAGAGGCTCGAGTACCACAGCACGAACGCCCCGGCGGTGGGCACGAGCGCCAGATACCCGATGGCGGCGGTCTCGGCACCGGTCGGCAGGGGCGGCGGGCCGCCGAACGCGAGGCCGTGAACGAAGAGCACGACCGCGGCGACGGCCGACACCCACATCGACAGCGCCGCCGGTTCCAGATCGTCCAGCAGCGGTACGGCCAGCAGCGAGAAGCCGCACTCGCACAGCATCGCCAGGATCGCCCAGAGCAGGGTCGACGCCGGCATCGATCCGCCGACGCCGTGCACGATCGCCGCGCCCGCGACGACGACGGCCGCGGCGGCCACGATGCCCGGGGACGGGGCCCGCCGCGACGACAGCGGGCCGGCGAGGGCGAGCACCACGGGCACGGCCCCGACGATGGCGCCGACCGTGCCCGCGTCACCCCCGCGGAGCGCCGCGATCAGGAAGAAGTTGAACCCGGCCAGCCCGACGGCGGCGAGGGCGGCGAGCCGCAGCCACTGCGCCGGCCGCAGTCGCGGCCAGGACGGCCTGAAGCGGACCAGCGCCAACAGCAGCAGGGCCGCCAGCGCGTACCGCAGTGCCTGCCCGAAAGCGATGGGGTATTCGGTCAGCCGGCTGCTCGCCGCGACCGACGACCCGACGGCGATGCTCGAACCGGCCGCCGCGCAGCCCCCGGCCAGGAGGGAGACGAGCGGCCGCTCAGCCACGGTGGCCGGACGCGACCGTGCCCAGCGGGCAGTCGCGCGCGCAGTCGGGGACCTTCGGGCGGCCGCCGGCGAACAGGGAGCGCAGGACGGCGCCACGGCCGCGGTTCCGCAGCACGCCGCTCTGGTAGGCGGTGTTCTCCTCGGGCCGCAGGACGTCCTGGATCACCGAGGGCCGGCCGGGACGGGACGGCAGGAAGAACCCCTGGCACTGGTGGGCGCCGCGGTATTCGGGGACGCCGCCGAGGATGCGGTGCAGCCGGGGCAGCGCGTGCTGCGGGACGATCGGGTAGAGGTGATGCGCGAGGTGCCAGTTGGCGTTGTGGGGCGCCAGCAGCTGCCGCACCGGCCAGGAGGCCGTCCAGCTGCGGGTGGCCTGCCAGGGGTCGTCGCTCTCCAGCCCGGCGTGGTCGGCGATGTCGCTCCAGTACCGCAGCACCTGGTACACGGTGAGGTAGGGCACCAGCCACAGCAGGACCACCTCGGTGACGAGGCCGGTCGCGACGGTGACCGCTCCGGCGCCCGCCAAGAACAGCACCCGCCAGAACGTCTCCTTGCGGTCCTCGTCCCGGCCCGTCAGCGCGGACAGCACGTTGTAGGGCATGTGCGTCAGCAGCAGCGATCGCAGCAGGTGCTTGCGGGTGAACCGGCCGGGATTCCGCGGTCTGATGATGCCGATGGCCGAGTAGTGCCGCCGTTTCGGGTCCAGGCGCTCGTCCCACAGGTGCCTGTGGTGCTCGCAGTGCGCGCAGAGGTAACCGGAGACGCCCTCCAGCAGCGGGAAGGCGATGAAGAGGCGGCCTGCCCACAGGTTCAGCCCGCGGTTCCGCATCAGCTTGTAGTGACTGGCCTCGTGCAGGAGGCTGCGCAGCGCCCGCTGCCGGGAGGCGATGACGACGGCGGCCATCACGTAGACCACGACGTTGAAGCCGGACCATACCGTCACGGCCGCCATCGCCGCGATGACGAGCCAGTCCACCGCCAGGTAGAAGAACCCGTGCCAGTTGTCGCGCGAATAATGCAGTTCCTTGATCTGCTCCTTCACGGCGGGAGGAATTGCCTGTCTATGACCCTTGCGGACCCGGGTGGGGAGACGGCAGCCGTTGGGCGTTGGCATCTTTTCTCGACTCCTCGTAGTGGTCAAAACCTCGGTCAGCATAGGGCGCACCGACAGCGTCCAACACTGCCGAGAAGGGATGCCGAACGGCCGACTCCGGCCATCGCGCGGCGATGATTGAACGAGATGAGAACGGCCGGAAAATTCTCTTACTGGAGCCGAACACAGGAGTTCTGGCGCTTGTTTACCGCTTCGGAAAGCGGTGCCTCTACTCGAGTTAAGGCTGCTCGAACGGCCGCCGGGGCCGGTCGTTCACGGAAGGGCCAGCCCCAGCCGTGCGGCCGCGGCGGCGAATCGCTCGGCCTCCCCGTCGGGCCCCGCCGCCGGTGGACCGGTCAGCGACAGGACCTCGCAGCGGCCGGAGCGGACCTCCGGGAGGCGCCGGGCCAGGGTCGTCAGGCCCTGTCCGGGGCCGCATTCGATCAGCAGCCGCGGGCCGTCCGCCACCAGCGCTTGCAGGGCCGGCCAGAACAGCACCGGAGCCACCGGATGCCGGGCCCAGTACTCCGGATCCACCGCCTCGGCGTCGGTGAGGCGGCCCGCCGTGTACCCCGACACCATGGCGATCTTCGGCGCCCGCGCGGGCATGCCGTCCAGCAGGGGGCGGGAGGCGTCGACCAGGGGCTGCAGGACGGCGCTGTGGAAGGGCGTGAGCGACTGCACCGGAGCCCAGGTGAAGCCGCCCTCCCGCAGCGCGTCCAGGGTGGTGCGCAGCGGCTCGGCCGCGCCC
This sequence comes from Spirillospora sp. NPDC029432, assembly GCF_040703975.1. Lineage (NCBI taxonomy): Bacteria > Bacillati > Actinomycetota > Actinomycetes > Streptosporangiales > Thermomonosporaceae > Spirillospora > Spirillospora sp. NPDC029432. The sequence continues at coordinate 86,190 of NZ_JBEZWH010000006.1, forward strand.
GCGATCACCGTCTGCCGGGGCGCGTTGACCGCCCCGACGTCCACCCCCGGCCGCAGGTACGGGGCGATCTCCGTCCGGGAGGCGGCGACGGCGGCCATGCCGCCCGCGGGCGCCCCGGCCAGCCGGCCGATCCGGTCGTGCACGATCCGGACGGCGCTCTCGAGGTCGAAGATCCCGGACAGCGTGGCGGCGGCCATCTCGCCGATGCTGTGCCCGAGCAGGGCCACCGGCCGCAGCCCCAGGTCGGTCAGCAGCCTGCCGAGCGCGTAGTCGATCGCGAACAGCAGCGGCTGGGAGCGGCGGACGTGATCGATGGGGAGCCGGGGACGGGGCGCGAGCCATTCGGATCGCAGCTCGTCCCCGGCCGCGCCCATGAACCGGAACACGTCGTCGATCGCCGCCGCGAACGCGGGCAGGTCCCGGTACAGGCCGGTGCCCATCCCCGGGTACTGGGCGCCTTGGCCCGGCATCAGCAGGGCGGGCGGCGGTTCGCACGGACGGTCGGGCCGTGCGGCGGTCGACATGTCGGGCCTGTACATGGTCGCGGCCTTCTCCGGATGTTCCGAGTGTTTCGGGTGTTGCAGGTGCCGCCGGGCGGTGTCCCGTCAGGCCGCCTGCAGCCGCCTGTTGACGAGGTCGACCAGTTCCCGCGGGGTCTGCGCGTCGCCGAGGTCCTCTTCGGGGATCTCGACGCCGTAGTCCCGGCTGATCCTGCTCTGCGTCTCCAGCAGCGCGAGCGAGTCGTATCCGAGCTCGTCGAAGGGACGGTCCGGAGCCTGCTCGAGCGGCTGGGCGGACTCGTCCTCCCCGGCGCACGCGCGCATGATCTCCTCAAGCTCCCGCAACGTGATCAGCTGCACGACTGCCCCTTTCTCCTAGTGGTCCCTAGTGGTCGCGTTCTGTCTTCGCCGTCTCCGCAGGGACGGGCCGGAGCACCATCGCGGAGTTGAACCCGTACCGGCCGCGGGCGATCACCAGCGCCGGGCCCGGCCGCCATGGCCGCGGCTCGCCGATGACCAGATCGATCCGGGGACCGGCCGCGACCGTCCGCACGTTGATGGTCGGCGGGACGAGCCCGTCGCGCATCGCCAGCAGGGCGCAGGCCAGATCCGCCGGCGCGCCGCCGGAGCTCATCCGTCCGGTCATGGTCTTGGGGACCGTGACGGGCACCGCGCCCCGGCCGAAGACGTCCGCGATGGTCTCGGCCTCGACCCGGTCGTCGTCCGGCGTACCGGACCCGTCGGCGAAGACGACGCCGACGTCCGCGGCGGCCACCCGGGCGTCCGCGAGCGCGGTCTCGACGGCGCGGCGGAGGCCCGGGGCGCCGCCGTGCCTGGAGGCGGCGTCGAACGTCGCCGCGTACCCGGCGATCTCACCGTAGAGGCGCGCGCCGCGGGCTCGGGCGGCCGCGGCGTCCTCGACCACGAGGATGGCGCCTCCCTCACCGGGGACGTGTCCTCGTGCGCGCACGTCGAAGGGAAGGTACGCGGTGCGCGGGTCGTCGCCGGTGCTCAGCGTTCCGGCGCTCATTCGCGAGACCCAGCCGTAGGGGCAGAAGGAGCTGTCGACGCCCCCGGACAGCACGAGCCGGGTGCCCTTGCGGATGTTGCGCCGCGCCTGGGCCACCGCGTCGAGGCCGCCCGCCTGGTCGCCGACGACGACGCCGGCCGGGCCGCGCATGGACTGCCGGATCGAGATCTGCCCGGTGTTGACGGCGTAGAACCAGGCGAACGACATGTACACGCTGACGTGCTCGGGGCCCTCGGTCCAGAGCTTGTCGAGCTCCCGCTGGCCGTACTCGAAGCCGCCGAACGCGCCGGCCGTCGCGACCCCCATCTCGGAGGGGTCATAGGTGCCGGGTTCCAGGCGGGCGTCGGCGAGCGCCCAGTCGGACGCCGCGAGGGCGAGCTGGGTCATCCGGTCGGTCTGCGGGATGAGCCGGCCGGGCAGGTGATCGGCGGGTTCGAACCCGTCGACCTCGCCGCCGAGCCGGGACGGGTAGCCGCTGACGTCGAAGCGCCGGACGGTGCCGATGCCCGATTCGCCGCGCAGCGTCGCCGCCCAGAACTCGTCCGTCCCGAGGCCGTTCGGCGTCGCCACGCCGATCCCGGTGATCGCTGTCGTGGTCATGCGGCGGCGCCGGGGTGGGTGAGGACGAGCGCGGTCTGGAAGCCGCCGAAGCCGCTGCCGATGTTGAGGATGGTGCCGAGGTCGCGGTGGCGCGGCTGGTGCGGGACGTAGTCGAGGTCGAGCTCCGGGTCGGGTTCGTGGAGGTTGGCCGTGGGCGGGACGAGGCCGTGGTGCAGTGCCAGGGCACAGGCGGCGGTCTCGATGGCGCCGATGGCGCCGAGGGAATGGCCGATCATGGATTTGATGGAGCTGACGGGGGCCCGGTGGGCGTGCGCGCCGAGCGCGCGCTTGAGGGCGGCGGTCTCGTGCCGGTCGTTCTGCTTGGTGGCCGTGCCGTGGGCGTTGACGTAGTCGACGGCGTGGGCGGGGAGGCCTGCGTCGGCCAGGGCGGCGGTGATGGCGGCGGCCATGTCGGCGCCGTCGGGCTTGAGGCCGGTCATGTGATAGGCGTTGCTGCGGGAGCCGTACCCGGCGATGCGGGCGTAGATCGGCGCCCCCCGGGCGCGAGCGTGCTCCAGAGATTCCAGGACGAGGATGGCGGCGCCCTCGCCCAGGACGAACCCGTTGCGGGTGCGGTCGAAGGGGCGCAGCGCCCCGGCGGGGTCGTGGTTGCTGGACGAGGTCGCCTTGATCGCGTCGAAGCACGCCACGGTGATCGGGGAGATCGGGGCGTCGGTGCCGCCGGTCAGCATCACGTCCGCGGCGCCCTCGGCGATCACCTCGGCGGCGTGCCCGACCGCGTCCAGGCCCGAGGTGCATCCGGCCGAGACCACCGTGACCGGGCCCTGGGCGTTGGCCTCCCACGCCACCTCGGCCGCCATCGACCCCGGCATGAACTGGTCGAACAGATGCGGCCCGGCGTAGTGGTGGTCCAGCTCCCAGCGGCGGCCGGTGTCACTGAGCACCAGATACTCCGCCTCCAGCGAACAGGTCGCGCCCACCGCCGTCCCCAGGCTGACCCCCACCCGCCCGGCGTCGACTCCGTCCCCGCCGTCCGGCCCTGCGCCCAGGACGCCGTCCAGGCCGGCGTCGGTGAGCGCCTCGCGGGTGGCGGTCAGCGCGAACTGCGCGGCGCGGTCCAGCCGGCGCACCTCCCGGTGCGACAGCCCCGCCGCGAACGGATCGAAATCGACCTCGGCCGCGATCCGGGACCGGAACCCCGAGGCGTCGAACGCCGTGATCGCCCGGGTCGCCGTCCGCCCCGAGGAGATCAGCTCCCAGAACGCCTTCACCCCCACGCCGCCCGGCGCGACCACGCCCAGCCCCGTCACCACCACCTCGCGGCCCGTCACCACGCCACTCCCCTGTTCACGGCACGCTCTTCCCACGTACTCCGCCCCAGCCTGCGACCACGCTCTGGAGACCCGCTCAAGACCAGGCGGAAGCCGTACGACGGCTCCCGGACCGGTCCCGCGTTCAAGGCCGACATGAAGATGCACTCCCTCATCTGGTCACGGGATCCGGGACGGGCGCCTGGTCGGATTCCGCGCCGTACCGCGCGAAATCCTCGGCCCACCAGTCGCGGTTGCGGTCGTACCAGGAGACGACGCCGGCGAGGCCCTGCTCGAACGGCACCCGCGGTGAGTAGCCGAGCTCACGGGCGGCCTTGCCGTAGTCGAGGGAGTAGCGGCGGTCGTGCCCCTTCCGGTCGGTGACGAAGCGCACCGACCCCCAATCGGCGCCGCATCGTTCCAGCAGCAGGGCGGTGAGGTCCCGGTTGGTCATCTCGACGCCACCGCCGAAGTGGTAGATCTCGCCCTCGCGCCCCTTCTCCAGGGCCAGGTGCACCCCTCGGCAGTGGTCGGCCACGTGCAGCCATTCGCGGACGTTGCGGCCGTCGCCGTAGAGCGGGACCTGCCGGCCGTTCAGCAGGCTGGTGACGAAGCGCGGGATCACCTTCTCGATGTGCTGGTAGGGCCCGTAGTTGTTCGAGCAGCGGGTGATCACCACCGGCAGCCCGTGCGAGCGGTGGTACGCGCGGGCGAGCAGGTCGGCCGACGCCTTCGACGCGGCGTAGGGGGAGTTCGGGAGCAGCGGGTGGTCCTCCGTCCACGAACCCGCGGCGATGGAGCCGTAGACCTCGTCCGTCGAGATCTGCACGATCCGGTCGATGCCTCGCCGCAGGCAGCACTCCAGGAGCGTGTGGGTGCCGAGCACGTTGGTGATGGTGAACGGGGAGGCGTTGAGCAGCGACCGGTCCACATGGCTCTCGGCCGCGAAGTGGACGACGGCGTCGTGCCCGGGCAGCAGGTCGAACAGCAGGTCGCCGTCGCCGATGTCGCCCTTGACGAAGGTCAGGCGCCGGTCCCCGATCGGGAGGTTCGCCACGCTTCCCGCGTAGGTGAGCTTGTCGAGGACGGTGATCGTGGTGTCCTCGTGACCCGGGTAGCAGCCGTCCAAGACGCTGCGCACGTAATGCGAGCCGACGAATCCGGCACCGCCGGTGACGAGAATCCTCATGGCCGGCCGCCGCTGCCACCGGCGGGCGCAAGTGCCTTCATCATGTCCCGTTTCCGACTAGGGAGATCTTCGTGCCTCAGCGTCGTGGCGCACGGCAGATCCTCGGTGGAGGCCCGCTGGAAAAGCGCTGGAAGACGAGTCGCCGGTGAACGCCGGACAGTGAACGCGGCTCCGCCGCGACGCCGCCGAGACCGCCGCACCAGCCGCCCTCAACCGCGGTGCGAGTAATGCGCGCGACAGTCCTGTGCCGAGGGAACCCGTGGGAACCGGTCCACGGCGCCCACGACGTTCACCTGGAGGTCCGGGAGTGAAGCGGAAAGTCGATGACCTCGCCCTTTTCGGCGGACCCGCGGCCTTCCTGCGGCCGCTCTTCGTAGGACGGCCGAGCATTGGCGACCGGTCGCGTTTCCTCGAACGGCTCAACCGGGCGCTGGACGACAAATGGCTCACCAACGGCGGCCCGCTGGTCGGGGAGTTCGAGGAGCGCGTGGCGGAGGTGGCCGGTGTGCGCAACTGCGTGGCGACGTGCAACGCGACCACGGCTCTGCAGTTGCTGTACCTGGCCAAGGATCTGACCGGCGAGGTCATCATGCCCGCGATGACGTACGTGGCCACCGCGCACGCCGCCCGCATGCTGGGGCTCACACCGGTGTTCTGCGACATCGATCCGGTGACCGGATGCCTCGACCCCCTGGAGGCGGAGGCCGCGATCACCTCGCGCACGTCCGCGGTGGTCGGCGTCCACCTCTGGGGACGGCCCAGTCCCATCGACGAGCTGGAGAAGGTGGCGGCCCGGCACGGCCTGCACATGCTCTTCGACGCGGCGCACGCGCTGGGGTGCAGCTACCGCGGCCGGCGGATCGGCCGTTTCGGGGCCGCCGAGGTGTTCAGCTTCCACGCGACGAAGGTGGTCAACAGCTTCGAGGGCGGCGCCGTCGTCACCGACGACGACGGGCTCGCGCAGCAGCTGCGGTCGATGCGCTCCTTCGGTTTCGGAGCCGACGGCCACAGCGTGCGCCTCGGCACCAACGCCAAGATGAGCGAGGCCGCCGCGGCGATGGGGCTGACCTCGCTCGAGGCGTTCGGCCGGACCGTGGTGCACAACCGCGCCAACCATGCCCGCTACCGGTCCGAGCTGCACGGGGTGGACGGCGTCTCCGTCGTTCCCTTCGACGACGACGAGGACCCCAACTGCCAGTACGTGGTCGTCAGGATCGACGAGGCCGGCACCGGTATCCACCGCGACCTGCTGATGCGGGTGCTGAAGGCGGAGAACGTCGTCACCCAGCGCTATTTCTCGCCCGCCTGCCACCAGGTCGAGCCGTACCGCACCGAGCGTCCCGTCACGCTGCCGCGCACCGAGCGCCTGTCGGAGCAGGTGCTCAATCTGCCGACCGGCCCCGCGGTCTCCGAGGCGGACGTCCGCCGGGTCTGCGAGGTCGTGCGGGACGTGGTCGCCATGGGCGCGGAGGTGACCGACCGGTCCCGCCGCCAGGCGGGCCATGCGCCCGCGCCCGCCGGCCGGGCGAACGCGACCCGCTAGGGCCGGCGAGCGGGCCGTTCGGACGGCGGCCTCGCGATCGAACGCCGCCCGCCGCATTATCGAAGATCCAGGAAAGCGACAGGTCTCCACTCCTCACGGGAAGCACACCGATCGCCATGAGATTCCTGTTCACCGTCGGTGGCAGCGCCGCGACCGTCTTCGCCATGTCCCCTCTCGCGACGGCCGCGCGGAACGCGGGTCACGAGATCCTCCTGACCGTCGACGAGCCGCTGCTGGAGGCCGTGGAGGCCATCGGGCTCCCCGCGGTCGCCACGCCCCATCCGGGGATGCCGTCCGCCCGGCTGGCCGCGCTGCTGGATCTGGCCGGGGACTGGCCGCCCGATCTGGTCGTCGGCGGCCTGTCCCACGTCCCCGGGCTGCTCGCCGCCCACCGCAAGGCCCTCTACGTGCGCCACTACTGGGACATCGTCCCGCTGAGACCAGAGGAGGGGCTCCAGCCCGAGCTGGAGCGCCTGGGCCTGCAAGCGCCGCCGCGGGCCGATCTGTTCGTCGACGTCTGCCCGCCGTGCCTGCGGCCGCCGCTCACCCCCGGTGCGCGGCCGATGCGCTGGATCCCGAGGAATCGCCAGCGGCGCCTGGAGCCCTGGATGTACACCCGCCCCGAGGGGCGCCCCCGCGTGCTGATCACCTCGGGATCGCGCATCCCGATGCTCCGCACCGCCGGCGATTCCATGCGGCCGCTGCTGGACGAGCTCATCCGGGCGGACGCCGAAGTGCTGATCGCGGCGCCCGAGGGCGCCGCCGAGGAGTTCGGCGCGGAGCTCGGCGACGTCCGCATCGGCTGGCTCCCGCTGGACGTGGTGGCCCCCACGTGCGATCTGGCGGTCCACCACGGGGGCGCGGCCACCGCCATGACCTTCATGAACGCCGGAGTGCCGCAGCTGATCACTCCCGAGAACGGCTACGCGAGGACCGTCGCGGAGGCCGTGTCGGGCTACGGCGCCGCGCTGACGGTGCTGACCGAGGGGCAAGAGCCCGGCAAGGATCCGGCCGAGGTGATCGCCGCGGGCTGCCGGGCGATCCTCTCCACACCCCGGTACGCCGAGCGGGCACGGGCCCTCGCCGAGGAGATCGCCACGCTCCCGACGCCCGACGAAGTGGTCCGCGAGCTGGAGAGGCTGGCCGCCGCATAAGCCGGGCGACCGGCTCTCGGGCCGCCTCGGGCGGGCGTGGAAGGCGCCCGCCCGAGGCGGCTCTTCGTCACGGGAGTCAGTCGCGGGAGTCAGGCGGTGATCCGCACCGCGTTCGCCCGCACCTGGTCCACCAGCCGGGCCTGATCGGTGATCGCTTCGGCGTGGGCGGCGTAGTCCTCGTCCTTCAGGAGGGACCGGGCGAAGGCCTCGGCGATGTTCTTGAACTGGTGGTCCGCGGGCAGGGTCAGGTCCTCGGTCCCGTCCTGGGACTCGATGCGGATGAGCGGCCGCCGGGTGGGAGGCGGGGTGAACGCGCGGTCCAGCGTGAGCCGGGCGTGGTCGCCCCACAGCGAGTAGCAGGACCGGTAGGCGTGCTCGAAGCCGAAGGACAGCTCGGCGGTGACGCCCGCAGGGGTGGACAGAAGGGCGTGGCCGGCCACCTCGACGCCCCGGACCGGGTGCAGGCGCAGCACCGAGCCGATGACGTCCAGCTCGCCGCCGAGGAAGTAGGAGGCGGCGCGGATCGGGTAGACGCCCACGTCCAGCAGGGCGCCGCCGCCCAGTTCGGGGTTGTACCGCCAGTTGTCCGGGTCCAGCGCGGGGATGCCGAAGCTCGCGGTGAACACGCGGGGCTCGCCGATCCGGCCGTCCCTGACGAGGCGGCGGACGACCCCGTGCTGGTGGTGGTGGAGGAACATGTAGTTCTCCATCAGCCACAGGCCGGCCTTCCTGGCCTGGTCGACGAGGTCGAGGGCGGTGGCGTGGTCGCAGGTGAGGGGCTTTTCGGAGAGCACGTGCTTGCCCGCCGCGAGCGCGCGGCCCGCCCAGTGCGCGTGCAGGCCGGTCGGCAGGGGAAGGTAGACCGCGTCGATGTCCGGCCGTTCGAGCAGGTCGTCGTAGCCGTCGGCGGTGGCGCAGCCGAATCGCTGGGCGACCTTGCGCGCCTTGGCCGGGTCGCGGCTCGCGACGGCCCTCAGCTCGACGCCCTCGGCCTCTTTCATCGCCGGCAGGACCCGGCGGAGCGCGATGCTCGCGCACCCCAGGACTCCCATGCGGACAACGGGTTGCATGCGGTGTGCGTCCTTTCAACAAAGACCGTGCAGGCAGGTGACGAGGCCGCGGCACGGACGGTTCCGGGCGTCCGGGTGCACGAGGCCGTTCACGCGGCAGGCCCGGCCGCCGCCGCGGCGGGGCCGGCACGTCCTGCTCCAGATCTCAGTCGAGGGACCCGCTCAGCCGCTTCTCGACGGCCTGGCACCGGTCGTAGTCCGGCAGCAGGCCCGCCGCGGCCGCCTCGGCCAGCGGCGGGGCGACCTTGTCCCGTTCGGACACGATCGGCTCGATGTCGGTGGGGATCGGCAGTTCCAGCGCCGGATCGAAGGCGGATATCCCCTTCTCGTACTCGGCCGCGTAGGGCTCGGTGAGCATGTAGGACATGACGGTGTCGTCGGCGAGCGAGATGAAGGCGTGGCCGACCCCGACCGGGAAGTAGACCGCGCGGAAGTCCCGCGGGTTCACCAGGACGGCGTCCCACTTCCCGAAGGTCGGCGAGCCCACCCGGATGTCGACGACGATGTCGATCGCCTCCCCGGCCGCGCAGTAGACGTACTTCGCCGTGCCGGGAGGGGTGACCGTGTAGTGGACGCCCCGCACCACGCCGCGCCGGGACCTGCTGTGGTTCGTCTGCGCGACCGGCGGGAACGGGGCGCCGTACGCCTCGACGAAAGCGTGCTTCTGGTAGGGGGACACGAACAGTCCGCGCTGGTCGGGGAACACCTCGGGGGTGAACACGAGCGCACCCTCGACCGCGAGCCTTTCCGCCTTCACCTGATCTCCCTTTAGGGCTCGGGCACTCAGAGCGTGTGGAGGACTTCCCGGAGTGCACTGATCATCTTTTCCTGGAGCTCGATCGAGAGCGCGGGGTACATGGGCAGGGAGAAGATCTGCCCGGCCAGCCGTTCGGTGACCGGAAGCGAGCCCTTCCGGTAGCCGAGGTGCGCGAACCCCGTCATGGTGTGCACCGGCCAGGGGTAGCTGATGTTGAGTTCGATGTCGTAGCCGCGCAGCCGTTCGATGATGTCGTCGCGCCGGGGGTGCCGCACCACGTACACGTAGTACACGTGGTCGTTGCCTTCGGCGATCCGCGGAAGCTCCAGATCGGTGTCCCCCAGCCCGTCCGCGTACCGCTGCGCGACGGCGCGCCGGGCGGCGACGTACTCGTCGAGCCGGCCCAGCTTGCGGCGCAGGATCTCGGCGTGCACCTCGTCCAGGCGGCTGTTGTGGCCTGGCGTCTCGACCACGTAATAGCGGTCCTCCATGCCGTAGTACCGCAGCCGCCGCAGGTTCCGCGCCACCTCGTCGTCCGCCGTGATGGTGGCACCGCCGTCGCCGTAGGCCCCCAGGACCTTGGTGGGGTAGAAGGAGAACGCCGCGGCGTCGCCCATCGAGCCCGCGAGCCCGCCGTGATGGCGCGCCCCGTGCGCCTGGGCGCAGTCCTCGAGGACCAGCAGCCCATGCCTGTCGGCGAGTTCCCGCAGTGGCCGCATGTCCGCGCATTGCCCGTACAGGTGAACCGGCAGCAGGCAGCGCGTCCGCTCGGTGATGGCGGCCTCCACCTGCGCGGTGTCGATGAGGTAGTCCTCCGCGCGCACGTCGACGAAGACGGGCCGGGCGCCCACCGCGTCGATCGCGACGACCGTCGGCGCCGCCGTGTTCGACACGGTGATCACCTCGTCGCCGGGGCGGACGCCCAGGGCCTGCAGGCCGAGCTTGATCGCGTTGGTGCCGTTGTCCACCCCGACGCAGTGCGCGACACCGTGGTAGGCGGCGAACTCCTCCTCGAAACCGCGCACGCTCGTCCCCAGCACGAGCCGGCCGGAGCGGAACACCGTCTCCACCGCGTCGAGGATGTCCGCCTGCTCCTTCTCGTACTCGGCCAGGTAGTCCCACACCCGAAGGGTCACGATCGCTCCTTGCCCATGACACCGACGAAGATCCCGCGGCCGCCCTGGACGTCCTCGACGTACTCGGCGTCGAAGCCCGCGGCGGCGAAGGCGGATTCGTACCGGTCGCGGCCGAACAGCTTGTGCCGGTAGGTCTCCGCGAAGTGCCGCACCCCGGTCTCCGCGTCGGCGACCAGGAAGTGCACGTTCATGGTCGAGACGTCCCCGGAGCGCACCGTGTGCGAGATCCGCGCGATGGTCCGCCCGCCGGACTCGACCACGTCGCCGCCGACGTACCCGTCGATGAACTTCTCCAGGAACCACCACGGCTCGACCACGACGACTCCCCCATCGGCGAGATGGCGCGCGAAGCATTCCAGCGTTCCGCGCAGCTCGTCCTCGTCCATGGTGTGGCCGATCGAACCGAAGAGGCAGACGACGGCGTCGAACCGGCGGCCGAGGTCGAAGTCCCGCATGTCGCCCTGGTGCAGGGGCCTGCCGGGCAGCTTCGTCGCCGCCTTGTCCAGCATGTCCCGGGACAGTTCGAGCCCTTCGACCTCGTCGAAGAGTTCGGTGAAGTGCACGAGATGCCCGCCCGCCCCGCACCCGACGTCGAGCAGGGTACGCGCCCCCGGACGGCGGCGGCGGATCACCTCGGTGAGGTACTCGGCCTCCTGCCGGTAGTCCTTTCCCCGGCTGCTGTTGAGGTCGTCGTGAATCTCGGCGACATCACGTCCGTACACAGGGCTCCTTTCCTGTGGTCTCCTCCTCGTCGAGGAGGGCGGCCACGGTGCGGTCCACGGCGTCCCGAAGCTCCGTCCGCGCGCGCCATCCCGACGCGAGCCGGAAGGGTGCGGGGTCGATCGTCACGCTCAGGAAGTCGATGGCGGGCGCGTTCTCGGGCGGCTTCACGGAGACCACCGGAACCGCCGGCCTCCCGCTGTGCGCGGCGACCGACTCCGCGACCGTCCGGAAGACCTCGTCCAGCGTGTCGTGGCGGCCGGTGCCCACCAGCCAGTGCCGGCCGGCGAGCGCGCCGGGCCGCCGCGTCACCGCCGCGAACGCCTCGGCCACGTCCTCGACGTAGACGAGGTCGCGTTTGACCGTGCCGTCGTGCCACATGGTCAGCGGCTCGGCGGCCAGCGCCCGGCGGACCATCGTGGACACCACGCCCCGGTCGGGCACGCGGGACAGCGGGCTCTGGCCGAAGACCGTCGGCAGCCGCAGGCTCACACCGCGCAGGACGCCCTCGCCGGTGGCGGCCTTCAGGATCCGCTCGGCGGCCAGCTTCTGCCGGTCGTAAGCGGTCTCGGGACGGTCGGGCTCACCGCCGTCCATGGGGTGTTCCGGCGGCGGGCCGACCTGGGACGTCGTCGCGGCGAACACCACCAGCGGCGGTTCTCCCCCCGGGCGCCGCCGCCGGAGGATCTCCACGAGCTCGCGCATCACGCCGACGTTGATCCGCTCGCTGTCCGGGTTCCGTTCGGCGTCGCGCCATCCGCCGTCGTGCTTGCCCAGGTGGTAGACGACGTCCGCGTCCGCCACGGCATCGGCGAGGCACCCGGCGTCGGTGAGATCCGCGGTGCGGACCTCGACTTCGGCCGCCGCCCGTTCGGGGACCGGGCTGGGCCGGCGGGCCACGGCGCGCAGCCGGACCGGCTCCTTCGCGAGGAGCGCCGTGAGGACGGACCCGAGGTAGCCGGACGCGCCGAGCACGCTCACCACCGGCCTGCGTTCGGACGCGGTCACCGGACGCCCCCGGCTGGCCCCCGCTCGGACCGCGCGGCGTTCCTGTAGACGGCCTGCCAGTAGAAGCTCCACGGCGCCGCCCATCCGTCGGCGACGCGGTTCCAATCGCCGCCGGGCCGGTAGGCCGCGAGGAAGGCGGGAACGGCCGCCCGCACGGCCTCGCTGTCGTGGATGTCCAGCACCTGCCTGAGCAGGCCGGTCTCCATCGCCGGTTCCAGGGCCTCGTCGCCTTCGAGATGCCCGTCCAGGCTCCGGTCCCAGTATTTTCCGACCGGATTCTTGACGTAGAAGGAGCCGCACAGCCGATCGATCAGCGAGAGGTAGCCGCGTGCGGTGTCCGGTGCCATTTCGGCGAACGAATCGATGTTGACGCAGAGGTCGAAGCGCCTGGAGTCCAGCACGGACTCCACCTCGTCCACGGTCACGAAATCGATCTTCGCGAAGCGCGCCTCATCCAGGACGTGCCGCAGATACTTCTGGCTGAGCTGGATGGTCGTCTTCAGATCGACGATGCAGTAGGAGGCCACGTCGTGATTGGAGAGCAGGGTGTGGCAGGTGCGCCCGTACCCGGCCCCGATCTCCAGGACGCGGGCGCCCTCCAGGTCCACGGCCTGCTCGATGAACCCCACCTCCAGGATGGCCTGCAGGTAGTCCAGGCAGATGCTCTCGCCGTTCCACCGCACCGCGATGGGATCGCCCACGTCACGGTTCTCCGTCCGCCGCAGCCTGGCCCAGTCGGCCGGCCCGAGTTCCGCCGCCATGGTGTAGCCCAGCGTCTTCAGGTACCTGACACCGTTGGCCCCCGGATCCCACAGCGAGATCTTGTGGTTCCGGCGATCGGATTTGAAGTTCGTCAGGTCGGCGGCCACTTCTTCGGTGACCCAGTACCGGTTGATCCGCTCCCATTGCCGGCTGGCCTGGAAGTTGTGCGCCATCTCAATCCTCTTTCGCCATGGGGAATCCGGATCGACCATGCCTGAATCAGGGATGCCAGCATGAAGCGTGGCATCCGGCCGAGCGCGGCACAACTTTCCGATTGCGGTGCGCGGTCCGCCGGCGGCCGCGTTCAACTGCTCCGGGTCGGCACTTGAACCCGCCCGTTGCGCAGGCAATTTGAAAGATGCCTGGAATGGGCCGGGATAAATATCCTGATGCGGCGCCACATCGGCGGCCGGCGGTGGACATCGGTACTTCGGAAGCCTCGGACCGACCCATGCGAAGGGCCTCACCGAAGGCCCCGTGATCCTGGAGGTGGCACGTGGCGGACAAGGTGGATCTCGAGGCGCTCAGCGACCTGGCGACGCCGTGGAGCATCCATGTGGTGGCGACCCTGGGCGTCGCCGGGCACATGGCGGCGGGGATCACGACGATCGACGAGCTGGCCCGGAAGGCGGACTGCGACGGCGAGTCGCTGGCCCGGGTGCTGCGCCACCTGGTGAACAAGGGTCTTTTCGAGGAGTCCGGCGACGGCGAGTTCACGCTGAACGAGGCGGCCCGCGGCTTCCTGGACCCCGGCCTGTCCCGCGCGCTGAACCTCGACGGCCACGGCGGCAGGATCGCCGGCGCCTGGAGCGGCCTGCTCGCCGCCGTCCGGACCGGCCGCCCCACCTACCAGCAGGTCTTCGGGCTCCCGTTCTGGGCCGACCTGGACGCCGATCCCGACCACGCGGCCAGTTACGACGCGCTGATGGGCGACCAGGGCCGCGGCGTCCCGGACCCCGCGATCCTCATCGGCGACGACTGGGAGGACGTCCGCCACGTCGTGGACGTCGGCGGCGGGACGGGCGGGATGCTGGCCGAGATCCTGCGGGCGCACCCGGGCGTCCGCGGCACCCTCGTGGACCTCCCGCGCACGGTCGCCCGGTCCGGCGAGGTCTTCGCGGCCGCGGGAGTGGCCGACCGCGCCGCGGTCAGCGGGCAGAGCTTCTTCGACCCGCTCCCGGCCGGAGCGGACGTCTACCTGCTCAAGTCCCTGCTCCTGGACTGGCCGGACGAGGAGGCGGCCGAACTGCTCGGCCGGTGCGCCGAGGCCGCCGTGCCGGACGGCCGCGTCGTCGTGGTCGGTGGCGTCTCCGACGGGCCCGCGCCCCGCAGGGCCGGGCTGCTCCTGATGGTGCTGACCGGCGGCAAGCCGCGCGGTCTCGACGAGTTCCGCGCCCTGGCGGCGAAGGCGGGCCTGACGATCACCACGGCCGGCCCCGGGCCGTCCGGCCGCTTCACCGTCGAATGCCGCCCGATACCGCCGTCCGAACCGGCCGTTCGACCGGTGACTTCGCGCGGTTGAACGCGGCCGGGTCGCGCCGGCCCGGGATGAGCGAGCTCGGAGAACGCACACCGCAAGGAAGTGGGGCCTGTGAAGGGGATCATTCTCGCCGGCGGCCATGGCACGCGGCTGCATCCCATCACCAACGGCATCTCGAAGCAGCTGCTGCCCGTCTATGACAAGCCGATGATCTACTATCCGCTGTCGGTCCTGATGCTGGCGGGCATCACCGAGATCGAGATCATCTCGTCGCCGGACGACCTGAGGACGTTCCGCGGGCTGCTGGGCGACGGCTCGTGGCTCGGCCTCTCGCTGAGTTACGCGGAGCAGGACAAGCCCAGGGGCCTCGCGGACGCGTTCCTGGTCTCCGCCGACCACATCGGGGACGACTCCGTCGCCCTGGTGCTGGGCGACAACATCTTCCATGGGGCGGGGTTCGGGACGCTGCTCAACCGGACCGCGCGGAACGTCGAGGGCTGCGTCCTCTTCGGCCACCCCGTGCGGGACCCGGAGCGCTACGGCGTGGGCGAGCTGAACGAGCGGGGCGAGCTCATAGCGATCGAGGAGAAGCCGGCCAGGCCGCGGACCAATCTGGCGATCACCGGGCTATACCTCTACGACAACGCGGTGGTGGACATCGCCGGGCGGCTGCAGCCCTCCGAGCGCGGAGAACTGGAGATCACCGACGTCAACCGCGTCTACCTGGAGCGGGGCGAGGCCACGTTGATCCCGCTGGGCCGCGGGTTCGTCTGGCTGGACACGGGGACGCACGACGCCCTCATGGAGGCGGGGCAGTACGTGCAGGTCCTGCAGCACAGGCAGGGTGTGCGGATCGCCTGCCTGGAAGAGATCTCCTGGCGCCTGGGATACATCGACCGGGACGCCTTCTATCGCCTGGGCAGCCGCCAGGCGAAGTCCCCATACGGCCGCTACATCATGGAAGTGGCCGAATCCGCACCGTCTTGATACCCGGCCCGTCTCCGGACCCGGCGCCCTTCTCAACGGAAGCATGCGAATCGCCATGAAGGTCTTGTTCGTCACCACCGGCAGCCACGTGACCGTCTATGCCACCGCGCCGCTCACGACGGCGGCGCAGAACGCGGGCCATGAGGTCCTCCTGGCCACCAACGAGCCGCTGATCGAGGCGGTGGAGGCCATCGGGGCACCCGCGGTCTCCATCATGCCCGAGACGATCAGGCACTTCATGACGGCCGGAGACGCGCAGGACGCCCCGGGCGGCCCGATGGACGCCCGGGAGGAGATGCTGACCACCGGCCGGGGGCTGGCCAGGATGGCCTCCGCCGCGCTGGAGGCGCTGCTGGACCTGGCCGAGGACTGGCGGCCCGATCTGATCGTCGGCAGCTCGATGAGCTACGCGGCGGGGCTCCTCGCCACCCGCCTGAAGGTCCCGTTCGTGCGGCACGCCGAGTACTTCCAGATCCCGGCCGCGGAGATCGACCCGGGCGCCGAGCAGGGGCTGCGGCCCGAGCTCGACCGCCTGGGGCTGGAGGGGCTGCCGGAACCCGACCTGTACATCGACGTCTGCCCGCCGTCCCTCCGGCCGCCGGGCGGCCCCGAGGTGCGGCCGATGCGCTTCATCCCGAGGAATCCCCAGCGCCGGCTCGAGCCCTGGATGTACGCCCGGCCCAAGGACCGCCCCCGCGTGCTGATCACCTCGGGGACCCATTTCCGCATGCTCTCCGGCGAATCCATGCGGTATCTGGTGGATCGGCTGACCCTGGCGGGAGCCGAGGTGCTGATCACGGCGCCGAAGGGGGCCGCCGAGGAGCTCGGCGCGGGGCTGGGCGACGTCCGCGTCGGCTGGATCCCGCTGGACGTGGTGGCGCCCACCTGCGACCTGGCGGTGAATCACGGCGGCGCGACCACCGCGATGACCATCATGACCGCCGGGGTCCCGCAGCTGATCATTCCCCCGAACACCCACACCCGGCTCATCGCGCGGTCCCTGGCCGACTGCGGCGCCGCCCTCACCGTGCCGCCGCGGCAGGAGCGCGATGGGTCCGCGTCCGATCGGGAGCCGGCCGAGGAGATCGCCGCGGGCTGCCGGGAGATCCTCTCCACCCCTCGCTACACGCGGCGCGCGCAGGCCCTCGCCAAGGAGATCGCCACGCTCCCGACGCCCGCCGAAGTGGTCCGCACGCTGGAGACGCTGGTCACCGCCTGAGCCCTGGCCACCGGCCGGCCCTTGCCCCCGGCAACCTTCCTCAGCGTGGCAGGGCGTAGACGAAGCTGATGGCCCGCCGGGGTTCCCGCGCGCGGTTGGGGGCCGACCGGTGCACGATCCGGCCGTCGAACATCACCGCCGAGCCCGGGTCCAGCGGCACCCGCGCCGGTGCGGAGCGGGCGGGGAGCGCGGCCCGGTCGATGTGCGGCTCGACCGGCCGTTCCAGCCGCGGCCGCCCGCCGGTGCGCTCCTCGTCGCCGACGTGCGGGAGGAGCCCGCCGAGGTGCGAGCCGGGATAGAACTCCAGGCAGCCGTTCTCCCGTGTCGCGGGATCGATCGCCACCCACACGGTGACGACGTTGGCGTGCCGGTCGGTGAAGCCCTCGGGGGCGAAGGCCATGTCCTGGTGCCACGGCTTCTCCGAGCCGAGCCGCGCCGGTTTCGCCCAGAGGAAGGTGTTGATCAACTCCACCGGAGTGCCCGCCACGGGCTCCACGTGCTCGCCCGGCAGGCCCATGTCCGCGGCGATCCGGACCAGCTCGGGCCGGTGGACGTGGACCCGGCTGACCGAGCGCAGCGCGCCGCGCACCGCGGTCGCGCCCTGCTGCCAGGCCACCCAGCCGCCGACCCCCTCGGCCTCCAGCACGAAGTCGTCGGAGGATCGCGTCATCGCGGCGGCCGCCGACTCCAGCCGGGCGACGACCGCCTTGAGCCGGTCCAGTTCCGCCGCCCCCGCCAGCCCGTCCAGGACGGCGTACCCCGCGGTCCGCAGCTCGTCGATGGGATTCATGTTCCTCCTCAGGAGAAGGCGGAGACGATCCGCTCCGCGGCCCGGCGGACATCGCCGTCGGAGTGCTCGCGGTGCACCACCAGGCGGACGAGGTCGGCGGTGATGGGCAGTCCCAGGACGCCGGCGCCGGCCAGCCGTTCGAGCGCCTCCCCGGCGGGCATCCCCGGAACGCGGAACAGCGCCATGTTCGTCGGCCGGCGGATGACCGGCGCCTCGACGCACGCGGCGCCCGCCAGCGCGTCCCGCAGCACACCGGCCCGCCGGTGGTCGTCGGCCAGGTCGGGGAGGCGGTCCAGCGCGACGAGCCCGGCGGCCGCCAGCACTCCGGCCTGATGCAGCGTCCCGCCGACCATCCGGCGGAAGTAGCGCGCCTCCCGGATCAGCTCGGCCGGGCCGCACAGCAGGGATCCGGCCGGCGCTCCCAGCCCCTTGCAGAGGGAGAACGACACGGTGTCGGCGACGGCGGCCAGCCGCGCGGGCTCGCGGCCGAGGGCGACGGCGGCGTTGGCCAGCCGCGCGCCGTCGAGGTGCACGGCGGCACCGGCCCGCCGGGCGGGCGCCGCCTGCCGCCTCAAGGACGCCTCGTCGAGGGCGCTCCCGCCGTACCGGTTGCTGGTGTTCTCGAGCCAGACCAGGGACGCGCCGGACGACTCCCCCAGCGCGGCGGCGACGGCGTCCTCGTCCAGTTCGCCGTCCGGGTCCGGCACGGCGTGGACCCGCACGCGGGCCAGCACCCGCGCTCCGTCGTTCTCGTGATGGAGAAGGTGCGACTGGGCGCCGGCCACGACCGTCCCGCCGCCGACGCCGGCGCCGGCGAGGACCGCGAGCAGGTTGCTCATGGTCCCTCCGCCGGTGAACAGCGCCGCCTCGGTGCCCAGCAGGGCGGCCGCCCGCTCCTCCAGCGCCGCGACGGTCGGATCGTCGCCGAAGCTGTCGTCACCGACCTCCGCCCCCGCCATCGCGGCGCGCATCCGGGGGTCCGGCGTCGTCCTGGTGTCGCTGCGCAGGTCGATGACGTCCACGCCGCCACCTCCTCCTCACCGTGTTAGCCGTGCGCCATGAAGACCGCCCGGGTGGCGGTGTACTGCTCCTGGGCGTGCGCGCCGAGCTCCCTGCCGTAGCCGGACAGGCCGATGCCGCCCACGCTGACGTGCTCCTCGGTGTCGCCGAAGGTGTTGACCCACACCATTCCGGCGCGGAGGGTGCGGGCGGCGCGGTGCGCCTGACGCAGGTCGCGGGTCCACAGGGACGCGGCGAGCCCGAACCGCGTGTCGGCGGCGAGCCGGAACGCCTCGTCCGCCGAAGGGGCGTCGATGACCGGGAGCACCGGCCCGAACACCTCCTCGCGGGCGACCGGCATGTCCGGGCGCACCCCGTCCAGGACGACCGGAGCGACGAAGTAGCCGCCGCCGGACGGCTCGGCGCCGCGCGGTCCGACGACCCGCGCCCCGCCGGCCAGGGCCCGGTCGACCTGCCGCGTCCAGTGGTCGCGCGCCTCCAGGCTGACCAGCGGTCCCAGTTCGGTGGCGGGATCGAGAGCCGGGCCGATCGGCCTGGCCGCCGCGGCGCGGGCCACCTGCCGGGCGAACTCCTCGCGCACCGGGCTCTCGACGATGAGCCGTCCGGCGGCCACGCACATCTGGCCGGTGTTGCCGGTGAACCCCTCGACCAGGGCCGCCGCGGCGGCGTCCAGATCGGCGTCGGCGAGCACCACGAACGGGCTCACCCCGCCGAGCTCCAGCGACGCCGGTTTGATCCCTTCGGCGCACAGGGCCGCGACGTCGCGGCCCGCGGACGTCGATCCGGTGAACGAGACCGCGGCGACGCCGGGATGGCGGCACAGCCGCCGGCCCGTCTCCGGCCCGCCCGTGACGACGGCCAGGACGCCCGGCGGCAGGCCCGCCTCGTGGGCCAGCTCGGCGAACCGCAGCGCCGTCAGCGGCGTCTCCTCGGCCGGTTTCAGCACGGCGGTGTTGCCGTACGCCAGGGCCGCGGCGATCTTCCAGACCGACAGCAGCAGCGGGTAGTTGGACGGTGCGATCGCCGCGCAGACCCCGAGCGGGATCCGGTCGGTGTAGGCGAACGTCCCCGCGTCCGACGGGTTGACCGCACCGGAGGGCCGCATCGGCGCCCCGGCGAAATAGCGCAGGGTGCGGACGGCGAAGGCCATCTCGCCCCGCGCCCGGGCGAGCGGCTTGCCCGCGTCCAGCGCCTCCAGCTCCGCGAGTTCGCCGGCGGCCCGGTCGACCGCGTCCGCGAGCGCGAGCAGGAGGTCCTGCCGGTCGCGCGGATGGCGTCCCGCCCATTCCGGGAACGCCCGCGCGGCCTCGGTGACGGCCGCGTCGAGCTCCTCGGCGGACGCCTCGGCGAACTCGGCGATCGGCGTGCCGTACGACGGGTCGTACAGCACCCGCGACGGCCCCCGCCCCGGTTCGATCCGGCCGCGTACGGCCACGCCTCCGAGCCGGTCCAGCAGGCCGGGACGCGGGGTCATGGCATCGCCTCGGCGAGCGCTTCGAGGAACCAGGCGCGGTCCATGCCGACGGCGGTACTCGCGAGGAGGGTCGCCTCGACACCGCCGTGCGCGTAGACGGCCTGGAAGGGGCCGTACCGCTCGTCGATCCAGCCGAGCTGCACCTCGGCGCCGGCCACGCGGACGGTGTCGCGCTCACCGGGCTGGTCCTCGGGTTCGGCGGGGACCCGCAGGCTGCCCCGGCCGCTCTCCTGGGCGATCAGACGCAGCTCGCGCCCCCGCTCCGGGCGGCCCGAATAGACGGCCTCGACCTCTTCGCGGCCCTGGTCGTCGGTGAACCGGGCCGCGCCGTCCAGGTCCAGCCCGCCCAGCGCGAGCGGCAGCCCCAGGCCCGCGACGAGCCGTTCCGCCGCCGCACCGCTCTCCCACCGGCACTCGCGCGACCGGCGGCGGCGGAACGTCCACAGCCCCACCGGGACGTTGACGGCGGCGGCCTCCGGCCGGCGCGCCCAGTAGCTCAGCGCGGCGAACGGCGTCGCGGCGAAGTCGGCGAGGACCGCCGGCTCGGCCGGGCGCATCGCCCTGTAGAGGTCGAGGATCTCGGCCTCGGAGAACGTTCCCCGCAGCACCGACAGCTCCACCGTCGTGCGGTCCAGCCGGGCCGACGCGGCGGCGTTCTTCAGGTAGTCCGTGCCGAACCACACGACGTGCCGGTCGTCGATCGGGGCCGCGTGGGTGCGGCTCTCCCAGAGGCAGGGGTGGTCGAGCGCGGGGAAGGCCCAGTCGTACAGGAACTGCTTGACCCGCAGCCGGCGCCCGGATCCGGCGATCTCGAAGCGGTAGGCGGCGGGGTTGTTGTCGCTCCACGGGGTGCGGCCCGCGGTGTGCCCCTCGACCCGGCCCGGCGGGGCCTCCTTGCGGAGGGTGCCCGTCTCCAGCTCGCACCCGGCGGGCACCCGCCCGGGGGTCCACAGTACGAAGTTGCACCACGGCTGAGCCTGCTCGGGCGGCACCGCCGGCGGCGTCTCCGGGAGCTCCGCGGCGTCGGCGAGGGTCCGATGCTTCCACACGCGCCCTGTACCTCCTTAGTGGGATGTGACTCAGTGGGATGTGACTCGGATGGGGGCCGGATCGGCCGGCCTCACGCGGAGCCCGTCGAGCCAGGTCCGGGCCGAGAACAGGAACATCAGCTCGCCGATGCCCAGCCCGTCGAGAAGGGCTCCGTCCAGCCGCAGATCGTAGGGCAGCCCGCTCTCCCGGACGAGGCCGGCGAGACGGTCGCGGAACGCCGGGTCGCCCGGCGACGGGAAGCCCTTCTTCGGCCGGTTCAGCACGCTCTCCGGCAGCAGGTCCCGCACGGCCTGCTTGAGGAAGGGCTTGACCGTTCCGATCCCCTCGCGGTTCTTCAGGTGCTCCGGCATGCCGAACGCGATCCCGGCGAGGGTGACGTCCTGGAAGGCCGGCCGGTCCTCCAGGGAGAACGCCGACGAGCAGGCGTCGACCATCTCGTTGACGTAGACGAGGAAGCGGCGCATCAGGTGGTGCCGGCCCCGCTTGTGCGGGTCGAGCGTCTCCAGTTCGCGGTACGGGGCGAGCGTGCGCTCCCACACCAGCTCGGTGATGTCCGGTTCCGGCACGCCCAGCTGCGCGCCGAGCGCGTCGAGCATGCGGTGCCAGCCGGGCCGCTCGTCCCGGTACAGGCGGGTCCGCAGGTAGTGCGCGCCGTGGGTGTCGAGCGGGCGTGCGGGATCGGCGATCGGGAAGTAGCGGCCTTCCTGGTAGCCCCACAGCTCGTCGGAGCCGTGCCCGGAGAACACCACGGTCCGCCCGTCCGCGGCGATGCGTTCGTACGTCCGGAACAGCGCGAGCTCGGCACCGTGCAGGAACGGGCGTTGCAGGTGCGGCGCGATCCGCGCGGCGAGGGCGGCGACGTCGTCGACCCGGATGTCGCACAGGACCGGTTCCCGGCCGCCTCGGCGCGCCACCTCCACCGCGTAGGGGACGTCCTCGTTCTGGTGCGGGTCGGCGCCCTCGTAGCGGACGACGTACGGCGTCACGTCGCAGTCGAGCCGGCGCAGGGCGCCGAAGACCGCGGACGAGTCGACCCCGCCGCTGACCACGGCCGCCATCGGGACGTCGGACGGCCGGCGCATCGCCACCGCGTCGCGGAAGGCCGTCCGCAGCGCTTCCGGGGCGACCGGCTCCTCCGCGGCCACCGGGGCCCAGTACCGTTCCCGCCGGACGGAGCCGTCGCGCAGATCGACGGCGAGGGTGTGGGCGGGCTCCAGCGCGTGGACGCCGTCGATCCACGTCTCCTCGTCCACCGCGTCCATCCGCACGTACGCGCGGTACAGGAACGTGAGCGGCTCCACCGCGGCGTCCAGCAGGCCGGAGGCCAGCAGCGCGCCGGTCTCCGAGGCGAACAGGAGCCCGCCGGCGGCCCGTGCCCACACCAGCGGCTTCACGCCGAAGTGGTCGCGGGCCAGCACGAGGCGTCCGCCGCGCCGGTCGTGCCATGCCGCCGCGAACATGCCGTCGAGGCCCGGCAGGGCGGCCTCGGACCGCTCGTACACGATCCGCAGGAACTCCTCGGTGTCGCAGGCGGTGCGCAGCGGCCACGGCGGGGCGCCCGACGGGTTCCGGTCGCGGTAGAACTCCCCGTTGTAGACGAGGGTGACCTGGCCGTCCGGGCTGTGCATCGGCTGGGCGCCGGCGTCGCTGAGGTCGCGTACGGCCAGCCGGGTGGCGCCCAGCATGACCCGGCCGTCGGACGAGACGTGGACGCCGTCGCCGTCCGGCCCGCGGTGCCGCAGTGCGGTGGTCATCCGCGCGCCGAGCGCGGCGAGCCAGTCCCGGTCGCGGGGGCCGTCGAGGCTGGCGAAGCCCGCTATCCCGCACATGGCGCACCCCAGTGCCGTCCGAGCACGGACAGGGATCGCGCGAAGCGGTGCTCGATCCCGTGATGGCCGCCCGCGTGCTCCTCGAACGTGTGCGGCACGCCGGCGGCGGTCAGCGCCGAGTGGAGGGCCCGCACTCCCCAGCGCATCCCGTACTCGTCCCGGCTGCCCGCGTCCAGGAAGAAGCAGCCGAGTTCCCGCAGCGCGGGAGCCCGCTCGGCGGCGGCCCGCACCGGGTCGTGCGACAGCCAGGACCTCCAGACCTCGTCGCGGAACCGGCCCGTGTCCGGGTCGCAGACGAACGCGGCGGCGGGGTCGCGCGTTCCTTCCGGGGCGTAGCAGGCGCCCATGGCGACCAGGCTCATCGCGACCATGAACGCGGCGTCGAACGGCCCCTCGTAGCCGGGGCCGGTCAGCGCGGCGATCCCGCCGCGCTCCGCCAGCGTGTCCAGGACGCGGGGCAGGAGCGACAGGTAGCAGTGCTCGAAGCCCGCGTCCGGCGTGTGCGCGATCACGTGCCCGAACACCCCGGGGCGGAGCGCCGCGGCCATGATCGCTCCATAGCCGCCGCTCGACTTGCCCGCCACCGCGCGGCCTTCGGCCGCCCGCACGGTGGGGAACCGCTCGTCCACCGCCGCCACGACCTCGTCGACCAGGTACCGCTGGTACGGCCCGCACATCGGCGAGTCGAGATACTGCGACCCGCCGAAGCGGGTCGTGCAGTCCGGGAGGACGACGTAGGCGGGCGGCAGCCGTCCCGCGCCGGCCAGGCCGCCGATGACGCCGGCGAGCCCGCCGCCGAGCACGTGGTCACCGAGCAGGCCGCGGCCGCGCGAGCCGAACCCGCTGAGGAGGTACACCGCGGGCAGGGGCCGCTCCGCCGGCTCCCGCGGAGCGAGCACCAGGATCTCGCGGCGGTGCGGGTCGCCGAGGGGGTTGCCGGCGAGCAGGGCGCTCTCGTGCTCGATCGTGACGACGGTGTGGCCCGCGTGGTGACGCACGTCCGCCGTCATCGGCCGTCCCGTGCCAGCTCGGCGTTCACGTGCCGGACGTACCAGCGCGGATCGTGGAAGACGGCCGACAGCACCGTGTCGTCGCTCGTCCACAACCCGTACGAGCTGCCGAACAGCAGCTCGGCGTCGAAGAGCGCCTGCAACGTGGAGCCGGCGATCCTGGTGGAGCCCGCACCGTCGTCGGTGTCACCCATGTCCCCCGAGCCGCCCGTGTCGCCCGTGAACGGCAGGACGCGGCCGCCGGCGAAGTCGAGCGCGAAGTGCCGGGGGGTGCCGGTGTCCTCGGTGACGGTCAGGACGTGCCCGTCGCCGTTGTCCACGGCGCGGTACCACAGCTCGGTGCCCACGAGGTGATCCATGAGCCGCCCCACCAGCTCGGCGGTGGGCTCGCGCTGCGCGCCGACGCGGTCGTGCTCCGGGGAGAACGCCGGGATCTTCACGTCCGGGTCGAGCGTCACCGCTTCGTACAGGGCGGCGAAGTCGTGGTCGGTCCCGGACAGCTCGGCCTCCCCGCCCGCCACCTCCAGCGTCTGCCCGGGCCCCCACAGCGCGCCGGCCCGCCCGGTCTCCCCCAGCCGCTCCAGCGCCTGCCAGGGCGTGAACGGGAACAGAGCGTCGTTGCACCAGGAGAACGCGCCGTCCTCGGCACGGACCCGCCACCCGAACGAGGACGGGATCGTCAGCCGGGCGTCCACGGTGGCGGTCCAGCGGTCGAAATTGGCGCGGGCCCGGGCCTGGACGTCCTCGATCCCGCCCAGCGGGCGGCGCTCGGTGAGCACCCCCGGTGGCGCGATGCTGTGCGCCGGGATGAGCGCGACGTCGACGCCGGGGGCGTCCGGGCCCGAGAACCACGCCTCGGTGTCCGGATGCAGCATCGCGTCGCCGCACAGCATCACCGTGGCGTCGGGACCCTCCAGGAGGAGGGTCATCTCGGGGAAGGGCACCCGGGAGACGGACGTGCGCAGCAGGGTGTCGCCGAGCTGGACGGTGTCGCCCGGCTGGACGCCGCTCGTGCGGGTGAAGCCGAGCCGCCGCAGCGTCCAGCCGATCGCCTGATGACCGAGCCCGGACACGCTCGGCCGCGGCCGCCCCGGGTGCCGGGGCCAGACGCAGTGGGTCTCGGCGGCGCGCGCGGGCGGCTCGTCGAAGTCCACCTCGGGGTCCTCCGACAGCATCCGGAGGCTCGGGAAGTGGTGATGGTCGAAGTGGTGGTGGCTGAACACGATGTGGTCGACCCCGCCGTCCAGGACGTCGAGCAGGCCGTCCGGCACGGCCGGCAGGCGCTCCCAGAAGCGGTCGAGCCTTCGGGTCAGCCAGGGATCGACCAGGATCCGCTCGGATCCGGTCTCCACCAGCACCGCGGCGTGGCCGAAGGTCGTCAGTCGCATGGCGTCAGCTCTCCACCGGGTAGACGCATCGGAACCCGATCTCGTTGTGCTTGTCGGTCAGCAGGTCCTTGCCGCGGTAGTAGGTGGTCAGGCAGACCGGCGGGGAGGTCCAGGTGCCGCCGCGCAGCACGTAGAACGCCTC
The DNA here is from genome assembly GCF_040703975.1 of Spirillospora sp. NPDC029432. Lineage (NCBI taxonomy): Bacteria > Bacillati > Actinomycetota > Actinomycetes > Streptosporangiales > Thermomonosporaceae > Spirillospora > Spirillospora sp. NPDC029432. Next base: position 111,319 of record NZ_JBEZWH010000006.1, read on the forward strand.
CCTGCGGTTCATGAACTCGACCGGACGGCGGTGCTTGAAGAACGGGTCCATGTCCGCCCGGGTGAAGAAGTTGGTGCGGGTCATCTCCCAGACGTTGCCCGCCATGTGCAGGAGGCCGTACGGGCTGCCCCCTTCGGGCAGGCTGTCGGCCGGCATCACCGGCCGCTTCGGCACGTCCGTCGCCGTGACCGTCACGAGGAGGCGTTCGAGGTCCGCCAGGTCGTGGACCTCACTCTCGAAGGCGCGCTCGACGTAGTTGGCACGCGAGGCGTCCCAGTCGTTCCCCCAGGGAAAGACGCGCCCGTCGGTGCCGCGCGCGGCCTTCTCCCATTCGTCCTCGCTGGGCAGGCGGCCGCCGGCCCATTCGGCGAACGCCCACGCGTCGTACCAGTCGATGCCGACGACCGGCATGCCGGGCTCGTTGAAGCGCGGGTCGTGCCGGTGGGCGGGCCTGTGGTCGGGACGTTCCGGCTGGTCGGGATGGTCGAAGGCGGTGCTGTCGCCGATGTCGTCCAGGAACCGCGCGTAGCGCTCGTTCGTCACGGCCGTGCGGTCGATGAGGAAGGCGGGCAGGTCGGCCGCGCGCAGCGGGTTGTCGGTGTCGTTGATCTGGAACGGGCCGATCTCGCCGGCCGTCGCTCCCGCGACGAACGGCCCGGCCGGCACGCGGACGACGTCGTCGCAGGCCCGCGGCCTGGTCTCGGTCGCGTTGCGGATGACCTGGCCGAAGTGCTCGTTCTCCAGGGCGCGCAGCTCGTCGGGGTCCTCGCTGCCGAAGATGGCGACCAGGGCGCGCTTGGTCAAGGCCGCCCCGCAGCCGACCGGCTTGCGGGCGTAACCGGGCCGGGTGAAGTTGCTCGGCCAGCCGGAGATCCGGATCAGGTCGCGCGCCGCGAGCGCGATGCGCCGCTCGCCGCACACCCGGATCGCGGTGAAGGAGACCGAGTCAACCTCGTCGTGCGTGGCGGCCGCGATGGCGGCCTGCGCCGCCGGCCGGTCGGCGAACCGGTCGCCGAGGATCCGCACGCACGCGGCGCGTACCGGCCACTCCGGGTGCCGGTGCGAGAGGTCGCAGAGCCGGTCCAGGCCGGCGGACCGGTCGAGGTCCGCCGTGATCCGCTCGATGCCGTGCCAGTACGCCTCGTCGCCGGCGCCGTCACGGTCGACCGTCACGGTGCCGATGTCACCGCCGTGGAGGTCCTTCGCTGGCTCCATGTGCCGTCTTCCCTTCCGCGTGATGGGCCTGCTCGTCAGGCGGGTTCTTCAGGGCCGGTTCTTCAGGGCGGTGCCACCCGCGGCCCTGCGGCCGCGGGTGACACCGTTGGGAGTCAGCGGAACGTCACCACTTGGTGACCTCCTCGTCCTCGCGAGTCTCCAGGAACTGGCGGTCCGTCATGTCGTGCACCTCCTTTCCCTCTCGTCGTCGCGCAGGACGGCCACCGGTGCGAACCGACGATCCGGTTCCACCGGCTAATGGTCGTCCTGGGCATACCGGGACCGATCCGCTCAGGGCGGATCGGTGGTCAGAGAAAATGCTCGACTTCTACAGATCGGCGCAGCCCGCCGATGCCAGTCTCGATCTTTCGCGGACGGACGGAAAGCGATCGATTCAGAGGGCCTCCGGCACGATAATCGCACGGCGCCGATATCCGACGATCCGAGATCGTAAGAGCCGGGATGTTCAGAGTCAACAGACCGAAAAGGCGTTCAACCATTAAAAGCGGCCCCGGCCGTCACCATGCGCGACGGCCGGGACGGGCCGGGTCAGGGTGCCGCGGTCACCGGACGCGACGGCGGCGGAGCCAGGGGGCGGCCGTCACCAGCGCCGTGACCGCGAGGACCGCCAGGAGGGCGGCGATCGGGCCCGCGAGGTCGGAGAGCAGGCCGATGAGCAGGATCGACGCGATGACGCCCGCGGGCAGCAGCGTGGCCCGCAGCGTCACCACGACCGGGACCTCCTCCGGCCGGGCCCGCGCCAGCAGCCGGTTGTTGAAGACCACGTAGGCCACCTCGAACAGGACGAGGAACACGACGTATCCGGCCAGCGTGGGGCCGACGCGGCCGATCGCCATCGCGGCGGTCAGGGGCAGCATCGGCGCGATCGCCCAGACCTCGGCCGGCAGCCGGACGAGCCGCTGGGCCGGCAGCGCCGCGAAGGAGCCGGCGAAGATGGCGACGGCCGACAGCGCGACGAAGACGCCGACGAGCGAGGTCCCGCCGCCGAGCAGGTCGCGCGGGACGACGTTCACCGCCACCGTGTGGAAACCCTGCCAGAAAGCCACCAGCAAGAACAGTGTGAACAGGCGCCGGAGGACCGGGTCCTCCAGCCGGATGCGCTGCCGCCGTTCCGGGTTCCGCGCGTCAGCCCCCGGCCCGGCCCCCGCCTTCGGCAGCAGGAGGGCGAGCAGCAGCGAGGCCGCCAGCGTGAGCCCGTTGAGGGCGAAGAAGGCGTGCAGGCTCAGCGCCGCGCTCGCCGGGCCGGCGACGGCCGCCCCGGTGCTCGTGCCGGCGAGCTTGCCGATCTCGGCGAAGGTGTTCGCGCGGTTCAGCCGCCGCTCGGCGACGGCCTGGCGCAGCAGCACGGAGGTGGCCGAACGGGTCGTCGCCTCGCAGAATCCGCGGACGAACACCACCGACACCGCCGCGACGACCAGCGCGGTTCCCGAGACCGGCAGCACGGCGAGCACCGCGGTGAGGCCGAGGCTGGTGGCCTCGGCGATCCGTACCAGGCGCGCCGGATCGCGCTCGCCCAAGGCCCGGTTGAGGAGCCGCGCCAGGAGGAGCGCGGGCAGCCAGGGGGCGCTCAGGACCGCGCCCGCCAGCAGGCCCGACCCGGTCGCCTCGCTCACCTCGGTGGACAGCCTCAGCAGAACGAAGAAGCTCCCCAGCGTATTGAGGAAAAGCAACGCGAGCACGGTATTCGGCGCCCACGCGGACCTGCGGTCCCGCGTCGGCGAACGGCCCCTCGCGGCGTTCAAGAAGTGTCGCCCGCCTTTGACTAGATGGGACTGTTTCATAACCATGTTGATGTCTACATGCTCCTAGGGCACCGCCGCCAGTCATGACAGGAAGACAAGGATGTGTCATCGGTGTATCGGTTAGTCCTGCTTCTCATCATCGGAACACTGGTCGGATCAGTGAGCGCGTGCGGCGCGAATTCGGGCGGCGCGAGATCGGCGGACGGCAGCGTCCCCATCGTGCGGCAGGGCCGGCTGACCGTTTGCGCGCAGCTCCCCTACAAGCCCTTCGAGTACATGGAGGGCGGCAAGGTGGTCGGGTTCGACGTCGCGATCCTCGAACTCGCCGCGAAGCGGCTCGGTGTGGCGGTCCAGGTGATCGACACCCCGTTCGAGACGATCAAGACGGGCGCGGAGCTCAACGCCGGCCGCTGTGACGTCGGCGCCGGCGGCATGACCATCAACGCCGAGCGGAAGAAGTACATCGACTTCTCCGAGCCGTACTTCGAGGCGACCCAGACGCTCCTGGCCGGGCCGTCGGTCAAGGCGACCACTCTCGACCAGGTCAAGGCGGCCGGGCTGCGCCTCGGCTCGCTGGCCTCCACGACCGGCGAGGAGTACCTGACCGGGCGCGGTTTCGACCCCAAGTCCTACGACCTGGCCGACGCGCTGCTCAACGGCCTGCGCATCGGCGACGTGGACGCGATCATCATGGACAGCCCGGTGGTGGCCGACTGGCTCAAGGACCCGAAGAACTCCGGTTTCCGCGTGCTGGCCGACCTGCGGACCGGCGAGACCTACGGGTTCGCCTTCCGCAAGGGGCGCAGCGGCGCGCTCATCGACGTCGTGAACTCGGCCGTCCGCCAGGCGAGGGCCGACGGGACCTACACCCGCATCCATGAGCGGTGGATCGGGCCGTACCGGAAGGCGCGGTGACCGCCCCGGCCCTCCCCCGCAGGGTGTGGGTACGCCTGCGGCCGGGCCGGCGCGCCGTGCGGTACGGCGTTCACGGCGCCGTCCTCGCGGGACTGCTGGTGCTGCTGTCCCAGGCCGACTGGGCGCAGCTGGGCCGGCAGTTCGCCCAGCCCGACCTGGCGCGGGCGCTCTTCCCGCAGATCCTCACCGTCGCTCTCGTCAACACGCTGGTCTACACGCTGAGCGGCTTCGCCTTCGGGCTGTCGCTCGGCCTGGTGATCGCCGTCATGCGGATGTCGCGGATCCGCGTGTACCGCGTTGCGGCCTTGCTCTACGTAGAGGTCTTCCGTGGCCTGCCGTCCCTGCTCGTCTTCATCTTCGTCGGGGTCGGCGTTCCGCTGGCCTTTCCCGGCGCGCAGATCCCCGGTGGGACCTACGGCAAGGTGGCGCTGGCGCTGGGCCTGATCTCCGCGGCCTATGTCGCCGAGACGATGCGCGCCGGGATCGAGGCGGTGCCGCGCGGCCAGGTGGACGCCGCCAAGTCCATCGGCATGACCGACGCCGCCGCGATGCGCTGGATCATCCTCCCGCAGGCGGTCCGGATGATGATCCCTCCGCTGACCAACGAGTTCGTGCTCCTGTTCAAGGAGTCCTCGCTCGTGCTGTTCCTCGGCGTCGTCCTGAGCGAGCGGGAGCTCGCCAAGTTCGGCCGCGACCTGGCCGCCACCTCGGCGAACACCACCCCGATCGTGGTCGCCGGGCTGTGCTACCTGATCATCACGCTGCCCCTCGGCCAGCTGGCGCGGCGCCTGGAGGCTCGATCGCACAAGGAGAGATGAATGAGTGACCGACGGCATGTCGTCCTGGTCGACACCTACACGCCGACCCGGCTGCTGGCCCCCCGGTTCCGCGCGCTGGGCTACCGCTGCGTGCGGGTGCAGAGCACGCCCGAGCCCCCGCCCCTGTTCGCCTCCGATCAGGTGCGGCACGACGACTACGTCGCCTCGGTCGTGCACGACGGCGACGTCGCCGCGACGGTGGAGGCCGTCGCCGCCTTCGATCCGGTCGCCGTCGTCCCCGGCGGTGAGGTCGGTGTGGAGTTCTGCGACCTGCTGAGCGAGCGCCTCGGAACGCCGACCGCCAACGGCACCTCGCTCAGCGCCGCGCGGCGGGACAAGCACACGATGGTCGAGACCATCAAGCGGGCCGGGCTGCGCGGCGCGCGCCAGCTCCGTGTCGCGGACGCGGACGAGCTGGCGGACTGGCATCGCGACCTCGGCGGGCGCGTAGTGATCAAGCCGCTGCGCAGTGCGGGCGGCGACGGGGTCTCCTTCTGCGACACTCCGGCCGAGTCGGTGCGGGCCTACCGCGCGCTCCTCGGGTCCCGCGACATCTTCGCCGGGCGCAACGACAGCGTGGTGGCGCAGGAGTACCTGCCGGGCACCGAGTACATGGTGAACACGGTCAGCAGGGACGGCCGCCACCATGTCTGCGACATCTGGAAGACCACGCGGATCAACGCCAACGGGATCACCGATCTCTGCGACGCGCTCCGCCTGATCGCGTCCGACGAGAAGGAGGTGCCCGCCCTCACCGCCTACGCCGGCCGGGTGCTGGACGCGCTCGGGATCCGCCACGGGCCCGCCCATGTGGAGATCAGGATGACCCCGGACGGTCCGTGCCTGGTCGAGGTGGGCGCACGGATCGCCGGCGGCGACATCCCCTACTACGCCTCGCTCGGCATCGGCGAGTCGCAGATCGACTGGACCGTGGACGCGTATGTCCGGCCGGAGCGCTTCCATGAACGCTGCGGCCGGCCTTACGAGGTCCGCAGGTTCTGCGCCATGGTCGCCATGGTGTCGCCCTATGAGGGGACGCTCCGGGAGTATCGCGGCGCGGAGGAGATCCGGGCCCTGGAGAGTCTCCACGACATGAAACTCCTCGTGAAACCGCAGGGCCGCTTGCGCCGAACGGTCGACGACCTCAGCTACCCGGTGATCGTCACACTTATGGACCCCTCGGACGAAGTCGTGGCGCGCGACATCGGCACCATTCGCTATCTGGACGGCCCGGGTTTCTACGACGTCGAGCCGGAACCGGCCAGGGCCGGCCACGCCGGCGCCTGCACCTGGTGAACGGGATGCGCGAGCACGTCCAGGCGAGCGTCCAGGGAAGCGTCCTGGGAAGCGCCGCATAATCGGCGGGGCCCTTCCCGGGGCCGTTCACCAGGTCCACCGCAAGAGCCTCCGATGAACATCGGGGGCTCTTTGCCGTCCGGATGAGGCCCCGAACTCCGGGGATTCGGACCGATCCCGGGCGACCAGTCACGGTTCGGCCACCGCTCACTTCGAGTCCTTCTCATTTCCGGCTTTCCGTGATTGTTTAATTCCGCCGTCCCCCGCCGGCAATGCCCGTACATCGGGCTGTTTTGGCGAACCCGCCTACAGAAGGGGGATCTGTGAAGAAGCTCCTAGCGATCATGGCGACGGCCGCGGTCGGCCTGGCCGCCCCGGCCACCGCGGTGGCGACGGCCGAAGCGGCACCACCGGAGCCACCGGCCGGCGGCATCGCCTGGGCACCCTGTCCGGACAACGACCCGATCATGGGGGAATATCTCAAGGGACTGGAATGCGGCACGCTGAAGGTGCCGCTCGACCACGCCCGGCCGCAGGGCCGGCAGATCGACCTGGCGCTGACCAGGGCCAGGCACACCGCTCCGGAGTCGCGGTACCAGGGCGTCGTGCTGGTGAACCGCGGCCTGTGGCCCGGCGCCATCGGCCGGGACCTGCCGACACGGTTCGCCGACGGCTCGACCGGGCTGCCGACGGCGGTCGGCTCCACCTACGACTGGATCGGCTTCGACCCGCGCGGCGTCGGGGCCAGCGATCCGATGGTCACCTGCGAGCCCTACTACCTCTACCCGGGCCAGGCCAGGCCGGACTACGTGCCGCGCTCGGCCGCCGAGGAGCAGGTGTGGCAGGCCAAGGCCCGCAACTTCGCCGAGAGCTGCGGCGACAAGTACGGCGACACGCTCAGGCACCTCAGCACCGAGGACACCGCCCGGGACATGGACCTGATCCGGCGGGCGCTGGGCCAGCAGAAGATCAACTACCTGGGTTACTCCTACGGCACGTACCTGGGCTCGGTGTACGCCTCGCTGTTCCCCAACCGAGTTCGCCGGATGGTGCTGGACAGCGTGGTCAAGCCCAGCACCGCCGGGTACCGGTCCGTGCTCGACCAGAACGCAGCGTTCGAGCGGCGCGTCGAGATCTTCTTCGCCTGGATCGCCAAGCACGACTCGTACTACCACCTGGGCAAGACCCAGGCCGAGGTCGAGGCGAACTACTACAAGGGCATGGAGATGGTCCGTGAGCAGCCGATCGGCGGCAAGGTCGGCCCGGCCGAGTACAACGACATCTTCGTGGTGAACGCGTACCGCACCTACATCTGGACCTACCACGCGCAGGTGCTGGCCGACTGGGTGCTGCGCAAGGACCCGGCGGGGCTGCTGGAGAACCTCGTCGAGCCGGACTACCCGGCGCGGAACACCGTCGCGATGTCCAGCGCGATCCAGTGCAACGACGGCTCCTGGCCGCGTGACTGGCAGCGCTGGCACGACGACTTCACCCGCCAGTACGGCGAGGGAAACAAGTTCATGACGTGGAACAACGCCTGGTACAACGCGCCCTGCGCCTACTGGCCGGCGCCCTCCGGCCAGCCGCAGAAGGTCGGCCACCGCAAGGTGGACATGCTCCTGGTGCAGCCGGAGAACGACGCCGCGACCCCGGTCGGCGGTGCCCACGAGGTCCACGGGCTCTTCCCGAACTCCAGGTTCGTCCTGGAACTCGGGGGCGTCTTCCACGGGGCCTCCCTGACGGCGAACGCCAACGCGTGCGTCAACGGTCACGTCATCGCCTACCTGAGGGACGGCACCCGCCCTGCTTCCAGGGAGGGCGCCGACGCCCGCTGCGCCGCCGGCCCGGAGCCGGACCCGGCGGTCCCGGCGGTCCCGGCCGCGTCCCCGCGCTGAGCCGGTAGAACCCGGTAGAACTGGCAGAACCGGTAGAAGGTGTGCCGATGGGGCGGAAACGCAGGACTTCCGGGTCCTGCGTTTCCGCCCGCCGGCGCTATGAGGAGGACACCTTCCACCGGAAGCCGTCCGGGTCGGTGAAGTGCCCGGCGTAGCCGTCCTGCTCGTTCTCTCCCGCCGCGACGGCGATCTCGCCGCCGGCGGAGGCCGCCTTCGCCAGGAGGGCGTCGACCTCTTCGCGCGACCCGGCCCGGTGGCCGAAGACCACGGCGCCGAAGCCGGATCCCTCCTCGTCGACGCCCGCGTCCTTCGCGAGGGCCTTGCGCTGCATCAGGCCCAGCCTGCATTTCCCGGGGCTCAGGCTGAAGTCGACGAACTTGCTGCCGTAGTCCCTGTCGACCGCGAGGCCCAGGGCGGCGTAGAACTCCTTGGACGACTTCGGGTCGGGGACGCCCAGGATGGCGATGGTCTCGGTCAGCTTCGGCGGGTCGCTCGCGGGGCCGGTGTCCTTCTTGGAGGGCGCCGCCAGCTTCCAGATGGCGCCGTCCGGCGCCTGGTACACCGCGGTGAATCCGCCGAACAGCCCCTTCTTCGCGGGCTTGAGGACCTTCGCCCCGCCCTTGACGGCCGCGTCCAGCAGGGCCTCGACCTCGCTGGGCTGCTCGACGACGGCGGACGCGATGTAGCCGCGGAAGCCCGATGTCACCGGCTTCGCGTCCGCGGCCGCGGCGAGCGCCTCGGCCCCCCGCAGCGCGACCTGCCCGGTCCCGTTCATGTCCAGGTCCACCTGCCCGCCGCGGTCGGCGGCGGTGGGTGAGAACGCGGACGTGTAGAACGCGTGCGCCGTCCCCACATCCGGGACTCCGAGGGTGATCACGTCGAGCGAGAGCGTCATGTTCGACTCCTTTGGCGGGAGGGCGCCGGGTGAGCGGGCCCCGAGATCGAGTTCGTCTCTGCTGCCGGTCGGGCCCGTCGGCGGGCCGTTGAAGTCAGGTTAGATTCGGTTCGGTGATCAGCGCTTCTCCGTTCCTGACCGTCGTGCCGTTCGTTCCGCCGGACGGGCGCCGCCACGGTCCGGCGGCGCCGGTCACGCTCCGACGTAGGTCGCGAGGTGCTCGCCGGTGAGGGTGGATCGGGCGGCGACCAGGTCCGCCGGCGTGCCTTCGAAGACGACCCGGCCGCCGTCGTGGCCGGCGCCGGGGCCGAGGTCGATGATCCAGTCGGCGTGCGCCATGACCGCCTGGTGGTGCTCGATCACGATGACCGACCTGCCGGCGTCCACGAGCCGGTCGAGCAGGCCCAGCAGGTGCTCGATGTCGGCCAGGTGCAGGCCGGCGGTCGGCTCGTCGAGGATGTAGACCCCGCCGTCCTCGGCCATGTGGGTCGCGAGCTTGAGCCGCTGCCGCTCGCCGCCGGACAGCGTGCTGAGCGGCTGGCCCAGGCTGAGGTAGCCGAGCCCGACGTCGTCGAGCCGCTGCAGGATCTTGTGGGCCGCGGGCGTGCGCGCCTCGCCCGCGCCGAAGAACTCCGCGGCCTCCGCCACCGGCATCGCCAGCACCTCGGCGATGTCGCGGCCGCCGAGGTGGTACTCCAGCACCGACGCCAGGAACCGCTTGCCCTCGCAGTCCTCGCAGGGGGTGGAGACGGTGTCCATGAATCCCAGCTCGGTGTAGATGACGCCGTTGCCGTTGCAAGTGGGGCAGGCGCCCTCGGAGTTGGAGCTGAACAGCGCCGGCTTCACCCCGTTGGCCTTCGCGAACGCCTTGCGGATCGGTTCGAGCAGCCCGGTGTAGGTCGCGGGGTTGCTGCGCCGCGAGCCCTTGATCGCGCCCTGGCCGATCGCCACCACGCCCGCGCCGGACGGGATCGAGCCGTGGATCAGCGAGCTCTTGCCCGAGCCCGCCACCCCCGTGACCACGACCAGCACCCCCAGGGGGACGTCGACGTCCACGTCCTGCAGGTTGTGCGCGTTCGCGCCGCGGATCTCCAGCCGGCCGGCCGGGCGGCGCACCTCGTCCTTGAGCCGTGCCCGGTCGTCGAAATGGCGGCCGGTGATGGTGTCGCCGGCCCGCAGCCCCGCGGGGCTCCCCTCGAAGCAGATGGTGCCGCCCGCCGTGCCGGCGCCGGGACCGAGGTCGACGATGTGGTCGGCGATCGCGATCGTCTCCGGCTTGTGCTCCACGACCAGCACCGTGTTGCCCTTGTCCCGCAGCCGCAGCAGCAGGTGGTGCATCCGGTCGATGTCGTGCGGGTGCAGCCCGATGGTCGGCTCGTCGAAGATGTAGGTCACGTCGGTGAGCGACGACCCGAGGTGGCGGATCATCTTGATGCGCTGCGCCTCGCCGCCCGACAGCGTGCTGGAGGGCCGGTCCAGCGACAGGTAGCCCAGCCCGATCTCCGTGCACGAGTCCAGGGTGTTCCCGAGCGCCGTCAGCAGCGGGGCCACCGACGGCTCGTCCAGCTCCCGCACCCATCCGGCGAGGTCGCTGATCTGCATCGCGCAGGCGTCGGCGATGCTGATCCCCTTGATCTTCGACGACCGGGCCGGCTCCGCGAGCCTGGTGCCGCCGCACTCCGGGCAGTCGGTGAAGGTGACCGCCCGGTCCGCGAACGCCCGGACGTGCGGCTGCATCGTCTCCGGGTCCTTGGACAGGAACGACCTGCGGATCTGCGGCACCAGCCCCTCGTAGGTGATGTTGGTCTTCTCGATCTTCACCTTGGTCGGTTCCTTGTAGAGGAAGTCGTGGAGCTCCTGCTCGGTGTAGTCCCGGATCGCCTTGTCCGGGTCGAGGAAGCCCGAAGCGGTGAAGTAGCGCACCGACCATCCGTCCGCCTTGTAGCCCGGGACGGTGATCGCTCCCTCGGTGAGGGACTTGGACGCGTCGTACAGCTGGGCGATGTCGATGTCGGAGACCGTGCCGCGGCCCTCGCAGTTCGGGCACATGCCGCCGGTGCGGGTGTAGGTCGCCTTCACGGCCTTGCCCTTGTCGGCGCCGCGCTGGACCGTGATGGCGCCCTTGGCGCTGACCGAGGGGACGTTGAAGGCGAACGCGTTCGGCGGGCCGATGTGCGGCCGCCCGAGCCGGCTGAACAGGATCCGCAGCATCGCGTTGGCGTCGGTCGCGGTGCCCACCGTGGAGCGGACGTTGGCGCCCAGCCGCTCCTGGTCCACGATGATCGCCGTCGTCAGCCCGTCCAGGACGTCCACCTCGGGCCGCGCCATCGTCGGCATCAGGCCCTGCACGAAGGCGCTGTAGGTCGCGTTGATCAGCCGCTGCGACTCGGCGGCGATCGTGGCGAAGACCAGCGAGCTCTTGCCCGAGCCGGAGACCCCCGTGAACACCGTCAGCCGACGCTTCGGGATCTCGACGCTGACGTCCTTGAGGTTGTTCTCCCGCGCCCCGTGCACGCGGATCAGATCGTGGACGTCGGCGGCGTGCGGCTCGGCGGGCCGCGTGTCCGTCCCCGTGACCATGTTCATCATGACTCCATCTGTCGGGCGGGCCTGATCGACGGCCGCTCAGCGCAGCTCCTGGATGCGGACCATAGTGCCCGCGGGATCGGGTACGCCGCAGGCGCGAACCCGTGATCCCGGCAGGCCCGTTCCTGGAAGCCGCGGCGGGAGGCTCCCTCGAATGGCGATGTCCATGCAGGTCACGCTAGCCGCGGGCCGATCGGCGGCGCTTCTCCATTCCTGACCGGCCGGCCACGCCGGGGCCGGGCACACCCTCGCGTCCGGGGCGGGCGGACGCGGCTCCAGGATGCTTCGACCCTCCCTCGGGGCTCCCTTGAGAGCCGTCCCGCACAGTGACGATGGCCGGTTGCCCGCCCTACGGATGGAGAATGCCGTGGATCGTCGCCTGCCCGCCTCGGAATGGGCGATCGGGGCGGAGACGGACCGATGAGCTTCATCAAGGTCTGCCCGCTCGATGAGATTCCGGCCGACGGCGCGATCGCCGCGCGGCTCGACGACGACACGCCGATCGCGGTGGTGCGCAGCGGCGACGGCGTCTACGCGCTCGACGACCTGTGCTCGCACGCGGAGGTCGCCCTCACCGAGGGCGAGGTGTACGACGGCACGATCGAGTGCTGGCTGCACGGATCCTGCTTCGACCTGCGCACCGGCAAGCCCACCAACCCGCCGGCGACCCGGCCGGTCGCCACCTACCGGGTCAAGGTCGAGGACGGCGACGTGTACGTCTCGCCCGCCCCCGCGGACTAGCCCGGCAGGCCGATCGCCTTTTTCCAGGTCACGCAGGGGATGCCGATGAGATGCCGGCGGATCAGGTCCGCGCTGCTCGCCGCGTTCGAGCAGATCGGCGAGGGACTGATGCTGATGGGGCCGATGTTGATGGGGCCCCTGTGGATCGACCCTCGGACGGACGAGGCAGGCGACGACCCGGAGGAGCGGCCCGAGCCGGCGCTTTCGGAAGCGGAGCGCGCCGAATGGGCGGCGATGGTGAAGCGCTTGCGGTAGGCGTCGCCCTCGGCTCGCGGAATCGCCATGGACTCCTGCGCCGGCCGGGGTGCTCGTACTCCCTGACCGACCATGAGGAGCCCTTGTGAATTCCGCCGAATCGACCGCCGCCGCCTCTCAGGTGTCGGTGCGGCGCATCGTCCGGCTGTTCGGCCCGTACCGGTGGAGCCTGCTGTTCGTCGCCGTCCTCGTCGGCGCCTCGTCGCTGGTCTCGCTCGTCAACCCGTTCCTGATCCGAGAGATCGTGGACGTCGCCCTGCCCCGGGGACGGACGGGCCTGCTGAGCCTGCTCGCCCTCGGCATGATCGTCGTGTCGATCGCCAACAGCTCGATCAGCGTCCTGCAGGCCTACGTGTCCACCAAGGTCGGCCAGCGCGTCATGCACGACCTGCGCACCGCCGTGTACGCGCACCTGCAGCGCATGTCGCTGGCGTTCTACACCAGGACCCGCACCGGCGAGGTGCAGTCGCGCATCGCCAACGACATCGGCGACATGCAGGCGACCGTGACGACCACCGCGACGACGCTGGTGTCCGACCTGACCATCGTGGTCGCCACGGTCGTCGCCATGACCGTCCTGGACTGGCGGCTCACGCTCGTGTCGGTGGTGATGGTGCCCTTCTTCGTCTGGGTGAGCCGCCGCGTGGGGGCCGAGCGCCGCCGCATCACGCGCGACCGGCAGCGCCAGCACGCCGCGATCTCATCGATCGTGCAGGAGTCGCTGTCGGTGAGCGGCATCCTGCTCGGCCACACCATGGGCCGCTCCCGGTCGCTGACCGAGAACTTCGCCCGCGAATCAGACAGGCTCTCCGATCTGGAGGTCCGCTCCAACATGGCGGGCCGCTGGACGCAGTCGCTGACGTGGATCGTGATGGCCTCGATGCCCGCGGTGGTCTACTGGGTGGCCGGGCTGACCGGCCGCGGCGACCACATGGCGGTCTCCATCGGCACGCTGGTCGCGTTCACCACCCTGCAGCAGAACCTGCTGCGGCCGGCGGTCTCGCTCATGGACGCCGGGGTGGAGATCCAGAGTTCGCTGGAACTGTTCGGCCGCATCTTCGAGTACCTCGACCTGCCCGTCGACATCGCCGAGCCGCGGCACCCCGTCGCCGCGGCGAGACCGCGCGGGGAGCTGAGCCTGCACGGTGTCCGCTTCTCCTATCCCGGCGTGGAGCGGCCGACGCTCAACGGCATCGACGTGACCGTCCCCGCCGGGCGGACGCTGGCGATCGTCGGCGAGACCGGATCGGGCAAGACCACCCTCAGCTACCTCGTCCCGCGGCTGTACGACGCGACGTCCGGCCGGGTGACCATCGACGGCACCGACGTGCGGGACATGTCCTTTGACGCGCTCGCCGCCGCGGTCGGCATGGTCTTCCAAGAGACCTACCTCTTCCACGCCTCGGTCGCCGACAACCTGCGGTTCGCCAAGCCCGACGCGACCGACGAGGAGCTCGTCGCGGCGGCGCGGGTCGCGCACATCCACGACCACCTGATGTCGCTGCCCGACGGCTACGCGACGATGGTCGGCGAGCGCGGATACCGGTTCTCCGGCGGGGAGAAGCAGCGCCTGGCGATCGCCCGCGCCATCCTGCGCGATCCGCCCATCCTCGTGCTGGACGAGGCCACCAGCGCCCTCGACACGCAGACCGAGCAGGCCGTGCAGGAGGCCATCGACGCGGCGAGCGCGGGCCGCACCACGATCACGATCGCGCACCGGCTCTCCACGATCCGGGACGCCGACGAGATCATCGTCCTGGACGCCGGCGAGATCGCCGAACGGGGCACGCACGACGAGCTGCTCGCCCTCGGCGGCCACTACGCGGCGCTCGTCCGCCGTGACGCGGAGATGAACGACCGCGGGCGCCTGACGGCGACGGACGGCCTGACCGGGTTCAACTGAGGAGAACGCGCGGACGAACACCCGACCGGATCGGCGGGGGCCTGCTACGGGTTCAGCACCCAGGCGGAATCGTGCCGGGTGAATCCGATGTGCGGGTAGTAGTCCGTCGCGGCGGGCGCCGACAGCAGCACGATCTTGGCCTGCGGAGCCTCTTTGCGCGTCGCGTCGATGAGGGCGCGCCCGATACCGGACCGCTGGTGCGCACGCGTGACCGCTATGTCGGAGAGATAGGTCACGTAGGAGAAGTCGGAGATGCTGCGCGCGATGCCCACGAGCGCGCCCTCGATCCGGCACGTGAGGACCAGGTTGGCGTTCCGCACCATCGCCGCCATGCGTTCGGTCTCCGCGATCGGCCGGCGTTCGCCCAGACCCGATGACCGGTACACCTCGAGGACGTCGTCCAGGTTCAGCTCGGTGCCATTCTCGCGCTTAATGTCCCATGTCACGGAGGGATTCCAATCGCTTGAAGACCACATCATGGTGGGCCAGGAAACGCTCCGGGCGAAGCGGGCCGATATCGATCCCCTCGGCCCGGAGCAGGGTGCCGAAATCCGCGCGGGAGGAGACGGCGCCGTCCGCGGCCGCCTGGACGGCCCGGTAGGCCCGCTCCCGCTCCGTGCCGCCCTCCAGCAGGTCGGCCAGCACGGCCGAGCTGTAGACCACGCCGCCGGTCTGGTCGATCGCGGCGCGCATCCGGTCCGGGAACACCTGGAGCCCGGCGACCAGGTCCGCCGCCGCGGTCGCCTGGTAGTGCGCCAGGATCATCGCGTCCGGCAGGACCACCCGCTCGACGGACGAGTGGGACAGGTCCCGCTCGTGCCAGAGCGCCACGTCCTCCAGCATCGTCCCCGCGTACCCGCGCAGCAGCCGGGCCAGCCCGGCCAGGCGCTCGCTGGTGGTCGGGTTGCGCTTGTGCGGCATGGCGCTCGACCCCTGGTAGCCGCCGGTCCGGCTCTCCTCGACCTCGCGGACCTCGGTGCGCGACAGCAGCCGCACCTCGGTGGCGATCTGCTCGACGCACGCGCCGAGCGCCGCCACCGCCTGCACGAGCTGGGCGTGCCGGTCGCGGGCCACGACCTGGCTCGGCACGGACTCCACGCCGAGGCCGAGCCGCCCGCACACGTACTCCTCGACGAACGGGTCGATCAGCGCGTAGGTCCCGACGGACCCGGAGATCGTGCCCACCGCGACCTCCTCGCGCGCGGCCTCGAGCCGCCGGAGGGAGCGGTCGATCGCGAAGGCGAACCCGGCGAGCTTGTGGCCGAACGTCGTGGGCTCCGCGTGCATCCCGTGGGTGCGCCCGATGCACACCGTGTTCCGGTGCTCGGCCGCCTTGTCGGCCAGGACGCCGCGAAGCCGTGCCACCGCACCGATCAGGAGGTCGCAGGCGCGGGCGAGGGTGTGGCCCAGCGCGGTGTCCACGAGGTCATAGCTCGTCATGCCCAGGTGCACCCACCGGGCGGAGTCGTCCGGGATGTCCGCGCAGAAGGCGGCGAGGAAGGCGAGGATCTCGTGGTCGCGCTCGCGTTCGAGTTCCGCCACCCGCGCGGCCGACGGCACCCGGGCGCGCCGGATGTCCGCCAATGCGTCCTCCGGGACCCGGCCGAGCAGCGCCTGCGCCTGCGACGCCAGGACTTCCACTTCGGCCCAGGTGGCATAGCGGGCCTGATCGGTCCAGAGTTCCGCCATCTCGGGCAGCGAATAGCGAGCTATCATTTCGTGGCCCTCCCCAGGCATATCCGCCTGCGGCAGGATACTCATCGACTCGGCGCGGTGTATAGCCGGACTTTTGCGGACCGTCGACTTTCTCCGTCCGTGCTCCCGTTCAATCATCGGTTCGAACAACGGTTGAACGGGCCGAATCTCCGCTGATGGCGGCGTTTTTCTCCGAGCTTGCCGCGCATTCCCTTTCCCCGCCGGTCCGCCACTTGCACGACATTAGCCGATGTCCTGTAGTTGTCCCCGTGTCAGTCATCAACGTCGCGAGAGACAGGCAGCCGATCTGCCGCGATATACGGGAGACGAGGCGGTCGTTTCTGCGGGGCCATGCCACCGTCGCCGAGCACACGCGGGCCGTTCTCGACGCCATCCACGAAACCCACGCGGAACTGGGCGCGTTCGTCGCCGTCGCGGGCGCCGGCGCGCTGCGGGAGGCGGAGGCGGCCGACCGGCTCATCGCCCGCCTCGGCGAGGCCGCCTTCCGCGACCGGCCGCTGCTCGGGGTGCCGGTGTCGGTGAAGGACCTCATCCAGACGCGGGACCTCCCCACCCGGCGGGGGTCGCTGCTGCCCAACCACCGCGGCGCCGCCGACCCGCCCGCCGTGGCCCGCCTCCGCGCGGCGGGCGCGATCGTGGTGGGCAAGACGGCGACGTCGGAGCACGGGTGGAGCGCGAGCACGGTGAGCAGGGTGGCCGCCCCCACCCGCAATCCCTGGGCGCGCGACAGGTCCGCCGGAGGATCGAGCGGCGGGTCCGCCGCCGCGGTGGCGGCGGGCCTGTGCACCGCGTCGATCGGTACCGACGGGGCGGGGTCGGTCCGCATCCCGGCGTCGTTCTGCGGTGTGGTCGGGTTCAAGCCGTCCTTCGGCCGGGTCCCCTACGTGCCGCCCTGCGCTGACGGGCTGGCCCATGTCGGGCCGCTCGCGCGCAGCGTGGCCGACGTCGCCGCTCTCATGCCCGTGCTGGCCGGCCCGGACCCGCGCGACCCGGACTCGGTGACCGGCCCTCCCGTCCCCGCCACGGAGCCCGCCGCGCTGCGCATCGGCTGGATCGAGTTCCCGCGCACGTCCGGCGAGGTCCGCAGGGTCACCGAGGACGTCCTGCCGGTGCTGGCCGGGCTGGGGCACCGCGTCGACCGCCTCGATGTGCCGTTCCCCGACCCGTACGCCGCCCTGGTGGACGTGCTCGCCGCGGCCGAGGCGGCCGGCACGCCGCCGCAGGACGAGCAGTGGTGCGACGCGGGCCGGCTCGCGATCGTGCGCTACGGGCGCACCCTGAGCGGCGCGGCGGTCATGCGCGCCGCGGAGGCCCGGCTGGCCCTGCGGGCGAGGCTGGGCTCGGTGATGGAGGGCTACGACCTGCTGGCCATGGCGACCGTCCCCGCGGAGCCGTTCGCCGCCGACGCGATCGCGCCGCCCTGGGCGGCCGACCCGGACGACCTGCTATGGCTCGGATGGTCGCCCGCCACCTACCCGTTCAACATCACCGGCCAGCCGGCCCTGTCACTTCCCGTCGGCGTCACCGCCCGCGGGCTCCCGGTCGGGCTGCAGCTCGTGGGCCGGGTCGGCGACGACGACCTGGTGCTGTCGGCGGCCGGCCGCGTCGAGGCGGAGCTCGGCCCCGCGCCGATGCCCCCGGCCCCGCGACCGAAAGGAGAATGATCGTGCTTTCCCGGCCATGGTCCCTGCGCGGCGGCGACGGCGGCGTCGGGCGACCCGCGTTCGTGACCGAGTTCGCGCTCTGGGACGACCGGCAGGCCGCCGCGGCCGAGCGGGTCGAGGTGGAGCTGGACGAGGTCGATCTCGTGCGGGTCGTGTTCGGCGACCCGCACGGGCTGGCCCGGTCCAAGACCGTACCCGCGGACGTCTTCCGCACGGTGCTGCGCAACGGCATGGACTTCAGCGCCGGGCCGTTCCTCTTCGACACCGGCCATGCCGTCGCCGTGGACTTCCTCGCCGACTCCGGCGTGGGGGTCGGCGAGCTGCTGGGCGCGGGCGACTTCGTCCTCGTCCCGGATCCGCGCACGTTCCAGGTCCTGCCCGGGAGCGAGCCGAGGACGGCCTGGGTGCTCGGGAACGAGTACCTGCGCGACGGCTCGCCGCACCCGCTCGCCTCCCGCGACGTCCTGCGCCGTGTCGTCGCCGAGTACGCCAAACACGATCTGGCCCCGGTCATCGGGCTGGAGGTCGAGTGGTACCTCACGCGCCTGGCCGGCGGGCCGCCGGGCAACGCGGGGAACGGCTTCGGCCTGCAGGGCCCCGCCCCGGCGGTGGAGGCCGTGAACTCCGGCTACCAGTTCAACCTCGACGCCCACTACGACTCGGTGGCCGAGGTGGCGGACCCGCTGGCGACGATGCTCATGGCGCTCGGCCTGCCGCTACGCTCGATCGAGCACGAGTCCGGGCCCGGGCAGCTCGAGACGACCTTCGGCCCGATGCTGGCCATGGACGCGGCCGACGCGATGCTGCTGCTCCGCACCCAGGTCAAGCGGGCCTGCAGGCGCCGCGGCTTCCACGCGTCGTTCATGACCCTGCCGCGCCTGGACGGCTTCGACCCCAGCGGCTGGCACCTGCACCAGTCCGTCACGAGCACGAAGACGGACCGCAACGTGTTCGCGCCGGGCGGCGGCGCGCCGGACGCCATCTCCCCCGAGGGCGAGGGCTATGTCGAGGGCCTGCTGTCGCACGCGCGGGAGTTCGTCCTGCTGTCGGTCCCGACCGTGAACGGCTACCGGCGGATGGCCCCTGGGTTCACGCTGGCCCCCACCGCGGCCGACTGGCGCTTCGAGGACCGCAGCGCGATGGTCCGCGTGCTCAGCGGCGACAGCGCGACGCACGTCGAGAACCGGATCGGGGAACCGTGCGCGAACCCCTACCTGGCCATCGCCTCCCAGCTCCACGCCGGCCTGGAGGGGCTGCTCTCCGGCGCTCCGGCGAACCGGACCGGCCGTCCCGCCCTGCCGGGGTCGCTCCGCGAGGCGCTGGACGCGTTCCGCGGGAGCGTCCGCGCCGAGGAACTGCTCGGAGCACCGCTCAAGACCTGCCTGACGAAGCTCAAGGAAAGCGAGGCCGCGCGGTTCGACGCATGGTGCGCGGCAGAAGGCCTCACCGCCGGCGAGATCGCGGCCGAGGTCACCGAATGGGAGCACCGCGAATACTTCGGTGTCTTCTGAAACCGGAATTTCCGGCCACCCTGACGAGAGGGAGAACCGCCGTGTCACGGTACGACTGGGGCGAGACCCATTCCGCCATCGACAAGCTCAAAGACGCCATCGAGCCGGCCCGCCAGAAGGTCATCGGCCACCCGTTGTACCACCAGCTGAACACCGTGGACGCGGTGGTCACGTTCATGGAGCACCACGTGTTCGCGGTGTGGGACTTCATGTCGCTGCTGAAGTCGCTGCAGCGCCACCTGACCTGCGTCCAGGTGCCCTGGGTTCCGTCGGGGCACACCGGCAGCCGCAGGCTCATCAACGACATCGTCCTGGTCGAGGAGAGCGACGAACTCGGCGACGGCTTCATCAGCCATTTCGAGCTGTACCTGGACGGCATGCGCCAGGCGGGCGCCGACACGGCGCGCGTCGACGCCTTCATCGGCCTGCTGCGGGCGGGCCGGCCGGTGCCGCCGGCGGTGCGGGAGGCGGGCGTGCCGGAGCCCGCGGCCGAGTTCGTGGCCACGACGTGGGAGCTCATCGGCAACGCCCCCGTGCATCGCCAGGCCGCGGCCTTCGCGTTCGGCCGCGAGGACCTGATCCCCGACATGTTCGACCAGGTCGCCGCGCTCAACGCCGAGGCCGGTGCGCTGTCGACCTTCGTCGACTACCTGCGCAGGCACATCCAGGTGGACAGCGAGGAGCACACGCCGATGGCGATGCGGATGCTCGCGGACCTGTGCGGCGCGGACGACGCCAAGTGGGCGGAGTGCGAAGAGACGATCAATTTGGCGCTCGCGGCCCGGACGCGGCTGTGGGACGGCATCCTGGGCGCGCTCCTCGAGCGCGCCCGCTGAGAGCGGCCTGATCTCACGCCCGGGGCCCTGCGACACGGGCCCGGGCCGCACCAGGAAGCCGAGGTGAGAGCAAGAAATGCCGTGGGCGAAGGACAGTACCGCCAATGCCGGCACCGGGCGTGCCGAGCGGATCATGCAGCGATCACGCAACGAGAACTGGAAGAAGCCACCGCGTCGCATCGAGACGTCGGAATGCATCACGTGCGATCTGTGCCTGCGCAACTGCCCGCCCGAATTCGGGGCGATATTCGATCGCGGCCTCGACGTGGTGATCGTCCCCGAGCTGTGCTCCGGCTGCCCGGTGTGCGTAATGGTCTGCCCCGTGGACTGCATCTACGTGGACGAGCAGTGGGCGCCGACCGGCGACCAGTTGTGGGATCACATCGAACTGACGGCCGGAGGATCGGCATGACCCTGCCCACCGAGCGGGACACCGCGCTGTCCCGGAAGGCCGCGCTGGCGAAGGCGCGGCAGAGCCGCCGGCCCAGCCGGCTCGGCCGGCGGGCCGGAACGGCCGCCGAGCCGGACTACCCGGTGGCCGCGGACGCCGGGTTCCCCGGGCTGCTCAAGCGGACCTGGCGGCAGGCCGCCGCCGCACCCGATCTGCCCGCGGCCGTGGACACGCTGCTCACGCTCGCCGGGCACGTCCCGGCGGACGTCCAACTGCGCGCCCTGCCCCTTCCGGACGAGTGCGCGCTGAAGGTCCTGTTCGGCCGGTCCTGGCGGGAGGACGGACGGGCCTGCGATCCGCCGGGCGGTGGCGCCGGGGCCGCGTTCCTCGGCGAGATCGGGCTGAACACGAGCGGGCGCGTCGTCGTGCGCGTCCCGTCGAAGGGCCCGCTGTCCGGCGCGGAGGACCTCGTGGGGGGCGTGCTGCGGGTGCCGTGGTCCGCCCGGGATCTGGCGGACTACCAGGCCGAACTGGCCAGCGCCGCCGCACGGTCGCGCGAGTCGGTCGCCGACTGCCGCGCGTGGCTGGCCGCGGCGGGCACCGGCGGCCGCCGGGACCTGCTGGACGACCTGAAAGAGGCGGCCCTCCGCACGGCGCCGTTCGTGCTGTACGCCGGGGACCGGCGGTACACCAACTTCCGCGACCGGAACACGCTGACCGGGAAGACGCTGTGGCCGGGACATCCGGACTGCGCGCTGAGCAGCCTTGCGGACGTCCCGCTGGAGCTGTGGTCGGACGACGACGTGCTGATGGTGGTCTGCCTCACGCTGCTGATCCGGTCGGCGGGGTTCGCCCGGATCGAGGAGGCCAACGGGACGCAGCTGACCATCGACCACGTGGCCCGCCTGCTCGAACGGATCCGCCTGGCGTACAACGGCGTCCCCGGCGGGCGGCCGGTCCCGCCCGCGGCCTCGACCAGGGTGGCGGCGCTGCACGACCTCGCCGGGGCGATCGCCGGGCGGCGCCGTGAGATCTCCGCTAAGGTCCGGCTCTACCGCGAGATCCACGGCCCGCTGATGCACAAGGTCGAGCGGATCGCCGGCGCCCCCTCCGGCGACGCGCGGCGGCTGGAGGCGGAGCTGTGCGCGCGCCTGCGCGACCGGCTCCCGGTCTCCGGCGGCACGCTCGGGGAGATGGGCACCGGGATCGAGGCGTCGCCCGGCTGGCTGGCCGAGCCGCACGGCGGGTTCGGCACCGGCCTGGGGTCCCTGGTGTACGAGACCGTGCGCGCGGCGACGGCGGCGTTCGACGCCGACTTCGCGATGAGCCGCGGCATGCGGTCGCCGACCGCGCTGATCGAGGCGCTGCGCGCGCGGGACTGGCCCAAGATCGTCACCTGGGACATGCCGCACTTCTTCTGCTGCGTCGTGCCCGCCCCGGAGGCCCGGAAGTACTTCGGGGAGTCGCCCGCGCATCTGGCCGACACCGCGTGGTCGATCTCCGCGCGGATGCAGTACAACTCGTGGCACTTCCTGGCCGGCAACCTCCCGAAGGTTCCCGAGGTCGTGGCCCGTGACCACTTCGTACCGCCCACGATCCCGGACATCGCCTACCACTCCGACCAGCACCATCACGGCCATGTCGCCGCCAAGGTGCGCTACAGCATCCGCAGCCCGCAGGCGGTGGAGGTGCTCGGGCGGACGTTCGACGGGTTCGTCGACCTGCGGCTGCTGCGCTGCGAGGGGCTGCCGTTCGACGAGCAGGACCTGCTGGCCGCGCATCGCGTCTCGGGCCTCGTCGCGAAGGCCACGGGCCTCGCCGCCGCGCTGGCCGCCGGCGGCGCGGACATCGAGATCACCGAGTTCGACTCCAAGTGGCACTGGGAGACGATC
The DNA here is from genome assembly GCF_040703975.1 of Spirillospora sp. NPDC029432. Classification (NCBI taxonomy): domain Bacteria; kingdom Bacillati; phylum Actinomycetota; class Actinomycetes; order Streptosporangiales; family Thermomonosporaceae; genus Spirillospora; species Spirillospora sp. NPDC029432. The sequence continues at coordinate 133,611 of NZ_JBEZWH010000006.1, forward strand.
GCCTGGTGACCATGCCCGCTGAACGCAAGAGCCCGCGGCCCCCGGCTATGGCAAGCCGGGGGCCGCGGGCGTGGGTGCGGCCGGTCAGGCGAGCGCGGACTCTGACGCGGACCGGGTGTGGACGACGCGGTAGGTGTTCACGTCGGTGGCGGTCACCAGCGCGTTCCGCTTGTCCTGGGACTTGCGGCGCGCGACCGGCGGTTCGTCCCCGGCCGGCGCGCGGAACGCGTCGTAGGACTCCTTGCCGTCCCACTGCGAGTAGACCACCACGAAGTCGTTGTCCGTGCCGACGGCCGCCAGGTCGCCGCCGCCCCCGGGGCTGCGGGACCGGATCCCGCGCAGCACGCTCTGCGAACGGTAGCCGGGCACGTCCACCAGCCAGTCGTAGGCCGAGCCCAGCACGGCGATCAGTTCGCTCTGGTCGGCGGGTGCCACCCCGAGGATCTCGATGACCGTGTAGTCGTCGCGGTCGGGCGAGATCTCGGTGACGTCGCCCTGGTCGGGGTGGCGCAGGCTCAGTTCCACCTCCGTCTGCATCAGCCGCATGAACGTCGTGATCTCATGGAACACCGGCACGGTGCGGTGCTTGAACTCGTCACCGGCGTACCGCGACTCCAGGTCCTCCTTCCCGCGCCACTGGATGAAGTTCGCGGTCCCCGGCTCGTCCTGGCCCCGGTGGACGGTGCTGGAGATCCAGCCGGGGAACGCCGCGGTGTCGACGATCGCGCGCATCTCGCTGACCAGCCGGTCGACGTTCTCCGGCGCGTCGGTCCTGAACAGGTTGATGACCGTCAGATAGCCGTTCTCGGGATTGATGAATGGCATGGTCCTCGCATCCTTCGGTGGCGGTTGCTACGGCCGGGCCCCCGCCGCGGCGGGGGGCGCGGCCAGGTCGGTGTCGTGCGGGAGGCCGAACCAGCGGGTCAGGGCGTCCGGCAGCCCGGCCGGGCCGGACCCCTCCGAGCCGATCCAGGCGATGTAGCCGTCCGGCCGCACCAGCGCGGCGTCGACGCCGGCGAGCGCGCCGTCCGGACGGGACGCCGTGGTGACCACGTCGATCCGGTCCGTCCACGGCCCGGCGGCGTCGCGCACCTTCTCGTCACCGCCCAGGTCGAACAGGACGCCGCGGCCGGCGTGCAGGAAGCGGAAGGCGTCCCCCTCGCCGTGCGGCGGGCCGGCGGTGAGTTCGGCGTTCGGCAGCCGCCGGCCGAGCAGCGGGTGGTCGCCCGGGCCGACGTCGTAGCGGATGTCCAGGCCGGTGACCATGCCGACCAGCAGCTTCTGGACCTCCTCGTGGGCCAGCAGCTCGGTCATGACCTCGCGCATCGGGTCCATCTCGTCGCCGCCGAGGTACAGGATGCGCTGGGCGAGGGTGTTGGTCAGGATGCGGGCGGCGACCGGGTGCCGCTCGTCGTGGTAGGTGTCCAGCAGGTCCGCCGGCGCGCGGCCGCCGATCTCGGCGGCGAGCTTCCAGGCCAGGTTCATGGCGTCGCCGATGCCCGCGCTCATCCCCTGGGCGCCGACCGGCAGGTGGATGTGCGCGGCGTCGCCGAGCAGGAACACCCGCCCCCGCCGGTACTGCGCCGCCTGCCGGCTCGCGTCGGTGGTCCAGCTCGTCCAGAGGGGCTTCCCGCCGCTGATGTCCTCGCCGGTCAGCCGGTTCCACGCGGCGGCGACGTCGTCGAAGCCCGGCGCGCCGTCACCCGGCCGCGTCATGCCGCGCTCGTACACGACCACGCGGTTGACCCCGGGTCCCAGCGGCAGCACCATGACCATCCCGCCCGGGACGCGCTCGCCGGCGAAGCGCGGCCGCAGATCGCACCCGGCCACGTCCGCGAACCACATCTCGATGACCGGGTCCGTGCCGGGGAAGTCGACGCCGATCAGCTTGCGGACGCTGCTGCGGGCCCCGTCGCAGCCGGCCACGTAGCGGGCGCGCAGGTGCTCGCGGCCCGCCGGGGTGACGACCTCCAGCTCGACCCCGTCGTCATCCGACCGCAGCCCGGTCACCTCGTGCTCGCGGCGCACCACGGCGCCCTGTTCGGCGGCCCACTCGGCCAGGACCTCCTCGGTGAGCGACTGGGGCTTGCCCCGCGCGCCGTAGGAGCCGCCCTCGACCACCTGGTAGTCGATGAGCAGCCCGCCGAAGTGGCCGAAGGGGATGGTGTCCACGCCGCCGAAGCGCGGCAGCAGCCCGCGCTGGTCGAACTCCTCGATGGCGCGGGCGGAGAAGCCGAGCGCGCGCGACTGCTTCATCGGCTCGGCCAGCCGGTCCAGGACGATCGCCCGCACTCCGGCCAGGCCCAGCTCTCCGGCGAGCATCAGCCCGGTGGGGCCGGCTCCCACGATGATGACGTCCGCATCAAAGTCTCGCATTTTCCTTCCTACCTTCCGCGCAGAGCTGCCCGATCGCCTGGTCCAGGTCGTCCTCGCCGTCACCGGCCCAGGCGACGTAGCCGTCGGGCCGCAGGAGGATGGTGGTGATCCCCGGGAGGGAATCCGCTTCGTCGATCGCGTGAATCGTGGGGATGGTGAACCGGCCGGGGTCGCCGGACGGGGGTGCGAGCCGCACGAGGACGGGCTCGGTGCCGGCCGCCCGCAGCGGGCCGGACTCCGTCCGCAGCCGGTGGCCGGTGATGCGCCGCCCGATCGGCTCGGGGCCGGGCGGGCCGTACCGGTCGGCGAGGTTGCCGGCGACGCTCGCCAGGTGGGCGCGGACCTTGTCCAGGCCGGTCAGCTCGGTGAGGACGGCGCGCAGCGGCTCGATCTCGGGACCGCCGAGCAGCAGGATCTCCTGCGCCGCGACATGGTCGAGCACGCGCGCCGCGACGGGATGCCGCTCGTCGTGGTAGCCGTCCAGCAGCCCGGCCGCCGCCCAGCCGCGTACCGTCCCGGCGAGCCTCCAGCCGAGGTTGACCGCGTCCTGCAGCCCGACGTTCAGGGCCTGGCCGCCGATCGGCATGTGCCAGTGGGCGGCGTCGCCGGCCAGGAGCACGCGGCCCCGCCGGTAGGAGCGGGCCTGCCCCATGCTGTTGTCGAAGGAGTCCAGCCAGATGGCGTTACCGCCGGAGATGTCCTCGCCGGTCACCTTCTCCCAGAGCCGGATGACCTCGTCGAACCGCGGCGGCCCGGTGCGTTCGGCGGGCGCTTGGCCGGTCGCGTGCACCATCACCCTCGTGACGCCGTCGCGGGTCGCCGCCACCGCGTACCCGGCGTCGAGCCGCTCGAACCTGCGGTCGCGGATCGAGATGCCGGTCACGTCGGCCCTCAGCAGTTCCTTGGTCGGCGCGGTGGCCGACACGGGGAAACCGCACAGCCGGCGCACGGTGCTGCGGGCTCCGTCGCAGCCGACCACGTACTCCGCCCGGATCCGCAGCGGCCCGCCGGGACCTACGACCTCGCAGACGGCATGGTCCGCCCGCTCGGTGATCCCGGTCAGCTCGTGTGCCCGCAGCACGGTCGCTCCGAGCGCCACGGCGCGCTCGCCCAGGGCGGCCTCGGTGCGGTACTGGGGCACCTTCCAGTTGCCCGCGAACTCGCTGTCCAGCACGGACGCGTCGAACCCCAGCCCGGCGAAGTGCCCCCGGGGCTCGTGGACGGCCTCACCGAGCAAGCCGTCGAACCCGCGCTCGTGCAGCAGCTCGGCGGTGAGCGTGGTGAGCTGGGCGGCCCGCGACTCGGTCATCGGCTCGCCCAGGCGCTCCACGACGACGGCGGGCACCCCGGCCCGGCCGAGCTCGCAGGCCAGCAGCAGCCCGACCGGCCCCGCGCCGGCGATGACGACCGGCGCGGCCGCCCCGGGGGGTGTCACGGCGCCGCGCGCCCGCGGCCGGAGCCCTCGGCGTGGGCCTTCGCGGCGCGCAGCGTGGCCAGGCTGTTGGCGCTCAGGGTCCTGCGGACGTTCTCCTGCATGGTCGGCAGGTCCATGCCGCCGCCGAGTTCGGCGACCCGTTCGGGGTTGACGCGCACCGTGTGCCGCGACGTCACGGCCACGCCCCCGCCGTCCGCCTCCTCGATGAGCCACTGCCCGTTGTGCAGCGTCAGCAGCGCGGGCAGGAGGGTCTGCTTGTACAGGATGCTGGTGTGCGGCCGGCACACGCGCACGGACCGCGTGGTGTGCACCGATCCGTCCTTGGCGCTGGTGTCCATCTCGAGGATCTGCAGCCCGGGCGTCTCCTCCTCCAACACCACCCTGGCGACATGCGGGAGCCGCTCCTGCCACAGCTGGGCCTCGTTGAGGAAGTCGTAGACCTCCTTGGCCTCGCCGTCGATGGTCACGGTGTCGTCGAACGTGACGAGCCGGTCGGGCCCGGTCAGCTCCGCGCTGGTCTTGAGCGCCTGGAGCTCCGCCTCGCTGTTGCGGTCGACCGCCCGGCCGATCCAGTCGAGATCGGCCGGGTCGCCGGTCGCCGCGGAGTAGTCGTGCAGCAGGCGCACCCGGCAGCCGGACCCGGAACCGGGCTCCACCACCCAGGTCCCGCCCATCCCGCCGACCGGATGCTGGGACCGCTCCTGGCGGAACGAGACGCTCATCCGCTCCGGGTCGTGCGAACGCCGGGACGTCCAGGTCTTCGGGGTGCCGTTCGCGGTCGCCCAGAGCCGGATCAGCTCGGCGTTCCCGTCCCGTTCCACGCACTCGGCGTGCACGGTCGGGGGGAAGATCTCCGGCCATCTGGTCACGTCGGCGATCAGCGCGTACACCCGCTCGGCCGGAGCGGCGACGTCGATGGCGTGTTCCGTTTCGCGCACCGCGCTCGTGGTCACGATTCTTCTCCTCTGAGTAACGGTCTGAGCGGCGGAACGTCTAGCGGGCGGACGCCAGCGGCTCGGAGCCCTCGGCCTGCGGCGTTCCCGAGGCGGGCACGGCCGCGCCGAACCAGCGCCGCAGCGCCTCGTCGAGCGCGCCTCCGCCCGGCGCGGCCCAGGCGACATAGCCGTCGGGACGGATCAGCACCGATTCGGTCGCGGCCCCGCCCTCTTCCGGCCCGGCCGGGAAGCGCTCCACCCGGACCACGTCGACGCGGTCGGACCAGCCCGCCGCGGACCGGCTCGTCCCGTCCGAGGCGTCGGCGGTGATCAGGACGCCCCGCGCCCCGTGCAGCAGCCGCGCGATCCGCTCGCGGCCGCCGCCGGCGAGGTCCAGTTCGCGGTCGGCCATGCGCCCGCCCACCAGCGGATGGCCCTGCTCGCCCATGTCGTAGCGGATGTCGAACCCGCTCACCATGCCGGACAGGTGCCGCGCCACCGCCGGGATCGCGATGAGCTCCGACATGACGGTCCGCAGCGGCTCGACCGACGAGCCGCTGAGGTTGAGCGTCCCCTGGGCGCGCGTGTTGCGCAGCACCCGCTCCCCCACCGGGTGCCGCTCGCTGTGGTAGCTGTCGAGGAGGCCGTCGGGGGCCCGGCCCCGGACGGTCGCGGCCAGCTTCCAGCCCAGGTTGACCGCGTCCTGCACCCCGATGCTCAGCCCCTGCCCGCCGGCCGGCAGGTGGATGTGCGCGGCGTCGCCCGCCAGCAGCACGCGGCCGCGCCGGTACTCGGCGGCCTGGCGCGTGGCGTCGGTGAAGCTGCTCACCCAGCGCGCCGTCCCGCCGTGGATGGACTCGCCGGTCAGCCGCTGCCACGCGTCCGCGACCTCCGCGAACGTCGCCCGGCGGTCCTTGTCCGGCGAGACCCCGTTCTCGCAGACGATGATGCGGAAGTAGCCCTCCTCCAGCGGCGCCGCCATGACCATGCCGTTCGGGAGGAGTTCGCCGATCATCCGCGGCCGGATGTCGCAGCCGGTGACGTCCGCCAGGTACATCTCGCGGGTCGCGTCGGAGCCCGGGAACTCGAAGCCGGCGAGCTTGCGGACGGTGCTCTGGCCGCCGTCGCAGCCCACCAGGAAGCGGGCCGTGTGCTCGGCGTCGCCGCCGGGCCCCCGCACGGTCGCGGTGACGCCGTCCCCCGTGTCGTCCAGGCCCGTGGCCTCGTACCCGCGCAGCACCTTCACGCCCAGTTCCAGGGCGCGGTCCTCCAGCATCTCCTCGATCTTGTACTGGGGTGCGCCGCGCACGCCGAAGTGCGAGCCCTCCAGCACCCCGTAGTCGATGGGGATGCCGCCGAAGTGCCCCTGCCTGGTGATCTCGGTGTTCTCCAGCCGGTCGAGCAGCCCGCGCTGATGGAAGATCTCGGCGGCGCGCGCCGTGAAGCCGATGCCGCGCGACTCCCAGCTCCGCTCGGCCCGCCGTTCGAAGACGGTGACGTCCGCACCGCCGAGACGGAGCTCGCCGGCGAGCATCAGCCCCGTCGGCCCGGCACCGATAACGATTACGTCAGTGTCCATTTCCTGTCCTCAGCTCGAATGGGCGTCGGGGGCCGGTTCCCTAGACGGGTACCGCCTCGATGATCGAGACCGGCGACGTGGTGGGGACCGCCCGGACGACCTTCAGATCGGCCTTGGCGAACAGCTCCTCGTACTCGGGCAGGGTCCGTTCCTTGGCGCCCAGGAGCAGCAGCAGCCACAGGTCGATGATGTTGCCGATGTGCCGCTCGCCGCCCTCGGCGAGCACGTACTCGATCACGAGCAGCCTGCCGTCGGGGGCGATCGCCTCCCGCACGTTCTTCAGCAGGGCCACGCAGGCGGACTCGGTGAAGTCGTGCAGGATGTGCTTGAGGACGTACGCGTCCGCGCCCGCCGGCAGCTTGTCGAAGTGGCCGCCGTTCTCGATCGTGACCCGGCCGCCGACACCGGCCGCGTCGAGCACCGCCGGCGCGTCCGCCGTCATGGCCTCGGAGTCGTACAGGACGCCGCGCGCCTCGGGGGCCCGCGCGAGGATCTTCGCCAGCAGGGCGCCGCGGCCGCCGACGACGTCCACGATGGTGCCGAACCGGGTGAAGTCGTACGCCGCCACCACCGGATCGCTCTCCGGCTGCGACATGCTGCCCATGCCCTGGAAGAACTCGGCCGCGTACTCGGGGTTGGCCGTGAGGTACTCGTAGGCGCCCATGCCGCGCAGCTTCGGCAGGTTGGGCTCGCCGGTGCGCACGGATTCGAGCAGGTGGCCCCATTCCTCCCAGAGCAGGGGGTGCCCCATCAGCATCGCGATGCCGCGCATCGAGTCGGGCGCGTCCTCGCGGAGCGCGTCGCCCGTCGGCGTGAGCGCGAACCGGCCGTCCGGCCGGGACTCGAACACCGAATAGCCGGACAGCGTCCGCAGCAGCCGGTACGTCGCCTCGGGGTCCGATCCGACCCGCTTGGCGATCTCCTCCGCGCGCAGCGGCCCGGCACCGAGAACATCGGCGATGCCGAGCCTCGCCGCGACCGAGACGGCCTGCGTGATGACCGAGCCCTGAATCAGATCGAGCAGTGAATAAGCGGCGGACTGGTCCCGCTCCGCGGGCAATGCGGACATGACTCGCCTCCCGAATTTGGGGCCTCTGGACGCCAGACGATAGGTCGGCACTTCTGCGGCCCGCAACTTCGGTTTTGCGGTGCGCGGCGCCGCGTTCAATCTCGACCGTCAAGGCGGCGTTCAAAGTTGCGTTCAAAGGGGCGTTGAACCAATGAACGGTTGCCGGGGGCGTTCAACTGAAGAACCGGCGCGGTCGAACCGAACGAATCCACTCACGCTCGACCGAGATTATTGGAACGTCCGCCAGGCTGCTGCGACACCGTCCACGAAGGAGCAGTCGGAATGGCGGACAACGGGCAGCGAGTCGCACTGATCACCGGCGGGACGAGCGGAATCGGCCTAGCGGTCGCCGAGACCCTCGCGGGGCGCGGTCTCAAGGTCTTCATTTGCTCGCGGAACGACGAGGCCGTCCAGGAGACCGCCGGCAAGCTGCGGTCCAACGGCTGCGAGGCCGACGGCGTGGCCGCCGACGTGCGGCGCCCGCAGGACGTCGAGCGGCTCGTGGGCGCGGCCGTGGAGCGGTACGGGCACGTCGACGTCCTGGTGAACAACGCCGGGCGCAACGGCGGCGGCGTGACCGCGGAGATCGGCGACGAGCTCTGGTACGACGTCATCGACACCAACCTGAACAGCGTCTTCCTGGTGACCCGCGAGGTGCTCAGGTCCGGGCTGAGCGAGCGCGGCTGGGGCCGGATCATCAACATCGCGTCCACCGGCGGCAAGCAGGGCGTGGTGCTCGGCGCCCCCTACTCCGCCTCCAAGCACGGCGTCATCGGGTTCACCAAGGCGCTCGGACTGGAACTGGCGAAGACCGGTGTCACGGTCAACGCCGTCTGCCCCGGTTACGTCGAGACCCCGATGGCGCAGCGGGTGAGGCAAGGTTATGCCGCGCACTTCGAAACGACCGAGGAGGATATCCTCGCGCGATTCGAGGGGAAGATCCCGCTCGGCCGCTACTCCACCGCCGAGGAGGTCGCCGGCCTCGTCGGATATCTCGTCACCGACGCGGCCGCGCCCATGACGGCGCAGGCGATCAATGTCTGCGGAGGCCTCGGGAACTACTAGATCCCGGCACCTTCAGTTCGCACTCGGTTTCGCAGCGAAGGCGGTAAGCGTACATGCACAGCACCCTGATTGTCGGCCGCATGCAACCGCGATTGTCGACGCAGGTCGCCGAGCTCTTCAGCGCGTTCGACCAGACCGATATGCCGCTTCGGATGGGCACCCGGCGCCGCGAGCTCTTCAGCTATCAAGGCCTGTACTTCCATCTGCAGGACTTCGACGGCGAATACGGCGCCGAGCGCATTCTCCAGGCGCGGACCGACCCTCGCTTCATCAAGATCAGCGACGATCTGAAGGCCTACATCGAAGCCTACGACCCGGCGACCTGGACCTCGCCCGCCGATGCCATGGCCACCCGCTTCTACCACTGGGAGCAGCGCGGCTGACCGTCGCATGACGCGAGCGAACTCGGTGAGGAGGCCGGCGTGCCGCACGATGCCCCTGTCCCGGTGGACTTCTGGTTCGACCCGACCTGCCCCTGGGCGTGGATCACCTCCCGGTGGATCCTCGAGGTGGCGGAGCACCGGCGCGTGGAACCGCGCTGGCACGTGATGAGCCTGACGGTGCTCAATGAGGGCCGCGACGTGCCCGAGCGCTATCGCGAGCGCCTGGCGACGTCGATGGAGGCGGTGCGGGTCTGCGTCGCCGCCGAGCAGAAGTACGGATCCGAGGTGCTGGGACGGCTCTACACCGAGCTCGGCACCCGGCTGCACCACGAGAAGGCGCCCCGGGCGCGTTCCACCTACGAGGCGGCGCTGGCCGCCGCGGGCCTCGATGCCGCACTCGCCGGGGCGGCATGGTCCGGCGAGTTCGACGAGGCGGTCCGCGCCTCGCACAAGGACGGCGTCGACCGGGTCGGCACCGAGGTGGGCACCCCCGTCATCGCGGTGGGAGACGTGGCCTTCTTCGGCCCCGTGATGTCCCCGGCCCCGCACGGCGAGGCCGCGGTCAGGCTCTGGGACGGTGTCCTGGCGGTGGCCGGGACCGACGGGTTCTTCGAGCTGAAGCGGAGCCGCACCCGCGGTCCGATCTTCACCTGAGCCATGGGCGGTGGCCCGCCGTGGGCGTCCCGTCCGGCCCGTGCCGGCGGGACGCCCACGGTTTTCGATGGAGTCGCGCTTCCAGCGTGCCGTCAGCGTCGCGGCTGGGCCACCGGTGCGGTCCAGTTGCTCCGCAGCCAGGTTTCGAGGGTGACGAGGTCCGGCTTGAGGCGGCGGAGCCCGGGCAGGTCGGCGCGGTAGCCCTCGCGGTCGAACCAGTCGAACATGGTGGCCAGGTCGGCACGGGCCGCGCGCAGCCCCTCGATGGGCAGATGCGCGTACCGGGTCGGGACGCCGGACACGCGCTCGAACGCCTCGGCCATCTGCGGGCCGGTCAGCTCGTCTCCGGCGATCTCGACCTGCCGGCCGAGCCAGGTCCGCGGGTCGCCGAAGGCGTCCGCGGCGAACGCGCCGATGTCGGCGGTCGCGATGAGCTGCACCGGCACCTCGGGACGCAGCCACAGGCCGAGGACCAGCCCGCCGTCCGCGGGACGGGGACTGATCTCCTCGAAGACCTCGTGGAACATGGTCGGCCGCAGGACGGTGGCCGGGAGCCCGAGCTCGCGGATCCGCCGCTCGATGTTCCACTTGCTCTCGAAGTGCGGGATGCCGCTCGAGCGCTCCGCGCCGCCGACCGAGGTGTAGACGAAGTGCGCCACGCCGGCCTCGGCCGCGGCGGCGGCGACCGCCTTGCCCTGCCGCTCCTCGGCGGCCACCCCGCCGGGGCCCCTGAAGGTCTGGACGCTGAACACCCCGTGGACGCCCGCCATCGCCGCCCGCAACGACGCCTCGTCGTCCATGTCGCCGCGCACGAGCACCGCGCCGGCCTCGGCGAGCGCCTTCGCCGCGGGTGCGTGCGGATCACGCACCAGGGCGTGCACCGCCCGTCCGCGGCGCAGCAGTTCCCGGGCCGTCGCACCGCCCTGCCGGCCGGTGCCGCCCAGCACCAGGATCGTCCCGTCAACCGCCACCGTATGCCTCCCTGTCCGCTGCCCGCCAAGGCGTTCGCCTGGCGGCCGAGCCTGCGCCCGCCGTCATTTCCGCGCACCCGCCGCCGGCTGTCCCGTTACCACGGAACAATGCCGTCCTCCGAGAGAAACGCCCCCGACGGCCCTCCTTCGTCCAGCAGTGCCAACCGCACCGCGATCACCGCTCCCGCCGCTGGCGTTCCTTTCCCCTGATGCCGGTTCAGGTCCGTGGCCACCATTCCAGGACAGGCAGCATTGACCTTGATCCTCGTTCCGCGCAGCTCTTTCGCGTACCCGGCCGTGATGGCGTTCAACGCGGTTTTCGAGGACTGATAGGCGATCAGGTTGATTCCCGCGAACGGGGAGCCCGGGTCCGAATTCAGGGTCAGCGACCCCAGGTGGCTGGACAGGTTGACGATGCGTCCGGCCGCCGAGCGGCGCAGCAGCGGGAGCATCGCGTTGGTCACCGACACCACGCCGAAGACGTTGGTCTCGTACACCTCCCGCATGTCGGCCGCGGTCGCCTCGCTGGGCGGCCCGGCGAAGCCGCCGGCGATGCCGGCGTTGTTCACCAGGACGTCCAGACGCCCGTGGCCTCGCTCGATCTCCGCAGCGGCCGCGGCCACGGAGGCCGCGTCCGTCACGTCGATCCGCAGCGGGACGGCCGCGACGCCGTGGCCGGCCAGCGCGTCCGCCGCGCGCTTGCCGCGCACCTCGTCCCTGGCGCCGAGGAGGACGATGACGCCCGGGTGGCCGCCCAGTTGCCGTGCTATCTCGAATCCGATGCCCTTGTTGGCGCCCGTGATAAGCGCGATCTTCTCGCCTGGCACGTCCGGGGTCCCTTTCCGCCGTCCCGCCACTTCACCTGGCCATGATTCTCGTGTTCACCTTGGAATACCACACGGCCCGCGGGCATCTCCGAAGTTGCGGTGGCCACCGAAGGCGTTCAAGCGGGGAAATCCGCACTTGAACGGCGGGGCGTCCTACCGGCCGCCGCTCGGGTTTCGGCGATATTGAACCCGGCGAGGAAGATGTGTAGCTTGTCGCAGGCGATTATCAGGAACGGTGAGTGGGGGCCGGAAATGAAATCTGGCGTGATAGTTGTCGGCGCCGGGCCGGTCGGGTCGATGCTGGCCGGTGAGCTCCATCTGGGCGGGGCGGAGGTCGTCGTCTATGACCGGCTGACCGCCCCGGCCGGGGAGTCCCGCGCGCTCGGCTTCAACCGGCGGGCCGCCGAGTCGCTCGACCAGCGCGGGCTGCTCTCCCGGCTGGGCGATTTCCGGTGGGGCCCGATGGGGCACTTCGGCGGCGTCCGCTTCGACCTCGGCATGCTGGAGGAGGATCACAGCGGTGTGCTGGGCCTGTCCCAGGCCCGGACCGAGGAGATGCTGGGCGACCGGCTGGCCGAACTCGGAGTCCCGGTACGGCGCGGCTACGAGGTGACCGGCCTGCGCGAGACGCCCGACGGCGTCGTGGTGTCCTATGACGGCCCGGACGGCCCCGGCGAGGACGCGGCCGCGTACGTGGTCGGCTGCGACGGCGCGGGGAGCACCGTCCGCTCGCTGGCCGGCATCCCCGCTCCCGGCCGGGAGGCCACCCGCGGCATGTACACCGCGGAGATCGCCGGGGTCGCGCTGCGCCCGCGGCCGATCGGCGAGCGCCTCCCCGGCGGCAGCATGGTGGTGTGCACGCCCCTGGGCGAGGGCCGCTACCGCATCGTGATCCACGACAAGGGCCTGCCGCCCCGCCCGGATCCCGGCGCGCTGACGTTCCCGCAGGTCGCTGACGCGTGGCAGCGGCTCACCGGGGAGTCCGTTCATCACGCGCAGGCGCTGTGGCTATGGGCCAGCGGCAACGCGTCCGCGCTCGCCGCCGAATACCGGCGCGGCCGGGTGCTCCTGGCGGGCGACGCGGCGCACGAGATACCGCCGCTCGCCGCATGGGGACTCAGCGCGGGCCTGCAGGACGCGGTGAACCTCGGCTGGAAGCTCGCGGCGACGGTCAACGGCTGGGCACCCAACGACCTGCTCGACACCTACCACACCGAACGCCACCCCATCGGCGAGCAGCTGGCACGCAACGCGCGGGCGGCGTCGCTGCTGTACCTCGGCGACGCCGACATGGACCCGATCCGGAGTGTGATGGGCGAACTGGCCGCCTGCAAGGACGCCGCCGCGCACCTCGCCGGGATCGTGAGCGGGCTGGGGATCCGCTACGACCTGGGCACGGGCGACCACCCCCTCCTCGGACGGCGCATGCCACCGCACCAGGAACTCACCCTGCCCGACGGCACCCGCACCCGCATCGCCGACCTCCTCCACACCGCACACGGCCTCCTCATCACCACCAACCCCGACACACCCACACAACACGCCCACGACTGGAACGACCGCATCGACATCATCACCGGAACCTGGACCACCTGGCCCACCACCCACCAACCCCCATCCGACACCCTCCTCATCCGACCCGACGGCTACATCGCCTGGACCTCCCCCGGCACCGACGACACCCTCACCGACACCCTCACCCGCTGGTTCGGCACCCCCCGCACCACCGCCACCACGGCCGCCGCGCAGCCGGTGACCAGCGGCGCCGACCGGACGGGAGGGTGAGCATGCACAGGGACGTGATCATCGTCGGTGCGGGCCCGGTCGGGCTGATGATGGCCGGCGAGCTGCGCCTCGGCGGCGCCGACGTCGTCGTCTACGAGAAGCTGCCCACGCCGCCGCGCGAGTCGCGCGGCGCCAGCTTCACCAGGCGCACGGCCGAGTGCTTCGATCAGCGCGGGCTGCTCGGCAGGCTCGGCGCGACGGAGCCGGCCGACGGCCATTTCGGCGGGGTGCCGATCGACCTCGGCATGTTCGAGGAGGACCACTCCGCCGCCCGGGGCATCTCCCAGTTCCGCACCGAGCGGATGCTGGAAGGCCGGGCGACCGAACTCGGGGCGCCGGTGCGGCGCGGCTACGAGGTGACCGGTTTCCGCGAGGAGCCGGACGGCGTCGTGGTGTCCTTCGACGGGCCGGACGGCCCCGGCGAGGACACGGCCGAGTACCTGATCGGGTGCGATGGGGGGCGGAGCATCGTCCGCGGGCTGGCCGGCATCGACTTCCCCGGCTCGGAGCCCACCCGCGGGTTCTACACCGCCGACGTCACCGGGATCGACACCCGCCGCCGGCGCATCGGCGAGGACCTGCCCGGCGGCAGCATGGTCATGGCGATGGATCTGGAGAACGGCGTCACCAGGGTCGTCGTCCATGAGCGGGGCATGCCGCCGCGGGACCGGGACACCCTGACCTACACCCACCTCGCCGACGCGTGGCAGCGGCTCACGGGCGAGTCCATCCACCATGCGGAGTGCCGCTGGATCAGCTGTTTCACCGACGCCTCCAGGGTCGCCGCCGAGTACCGGCGCGGCCGGGTGTTCCTGGCTGGAGACGCCACGCACGTGCAGCCTCCGGCCATGGCGCAGGGGCTGAGCGTGGGCGTGCAGGACGCGGTGAACCTCGGCTGGAAGCTCGCGGCGACGGTCAACGGCTGGGCCCCCGACGACCTGCTCGACACCTACCACACCGAACGCCACCCGATCGGCGAGCAGCTGGCGCGCAACGCCCGCGCCGCGATCGAACTGCGGCTCACCGGCGAGGAGATGGACCCGGTGCGCGGCGTGATGGGCGAGCTGGCGGCCTGCAAGGACGCGGCCGCGCACCTCGCCGGGATGCTGAGTGGACTGGGGATCCGCTACGACCTCGGCACGGGCGACCACCCCCTCCTCGGACGGCGCATGCCACCGCACCAGGAACTCACCCTGCCCGACGGCACCCGCACCCGCATCGCCGACCTCCTCCACACCGCACACGGCCTCCTCATCACCACCGACCCCGAGGCGCCCACACACCACGCCCACAACTGGAACGACCGCATCGACATCATCACCGGCACTTGGCCCACCTGGCCCACCACCCACCAACCCCCACCCCACGCCCTCCTCATCCGACCCGACGGCTACATCGCCTGGACCTCCCCCGGCACCGACGACACCCTCACCGACACCCTCACCCGCTGGTTCGGCACCCCCCGCACCACCGGCCGTCCGATGGTCAGCGGCACCGCGCCGTCCGCCTAGAGCACGTCCACCCGCCCTCGACTGCGGCTAAAGACGCCCAGGCCACGCTGGTCGAAACCGCAGCAGAGAGGAGGCACACCGGATGGCTCATCCCAATGGGCACGCCGCCTTGATCGCAGGCGGCTTAGGTTCCGTCGGCCCGGACGGCGACGCGGCGGTGGCCGGCGACGGATTCGATCTGAGGAACTTCGAAAGGCTGCTCGCACGCGAGGTACCGGTGGACGAACTGTCGCCGGGGGTCTATCTACGCCAGGGCGGGACGAACGCCGCCCACGTCCAGCTGCTCCTCGACGCGACGGGCTCCGCCGAGCTCCCGCCCGTTCTCGTCCAGGAGGAGGGCTGGCGCGTCATCGACGGCCTGCACCGGCTGGAGGTCGCCAGGCTCCGCGGCGACCACAGCATCAAGGCGCGGTTCCTCGACTGCACGGACGCCGAGGCGCTCGTCCTCGCGATGAAGGCCAACAGCTCCCACGGCCTGCCGCTGTCGAAGGCCGACCGCGTCGCCGGGGCGGAACGCGTCCTGACCACGCATCCCGAATGGTCGGACCGTGCCATCGCCGGCATCACCGGGCTGAGCGCGAAGACGATCGCGTCGCTGCGCAACCGGTCGGCGGGCGGGACGCACGCCGGCGGCAAGCGGATCGGCCGGGACGGGAGGCGGCGCCCGGTGAACATCGGTGAGGGCAGGCGCCGTGCCGCCGAGTTCATCCAGGCCCATCCGGACGCACCGCTCAGGCAGGTCGCCAGGGAGACCGACGTGTCGCTCGGCACGGTGCACGACGTCAGCGCCCGGCTCCGCCGCGGGATCAGCCCGGAACGCAACGGGCACCAGGCGGCCGCCGCACGAACGCAGACGCACCCGGGCGACGAGGTCGCGGAGGCCCTCGCCCCGGCTCCCCGCGTCAACGGGGTGCAGGAGCGGCGCAAGAACCACACCGACGCTCCCCTCACCTGGGGCGGGGTGGCGGCCAAGGTCGCCAACGACCCGGCCATCCGGTACTCCGAGGGCGGCAAGGAATTCCTCCGGTGGATGACGCTGCACGCGACCGATCCGGACCGGTGGCGGGAGTTCCTCAACGCCATCCCGGCGCACTGGCACAGCGTCCTCGCTCCCATAGCCGACAGCGTCAGCAAGGAATGGACCCTGTTCGCCGAGCGGCTCAAGCACAAGCAGGAACCGGGACGGTAGGCGCCCACAGCGCCGGACCGCACGACACCGCATCCACAAAGGGCAGGCGAAATGGTGGACAACGGACAGGATCAGGGAAGCGGCCCCCCGCACGTGGTCATCGTCGGAGCCGGCATCGCTGGCCTGGCGGCGGCGTTCCTCATGCGGGACGAGCCGGTACGGGTGACGGTACTCGAGGGGTCGTCCAGGATCGGCGGGAAGCTGGCCGTGTCGCAGGTGGCGGGCGTCGACGTCGACGAGGGCGCGGAAGGGCTCTACGCCCGGCGCCCCAAGACCAAGAGGCTGATCAGTGCGGCCGGGCTCGACGACCGGCTCGTGTCGGCGGGCACCACGTCCACGGCGATCTGGACCCGGGGCGCGCTGCGGCCGCTGCCCGGCCGCCAGTTCATGGGCGTGCCCTCCGACATGGACGAGCTCGCCAAGACCGGCGTGCTGTCCGACGCCGGGGTGGCCAGGGCGCGCGAGGACCTGGAGCTGCCTCCGTCCGTCCGCGACGGGGACGTCTCCGTCGCGGCGTACGTCGCGGAACGCCTCGGCCAGGAGGTCGTGGACCGTCTCGTCGACCCGTTCGTCGGCGACGTCTGCGCCGGCCGCGCCGAGGACCTGTCGTTCGAGGCCATGCTGACCCCGCTGGCCATCGCGTCCCGCAAGCACTCGTCGCTGGCCGGGGCGGCGGGCTCGCTGGCACCGCCGCCGCTGCCGCCGGGCGAGGAGCCCCCCACGGGCCTGGCCACCCTCACCGGCGGGATGGGCACGCTGCCGCGCGCGCTCGCGGACGCCGTGCTCGCCGCCTCGCCGGGAGCGGCCGTCCGGACCGGAGCCGCGGTCAGCGGTCTCGAGCGGAGCGAGGGCGGCTGGCGGGTGACCGTCGGTTCCGGCGCCGATCCGGAGTACATCTCCGCGGACGCCGTGATCATCGCGGTGCCGGCCGCTCCCGCGGGCAGGCTGCTGTCCGGGCTGCCCGGTGCCGCCGAGGCCGCCGCCGGGCTCGCCGAGATCCCGTACGCCGACCGGCTGATCATCACGCTCGCCTACCCCCGCCGGGCCTTCCCCGGCGGGCTCGGCGGACCGGGGTTCTGCGGTTACCGGGTGCCCGCGGTGGACGGCCGGACGGTCAAGGACGTGACGTTCACGACGGTGAAGTGGCCGCACCTGGCGGGTGAGGTCGAGATCGTGCGGTGCTCGGTCGGGCGGGTCGGTGAGGAGGACGCGCTGCGGCGCGACGACGCCGACCTGGCCGCGCTGGCGGCGTCCGAGTTCGCCGAGGCCACAGGGGCGACCGGGGATCCGGTGGCGACCCGGGTGACCCGATGGGCCGGTGCGCTGCCGCAGTACACGGTCGGCCATCTGAACCGGGTGGAACGGATCCGCGACTCGGTGGCGTCCCAGCCCGGGCTCGCCGTGTGCGGCGCCGCGTACGACGGGGTGGGGGTCGGCAACTGCGTGGCCTCCGCCGGCAAGGCCGTGGACCAGGTGCTGGGCTCGTTGCGGAGCGAGGCCGCCGCACCGTCGAAGGGGTGATCTCGAAGCCGTAGGGTCCGGACGCGAAGGCCGTGCCCGAGACCACAACACGAGAAACGACCAACCGACCGGATCGGCCCGCACGTTCACCGTGCGGGCCGATCCGGTCGGTGGCCGTTCTCGGTGTTACGGGAGTGCCGGCATCGCGTTCTGGTCCAGGACGCGGGCGACCGCGTCCGCCAGGACCTCCTCGGGATTCTCAGAGGCGCCCATGCTGCGCCATGCCACGTGGTTGTCAGGGCGCACCAGGACGGCGCCCTCTCCGGTGATCTCCCGGACGGCCTCCCACCTGCCGTCCGCGTCGGCGAACTCCGCGCCGTCCCCGATCCGGGCCGCGAAGATCGGGACGGCGAACTTCTCCGCGATCCGTCCGGCCGCCTCGCACCACGGCGTTCCGCCCGGGCCGGTGAGCAGCGCGAAGCCGGTCGCGGCACCGGTCAGGTCGTGGGTCGACAGGCGCCGGCCGTCGTGTTCGAGCCAGGCGTGCGGCAGCAGGTGCCCGGGACGGGTCGTCGGGCGGTACACGTCGCGCAGCGGCTCGCGGGCGGGCGGCCGGCTGCCGTCGGGGACGACCGCGCCCTCCTCGTAGGCGAAGCCCATCTCCACGTCGTGCGCCTGGCATCCGCCGCGGTGGGTGGCGAAGAACTCCGCCGCCCGCGCCCGCGCGGCCGCGCCCAGGGGGGAGGGGTCGAAGTACGCGTCGAACGCCGGCCCCCTGCGCTGCTGCGGCACGTTGTGGCCGAGGCCGAGGGCGCCGATGATCGCGTGATGGTGGGAGGCCGCGGACACGGCCCAGTCGACGTTGTGCTCGCCGACGGGCCGCCGCTCCGCCTCGTAGGTGTCGAGCAGGCCGTCGGGCGCGCGGCCGGTGAGCACCGCGGCCAGCTTCCACGCGAGGTTGTGCGCGTCCTGGATCCCCGTGTTGAGGCCGAGCCCGACGGTCGGCGGCTGGCGGTGCACGGCGTCGCCGGCGAGCAGCACCCGCCCGACCCGGTAGCGGTCGGCGAGCAGCGACTCCACCGTCCACTGCGTCACGTGGTGCATGGTCAGCTCCAGGTCCGGCAGGCCGAGGACCTCCCGGATCTTCGGGACGATCGCCCGCTCGTCGGGCTGGGCCCGCTCGCCCGGAGGGAAGTGCAGGACCCACTCCTCGCAGTCCTTCCCCCAGCTCGGCCCCATCTCGATCAGGTTGCTGGACAGCTCCGGGCTGTAGGGGTTGAGGAAGTGGGTGATGAGCGTGCCCTCGTGCCACCACTGCGACAGGTCGGCGGAGAAGTACGCGGTCGTCACGTGCAGCGCACCGGGCCGGCCGCGCATCTCCAGGCCGACGGCGGCACCGACGGTGCGGCCGCCGTCCGCCGCGACGAGGTACCGCGCCGAGACCGTGGTGATCTCCCCGGTCGCGGTGTCGCGCACCTCGGCGACCACGCGGTCGCCCTCGTCGGAGAAGGCGCCCAGCTCGTGGCCGAACAGGACGCGGCCGGGATTGCGCCGCTCGGCGTGGCGGCGCAGGATCGGCTCCAGCCGGACCTGCGGCAGCTTGACGGGGAGGACGGGCCCGGCCGCCGCGTACGTCTCGCGCAGCGCGCCGCCGCCGAAGGCGTCCATCTCATGGATCACCCGCGCGTCCAGCCTGCCGTCGCCGCCGAGCGAGGTCAGCCAGCGCACCTTGCCGAACTTCTCCAGCGGCGCCCCCTGCTCGGCCACCTCCTCGGCGAGGCCGTGCTGCCGGAGGATCTCCATCGAGCGCTGGTTGAGGTAATGCGCCTTCGGTATTTTCGACGTGTCCGCGTGCCGTTCCACCAGCAGGTGCCCGACGCCGTGGTCGGACAGGAGGTTGGACGCGGCCAGGCCGCATCCGCCACCGCCCACGATCAGCACCGGAACCTCGATTGCGCGTGTGGCCTGCCGTCCGAGATCCGCCATTCCGCCCGCTCCTTTTGGGTGCACTGATTTTCGCATTCTGGCAGCGACCTCTTTAGGCCCGGTCAAGGACGGGTTGACTCCACCGGCCGCCCGCCGAGCACGATGCCATCAGTTCAATCGGCGGGCTGGAACAAAATTGCGCGGAGCAAAATACAGCTCTACCCTCGGACCCGGTGACGAGAAATTCACCCGGAAGCACGAGGATGGCGATGAACTCAGTGCGGAATGGTTCGGGAAGCGCGCGGCGGTCCGCCGGGCGGCCGGTGGTCGGGATATGTGCGCGGACGGCGCCGGTCACGCTGCAGGGCGCCGCCATGACCGTCAGCCTCGCCTTCCAGGCGCATGTCGACATGCTCGCCGCCGCGGGCTGCGTCCCCGTACTGCTCCCCCTGCTACCAGGCACGGAGGACGCCATCGGCCAACTGGACGGCCTGCTGATACCGGGCGGCCCGGACCTGGATCCGGCCCTGTACGGGGGCACCGCGCACCCCGAGACCCGTGGAGCCGACCCGGCCGTGGACGCCGCCGAACTGGCATTGGTGGAGGCGGCGCTCGGCGCCGGCCTGCCCATCCTCGGCATCTGCCGCGGCATGCAATTGCTCAACGTGCAACGCGGCGGAACGCTGCACCAGCATCTCCCCGATGTCATCGGCGGCGACGGCCATTCACCGAAAACAGCGGCGTTCACACTCGGCCGATATCGGCTGGACCTGAAGCCCGGCAGCCGGATCGCCGGAATCTTCGGCGACGACATTCCCGAAACCGCCTGTCATCACCATCAGGCGATCGACCGTATCGGCACCGGCCTCACCGCGACCGCCTGGTCGTCGGACGGAATCGTGGAGGTGGTCGAGGCGACCGACCACCCATTCGCGATCGGCGTGCAATGGGAGGCCGGACATACCGAGGACGACCGCCTTCACTCGGCACTCGCCGAAGCGGCCGGGCGCGCCCTCCGCGAGACCGCGCGTTCCTCCGCGTGACCGGCCATGGCGGCGGAGGAGCAGATCCACGAATCAGAGGAGAGGATCCGATGTCACCACGGATGACCAACCCGTCCCTGGTCGTTCCCGACGCCCTGCAGCCCCTGCTCGACCTGTCCGACGCCATCAACAAGGCCGGGGTGCCGCAGCGGACCCTCGATCTCGTCCGGCTGCGGATCAGCCAGATCAACGGCCGCGTCTACACGTTTCCCGACGATCTCTGGAAGTCGGGGGACGCGGACGGGAGGCTCCTCCTGGTCGCGGACTGGCGGGAGGCGCCCGACTTCGACGCCGCCGAGCGCGCCGCGCTGGCGCTGGCCGAGGCCGCCAGCCGCCTCGACGGCCGCGAGGACCCGGTACCGGACGAGATCTGGGACGAGGCCGCCCGGCACTACGACGAGAAGGCACTCGGCGCGCTGGTCATGCAGATCGGCCTGGTCAACCTCTGGAACTGCGTCAACGTCTCCACCAGGCAGGCGCCGGCCGACTGGCGCTGAGCGACTCCGGGCCGCCCGAACGGGCCGCCCGTACGAGCCGGCCACCACCCATGGAACCGGCCACCCCGAGGAAGGGACACCGCATTGTTGAAGCTCATCAACGCCGGACTGGGCAGGACCGGCACGACGTCGCTGCAGGCGGCGCTGGAACGGCTCGGTTTCGGCCCCTGCTACCACATGTTCGACGTCATCGGCAGCGAAGAGCGGCTCGAGCAGTGGGAGAAGATCGTCTGCGAGGGGCGGGCACCCGACTGGGAAGCGGTGTTCGACGGCTACACCTCCGCCGTGGACGGTCCCTCCGCCGTCTATTACCGGGAGATCATGGAGGAGTTCCCCGAGGCCAAGGTCATCCTCACCATCCGCGACGGCGAGCTCTGGTACCGGAGCACCTACGACACGCTGTACCAGTTCGCCCTCAAGAGCAAGGAGCACCCTCCCGAGCCCGGGTCCAAGCAGGCACGGCTGTTCCGCGTGGTGAACACCATGATCTGGGACGGCCTCTTCGGCGGGCGCTTCTCCGACAAGGACCACGCGATCGAGGTCTTCCGCGACCACAACCAGGGCGTCGTCAACGACATCGACCCGGACAACCTGCTCGTCTACGACGTGCGGGAGGGGTGGGAGCCGCTGTGCGAATTCCTCGGAGTCGACGTGCCGGCGGACGACTTCCCGCGCGTCAATGACACCGAGTCCATGCGCGAGGTGATCGGCAAGATGAGCGGCCAGGTGGGCGGCCAGGTGAGCGACGGGGCCGGCCCGGGCGCCCCCGGCTGAGCGCGGCGGCGGCACCGGCACGGCGGGGGCCGGACCGGCGGGCCCCCGCCGGCCGCCCCCGCGCGGGCCGGGTCACGCGAGGACTCGCGTGCGCGTGTTGAGGACGGCGAGCAGGGTCCGGGCCTGCACGTTGACGTAGCGGCTGTGGCCGGCCAGCCAGTTCAGCTGCCCCGGGGTGATCCAGTGGTAGCCGGGCGGGGGTTCGGTGGGGGTCGTCGACTCGTCGGTCTCGACGATCAGGTAGCGGCTCTCGGCGTTGAGGAACCGGCCGCCCTCCTCGGAGTGCACCGCCGAGTAGCGGACGCGCGCCGGGTCCGCGTCCAGCATCAGGTCCAGGAGGGGCGGGCGGTGCGCCGCCGGCAGGTGGACGTAGTTCGCCGGGACGCCCTGGACGGTCGGCCCGATCTCGGCGGTGTCGAGGAAGCCGCCCTCGACCCGGGCGTGCACGAGGATGTGCGGCACCCCGTCGAAGACGCGGTACGCGAAGCCGACGACCCCGGGGCCGACGGGTTCGAACAGCGGCTGGGTCCAGCTGGAGACCTCGCGGTCGGCGCCCTCCACGGCGACCGCCACCACCCGGAAGAACCGGCCGTCGGCGCGGTGGATGGACCGGCCGTCGCGGAACCATTCGGCCACCTGGTTCAGGGGCGTCCGGCGGGCGAGGACGTCGTGGCGGGCCCGTTCCTCGGTGAACCAGGACAGCAGGTCGGTGTCGGACGACAGCGCCGTGCGTCCCGCGTGCGCCATCGGCGCGCTGGCCAGCACGGTGCGCGCGTCCATGTTCACCACGTTGTCCTGGTGGAGCAGCTCGCCGAGCTGCCCCAGCGTGAACCACTGGAAGTCGGCGTCCGCGTCGGCGACGGGCACGGCCTCGTCCACCTCGACGATCATGTTGCGATTGCGCTTGTGGTAGAACCACGCGCCGTGCTCGGACTGCAGGACGTCGGTGAGCACCCTGACCCGGTCGCGCTGGAGGAAGTACTCCAGGTACTTCACCGCCGCCCCTCCGTGCGCCTTGGTGTAGTTGCTGCGGGTGGCCTGCACGGTCGGGGAGAGCTGCACCAGGTTGGGATTGCCGGGCTCCATCTTCGCCTGCATCAGGAAATGGAGGACCCCGTCGAACTCCTTGGCCAGGATGCCGAGGATGCCGATCTCCGGCTGCATGATGATCGGCTGCTGCCATTCGGTGTCCGAGCGGACGACGTGCAGGCCCTCGACGGAGAAGAACCGTCCGCTGCGGTGCCGGAGGTCGCCGGTGTCCGCCGCGAACGACCAGCCGTCCAGCTCGGCGAACGGGATCCGCAGCACTCGCGCCCGGTGCGCCCGCTTCCGGGCGGCGAGCCAGTCCGGCACGTCGGAGGTCGGCATGCCGACGCCTTCGGCCGCCGCCGCGGAGCGGGCCAGCCGTTCGGCGAATCCGGCACCGGCGCGGGGCCTCAGCACTTCTTGGGTGGTCACGGTCGATCTCCACTTCGTCTGGTCGCGGAGTGTCCCTGTCGATTCAGCGGATACCGAGTGCCGGAATCTGCCGTCCACTCATATGGTGGGAGAGGTCCGGTCCGCCGGCATCTTCGAACGTGCCGTGATAACCCGAATCCGGATTCCGGTTCGCCGCGTTCAACCGCGCGGGGTCACCAGTCGAACGGGTGCACCACCGGGCCGGGAAAAGGTCACCGAGAATTGGCGCGGGCGTCGGTCGATCATTACTCCGATTTCCGGGTCGCGGACGGTGCGGGCGCGCCGCGGATCAGGACGGCGGCGGAACCGGCACCGGAGGCGCCGTCCGCCGGTGGCCGCCGGCGCGGCGCCGGCCCGCCGACGCCGCGCGCGGAGTGATGGCGGGGCACCCGGCGGCGGCCGCGAGGGCGGGCCGGGGTTCCAGATCGGGCAGCGCGAGCAGGATCGGCGGGTCGGCCGGCCGGCCGGCGCGCAGGCGCACCGCGACGCTGGTGACGTCGTCCGCGGCGACCGTGACCGAGTCGTGCCTGCCGACCAGGGAGGTCCGGTGGGCCCAGGGGTCGGGCCAGACCCCGTCGGCCACGCCCACCGCGTGCACGAACCAGTCGCCTTCGGGGACGCCCTGCAGCTGGTAGCAGGACGGACGGCCGCTGGGCACGTCGACGATGACGGCGGCGGCCGGCGGGTGCTGGACGATGGGGGTCCGGAACGCGCCCACGTACACGCGCGCGTTGCCGTGCCCCTCCGGCAGGCTGATCGTCCCCGCGACCGCGCCGAACCCGAAGCGCGGATCGGGCTGCGGCCGGGGGAACTCGAATCCCGCGGTCCGCGACAGCCGGCGGTACCGGCCGGGAGAGACCCCGACACTGGTCGTGAAGTAGTTGGTGAACGAGCCCAGGCTGTTGTAGCCCACCGCGAACGATATGTCGGTGATCCTCAGCGAGGTGCTCAGCAGCAGGCGCTTGGCCTGGTGGATCCGGATCGCGGCGAGGAAACGGCCGGGGGTTATTCCGGTGGTGTCCCTGAACAGCCGGGCGAAATAGAAACGGCTCAGCCGGGCGCTTTCGGCGATCTCGGTGAGCGACAGCGGCTCGCTGTAGCGCTCCCAGATGCATTCGATCGCCTTTTCCACTGCATTGTCCATTGGCACCTCACTGCGTCCCGTCCCGGCATCAAGATGGCGCGCGGCCGTCGCGGTCAACTCGAGCAGCACTAGTGGCGCACCCGTTGGGCAATCTAGGAGAAGGGACGCGCCCGCCGATTGGCGCACGCTGGGGAGCATGCCCGACATTAATGACGCGAATTCGACCGCCGCCGGCGGCCCGGCCCGGCCCGGGAACCGGCCGGATCCGGCCGCCGGCGAGCACCGGCTCCTCCTGCTGGACGCCGGGACCGCGGCGGGCCTGCGCGACCGCGCGGCGCACCTGATCGACCTGCTCGGGGAACCGGCGTCCGGCGGACTCGGCGGCCTGGCCGCGACCGCGCGGCGCGAACTCGCGGACCGTCCGGTGCGGGCGGGCGTCGTCGCCGCGTCGCCGGACGAGGCCCGCGAACGCCTCGCCAGGCTGGCCGCGGCGCTGCGCGGCGGCGACGTGGCGACCTTCGACGTCAACGGCGGGGTGTTCGCGGGCCGGGCCGGCGGCACGCCGGCGATCGGCTTCCTCTTCCCCGGCCAGGGATCCGACAGCGGCACCTACGGCGACGCGCTCACGAGGCGGTTCGAGTCGGCCGGGGACCTGTACCGGACCGTCCCGATACCGGCGGCCGGCGACCCCGCCGCGCTCGGCTCCGTCCAGCCGCGGATCGTCGCCTCCTCCATCGCGGGCGTGCGCGCGCTCGCCGAACTCGGCATCGAGGGGTCGGTGGCCGCCGGTCACAGCCTCGGGGAGCTGACGGCTCTGCAGTGGGCTGGGGCGATGAGCGAGTCCGAGCTGTTCGCGCTGGCGGCCGAGCACGGCCGGATCATGATGGACGTGTGCACGGGCGCCGGCACCATGGCGGTGATCGGCGGGCCCCCGGCGGAGGCCGAGCCGCTGCTGCACGGCGAACCGGTCGTCGTCGCCGGCTACAACAATCCGGCCCAGACGGTCGTCGCGGGCCCCAGGGACGCCGTCGGCCGCGTGCTGAAGGCCGCCGCCGCGGCGGGCCTCAGGGCGGCGGGCCTCCCGGTCTCCGACGCCTTCCACTCCCCCGCGATGGCCCCGGCGGCGGAACCGCTCCGCGCCCACCTGGCGGGAACGCGGTTCCGCCCGCTCGAACGGCGCGTCCTGTCGACCGTGACGGGGCACGTCCTGCCGCCGGCCACCGACCTGCGCGGCCTCCTGGTCAGGCAGCTGTGCGAGCCGGTGCGGTTCAGCCAGGCGGTCGAGCGCATGGGCGACGAGGTGAGCCTGATCCTGGAGGTCGGCCCGGGCCGGCTGCTGTCCGTCCACGCCGCCCAGACCTGCCCGGGCGTCCCCGTCATCCCGCTCGCCACCGACGGCGAAACGCTGTCCGGGGTGCTGTGCGCGGCCGCCGCCGCCTACGTGCTGGGGGCGCCGGTACGGCACGACCGCCTGGCCGCCGGCTCCACTCCGCACGAGGAAGGCGCGTGACCATGAGCGAACAGACCTCCGACGCGGCGCCGGGCTCGGTGCGGCACGCGGCGACGACCAGGGACCACGTCCGCCGGCTGGCGGAGATCCGCAAGCGGGCCGTCCAAGGGGACGAACTGGCCACCGAGCGGCAGCACGCCAAGGGCAAGCTCACCGCCAGGCAACGGCTGGAGCTCCTGCTCGACGACGGCTCCTTCACCGAGTTCGACCTGTTCCGGCGCCGGACGACCGGCCCGGGACCCGCGGGGCCCGCCACCGACGGGGTCGTGACCGGCTCCGGTACCGTGCACGGCCGCCGGGTCTTCGCCTACGCGCAGGACTTCCGCGTCCTCGGCGGCTCGCTCGGCGAGGTGCACGCCGCGAAGATCCACAAGGTGATGGACCTCGCGCTCGCCGCCGGCGCCCCCCTCGTCGCGCTGAACGACAGCGGCGGGGCGCGGATCCAGGAGGGCGTCACCGCGCTCGCCGGGTACGGCGGGATCTTCACCCGCAACGTCCGCGCCTCCGGAGTGATCCCGCAGATCAGCGTCATGCTGGGGCCCTGCGCCGGCGGCGCGGCGTACTCACCGGCGCTGACCGACTTCACCTTCATGGTCCGCGACACCTCGCACATGTTCATCACCGGACCCGACGTCATCAGGACCGTGACCGGCGAGTCGGTCACGCACGAGGAGCTGGGCGGCGCCCAGGTGCACGCGGCGTCGTCCGGTGTCGCGTCCTTCGTCTGCGACGACGAGGCGGCCTGCCTGGACGAGGTCCGCTACCTCATCTCGCTGCTGCCGTCCAACAGCCACGACCTCGCCCCGTCCTATGAGACCGGCGATCCGCCCGACCGGCGCTGCCCCCGGCTCGCCGACATCGTGCCCGCCGATCCGAAGATCCCGTACGACATGCGCGAGGTCCTCGCGGAGATCGCCGACCAGGGCGAGTTCATGGAGGTGCACGAGCACTGGGCGCCCAACATCGTGTGCGCGCTGGCGCGCATGGGCGGCCGCACCGTCGGCCTCCTGGCCAGCCAGCCGGTCGTGCGCGCGGGCGTCCTGGACATCGACGCCTCCCAGAAGGGTGCCAGGTTCGTGCAGATGTGCGACGCGTTCAGCATCCCGCTGGTCACGCTCGTCGACGTGCCGGGCTTCCTGCCCGGTGTGGACCAGGAGCACCACGGGATCATCAGGCACGGGGCCAAGCTGCTGTACGCCTACTGCGACGCGACGGTCCCCCGGGTACAGGTGATACTCCGCAAGGCCTACGGCGGCGCGTACATCGTGATGGACTCCCGGTCCATCGGAGCGGACCTGTCCTTCGCCTGGCCGACCAACGAGATCGCCGTGATGGGCGCCGAGGCCGCCGTCGGCGTGATCTACCGCAAGGAACTGGCCGCCGCCGACAGCCCCGACCGGCTCAGGTCACAGCTGATCGCCGAGTACACCGAAGAGCTGATGCACCCGTACTACGCGTCGGAGCGGGGCCTGGTCGACGACGTGATCGATCCCGCCGACACCCGCGTCATGATCGTCCGGGCACTCGACCTGCTCAGCGAGAAGCGGCCGGACCTGCGGCCGCGCAAGCACGGGAATCCCCCGATGTGACACGCCTCCGGCGCGGCGCGAATGATCTTTCGATGCCCCGTCGACGATCAATGCGAAACCCCCGGTGCGCGCCGGCCGATCATTGTGATCGGCCGCGTCACCGGGGGTTTCCGTTCCTTTCAGCGGTCCGGCACCGCCATTGTCCATTGGCGCCGCGGACCGGCCTTCGCGACGGGAACGTCGCTGCACACGCGGGGAGAATGCCGCTCAGGCCGGGTCCGCCGACGTCGTCGGGGGCGGCATCGCCGATCCGCCGCCGAGCCCACGGCGTCTCGGTCAAAGGACGCCGTCGGAGCGGCTCGCGGCGACCTCCTCGCGAGGCCGCGAGCCGGCCTCCAGCGCGGGATCACCCGACAGGATGGCCGCCTGCAGGCGCTGCAGCCGTGGGCCGGGCTCGACGCCCAGCTCGCGGTTCAGCACCGACCGGAGCCGGTGGAACGCCTGCAGCGAGCGCCCGACGTGTCCCGCCCGGTACAGGGCGGTCATCAGGAACGCGCAGAGGTTCTCGTTCATCGGGTTCCTGGCCGTCACGAGCGTCAACTCGCCCAACAGGTCCGCGTGCCGTCCCAGCGCCAGATCGGCCTCTATGCGCCGCTCCAGGGCCCCGAGCCGGCATTCCTCCAGCGACGCCGCCTCGATCTCCAGGACGCTGCCCATCCGGACGTCCACCAGCGCGGGACCGCGCCAAAGCCGCAGCGCCCGGCTGAGCTCCTCCGAGGCCAGGCGGTGATCGCCCGCCTCGGCCGCGGCGCGGCCGGCGAGCGCCAGCCGGTCGAACACCTCGACGTCGGTCTGGCAGGCGTCCTCCTCCAGGAGGTAACCGTGGTGGCGGGTGCTGAGCATCTGGCGCGCGTACGGGTTTCCGCAGCTGGCGGCGGCCAGTGCGTTGCGCAACTGCAAAATGTAAGTCTGCAATGTCGTTGCGTAACTGCGCGGTGGGCGTTCACCCCATAGTTCTTCGATGAGCGTCGGTACTGTGACGACCCGGCCTGCGTTCAGCGCGAGCAGTGCGAGGACCTGGCGTTGCTTGGGCGCACTGGTCTTGACCGGTGTCTGGCCGAGTCGAAGGGACAGGGCGCCAAGCAGGCCGATACTGAGTGGCCCGGGATCCGGGTGCATGTCGTCTCCCCCTTGTGCACGGGCGGATCATGTCCCAGTTGAGCATGCCTTCCAGGAGACCAAATTTCCAGTGAGTATCACCCCCGACTCGGCATGGACTTCAGGCAACGGCAAAACACTACGATGGGCGCCTCGATTTTCCCCGCAAGCTACCCGCGAATAGCGCCTCCGCAGGTCAGGCAAAAAGAAAGTATAATAACCCGGCACCCGCATTCCGCAAGGTAACATTCCTCTTACCCGCCCCTCGCGGGACCTTTTCATCCTTGGGCCGCGCGAGCTGCCTGCCGATATTGCGGGACAATGATCGTCTTGCACGGGCGCCCGACCTTGATCGGGCCGAGTGGATCTTGCGCGAGACGCGCC
The DNA here is from genome assembly GCF_040703975.1 of Spirillospora sp. NPDC029432. NCBI lineage: Bacteria > Bacillati > Actinomycetota > Actinomycetes > Streptosporangiales > Thermomonosporaceae > Spirillospora > Spirillospora sp. NPDC029432. The sequence goes on from NZ_JBEZWH010000006.1 coordinate 162,214, forward strand.
GGCCGGAGCAGGGCATGGCGCGCTCGCCCGGTCCGCGCAGCCGGGCGTGGGCGCGGTTGGCCTCTTTCCGAGATCCAGGCTCATTGCGGGGCGAAGACCACGCCGCCGGCCCCTGCGAGGTAGCGGCAGGTCAGCGACCACCCGGTCGCAGTGGACGAGAGTGGCGTCCAACACCCGCGACTCCTGGTTCCAGGGGCATGGTTGTGGCGATCAACCCGTCTACAGGCGGACGCCGCGGTCGTCGTCCTACCGTGCCCCCGCCCTCCGCCACAGCAGGGCCAAAAGGCTTCCGCGCCGATTTCCGCATGGACCTTCGATAAAGAGCATCTCGGGTGACGCGCACCTTGCTGCGGAGTCCACCTACTGCTAATCTACCGGCACAAATAAACGGGTCTGGAATCGCTCCCACAGCCTCCGGATCGGGCCCGTGGAAACCCGCTCACTAAACGTCTCCGAGTCCGAGACATAGGCGCTCGAATCTCTCGGCGCGTCTCTCACCAGCGCCTCCGTGCGCGTGACCTCGCTTTCTCGCCCCGCCCGGCGGCCCGAGCGGCCCCGGCCCACTCGCCTGATCGCGCATTGGCCTCCGAATGATCACTCCGGACGGCAGCGGTGATCCATTCCGGCCGGCGCACCGGCGCCGCGGCGGGCGATGGGGTGCGACCGCTTCTCGACCGGCCGTCAACCGGTGTGCCGGAAATTGACGGCGCGGAAACACTTTCATCGGCGAGAGGAGAGCGCGATGCGCAAGGTCGTTTCGCCGGACGGCACCACGATCGCCTACGAGAAGAGGGGCGACGGCCCGCCGATCGTGCTCCTCAACGGCGCGTTCCGCGATCACACGATCTTCGATCAGCTCGTTCCGGAGTTGGCGCCGCATTGCACCACCTACGTCTACGACCGGCGGGGACGCGGCGAGAGCGGCGACTCCCCCGCCTACGCCGTCGAACGCGAGATCGAGGACCTCCAGGCCGTGATCGGCGAGGCCGGCGGCCGGGCGGCGGTGTTCGCCGGGTCCTGCGGCGCGAACCTGGCGCTCGAGGCGGCCATGGCCGGCGTCCCGATCACCAAGCTCGCGCTGCACGAGCCCTACTACCGGGTCGACGGTCATCCGAGGCCCCCGGCCGACTTCATGGACAACCTCCGGGCGATGCTGGCCGACGGCAGGCGCGGCGAGGCCGCGGAGTACTTCCTCGCCGAGCTGATGGACCTCTCCCCCGAAGTGATCGCCGACTGGCGCCGGGGCCCGCTGTGGGCGGGGAACGAGGCGAACGCCCACACGCTCGCCTACGACACCGCCATCTGCGGCGACTACAGCGTCCCGGTCCGGCGGCTGGCCGGTCTCCGGACGCCGGCGCTGGTCGTCAACAGCGACGGCACCAGCGACTGGCTGCGCGCCGCCGCGCGGGCGACCGCGGCCGCGCTGCCCAACGGCCGGGGAATGGAGTTGCCCGGTTCATGGCACCGGGTGGAGATGGACGTTCTCGGCCGGGTTCTGGCCGAGTTCGCCACCGGCTGACCACCGGGAATTGGCGGCGCGTCAGCGGTCCCGATACGTCGGGAACGGCGTCTTCAAGATCGGTCTGTGAACGGTCAGGAATGGAGAAGCCAATCCCGTATCCGCCTCCGTAGCATCCGACGCATGGAGATCAAGTTGTCACAATGCCTCCCGGCGGTCGACGACCGGACGCGGACACCGTCCTCGAACCGCCTGCCGCCGGCCCGGGCGCCCCGCCCGCCGACGCGCAGACCATGATCGGGCGGCCGCCCGAGGGCCTGCCGCACGGCGCCGCCTTCGAGCGGATCCGCTCCGCGGGCGCCGAGATGCCGCAGGACCCGAGCGGCCGGCCGTACGGCGTCTCCGACCGCGCCCTCCGCGTCCCCTCCGCGTCCCCTCCGGCGACAGGCCGCGCTTCACCGAGCCGCGTCAGCGGTGAGCCTGTCCCCAGACCGGAACCCCGAGAGCGGGCTGTGCTGGTGCCTCGCTCCCATTCCCAGCGGCACTTCCCAGGACGGACCAGATGATCGAAGCCGTGAACCTCACCAAGCGGTACGGCGATAAGACCGCCGTCGCCGACCTTTCCTTCACCGTCGAGCCCGGCAAGGTGACCGGATTCCTCGGCCCCAACGGCGCCGGCAAGTCGACGACCATGCGCCTGCTGCTGGGCCTCGACCGTCCCCATGGCGGCGACGCCACCATCGACGGCCGGCACTACCGGGACCTGCCGCAGCCGCTCCGCAAGGTCGGCGCGCTGCTGGAGGCCAAGGCCGTCCACTCCGGGCGGAGCGCCTACAACCACCTGCTGTGCCTGGCCCAGACGCAGGGCATCGGCAAGAAGCGCGTCGAGGAGGTGCTCCGGCTGGTCGGGCTGCACGACGTCGCGCGCAAGCGGGCGGGTGGCTTCTCCCTTGGCATGGGGCAGCGGCTCGGGCTGGCCGCCGCGCTGCTCGGCGACCCGGCCGTGCTCATCCTGGACGAGCCGGTCAACGGGCTCGACCCGGAGGGCATCGTCTGGATCCGCACGCTCATGAAGGACCTGGCGGCCGAGGGCCGGACCGTGTTCGTCTCCAGCCACCTGATGAACGAGATGGCGGTGACCGCCGAGCACCTCATCGTCATCGGCCGGGGCCGCCTCATCGCCGACTGCTCGACGGAGGAGTTCATCGAGCGCGGCAGGAAGCAGACGGTGCTGGTGCGCACCCCGGACGCGGAGCGGCTGACCAAGGCCCTCGCCCGTGAGGGCGCCACGGTGACCCGCGACGCCGACGGCGAGCTGAGCGTCGCGGACATGGACGCGGCCCGGATCGGCGAGATCGCCGCGGCCGGCGGGCTCGTGCTGCACGAGGTCGTCCAGCAGCGCGGCTCGCTGGAAGAGGCCTTCATGCAGCTGACCCGGGAGAGCGTGGAGTACGGCGCCGCCGGCGCCGAGCCGAAGAGCCAGGGAGGTGCCGAATGACCGCCACCACCGTCGGCACGGCCGCGGGACCCGCGGTCGGCCGCGCCGGCTTCGGCCGGCTGATGCGGTCGGAGTGGACCAAGATCCGGTCGGTCCGGTCGACCGTCTGGACGCTGGCCCTGCTCGCCCTGCTCTTCCCGGGCTTCACCGCGCTGCTGGTCGGGCTGACCGTCGCCGAGTGGGACGCGATGACGGCGGAGGACCGCGCCCTGGCGGCCGCGGACCCGGTCGCGGTCATCCTCGGCAGCGGCTTCCTGATCAGCCAGCCGACCATCTGCGTCCTCGGCGTCATGGTGATCGCGTCGGAGTACTCCACCGGCATGATCCGGGCCAGCCTGCTGGCCGTGCCGGCGCGGCTGCCCATGCTCGCGGCCAAGGCGGCGGTGCTCGGCCTGCTGGTGCTGGTCGTCAGCGTCGCGACCGCGTTCGTCTCCTACTTCATCGGGGCCCCGATGCTGGAGGGCAAGATCTCGGTCTCGCTCGGCGACCCCGGGGTGCTCCGGGCCGTCGTCGGCAGCGGGCTCTACCTGACCGTGCTCGCCCTGTTCTCCCTCGCCATCGGCGCCCTCGTCCGGCACACGGCGGCCGGGATCACCGGGGTGATCGGGTTCGTGCTGGTGCTGGCTCCGCTGGTCCAGCTGGTGCCCGGAAAGGCCGGCGAGTACCTCCACTCCTACCTGCCGACGGAGGCCGGCCTGCTGATCGGGCAGGCCAAGCAGGCCCAGGACGACCTGCTCACGCCCTGGCAGGGGTTCGGGGTGTTCTGCCTGTGGACCGCCGTCCTGCTCACCGCCGCGGCGATCCTGCTCAAGCGCCGCGACGCGTGAAATAGAGCGAAGCGCCGCCGGTCCGCGGTGCCGTACACCGGCACCGCGGACCGGCGGCGCTCGGCTTTCGCCGCGGGTGTTTCGACGAACGATGGCGGCCCCTACAATCCTTGAAAGGCAAGGGTGCGGACAACCGGGAGAATGAGTGACCAAGATTGGTATTCTGGTGCACTGCCGACACCTTTCGACCATGGCCTGGGAGGATCTGGTAGGCGGCATACCGGAGCGGGACGAACTGGGTGACATCGCGACGCTGACCCGGGTTCTTCTGCAACTGGAGCCGACAGAACACGCCGAATGCGTCGTCATCGGCCGCGGGCCGTCATGGAAAGACGGGCTGGACGAGGGCCACTACACGAAACGGTTCCTGCTGGACAATTTCGACCGGCTTCACGAGTTCCCCACATTACGGCACCTGTTCGCGAGGCTCGGCCGGGAGCAGGTGGCGGCGCTCCGCGCGACCATGGAGAACATCATCGTCACCCGCGAGATCAAGAACACCGTGGACGAGATCGAGACCGCCGCGAAGCTGTTCACCGAGAGGGGCGTCGAGAAGGTGGTGCAGATCTCCGCCGCCAGCCACGCCCCGCGGTGCATCAAGGAGCAGGCGGTCGCGCGCGCCCGTGGCGCCATCCCCAAGGACCAGCTGTGGCACACCGTCGCGACGGACATGCCCTATCACGGCACGAGGCCGGAGGACGTGTGCGTCATCGAGCCGCTTCACCGGCGCGACCAGCCGATGACCTTCGTGCACCCGGGCGCCGCCGAGGTCCTCGCCGGATATTTCGCCTTGCCCGATGAGGACAAGAAGGCATTCATCACCCTGGTCGACGATTTCATGACCAGCAGAAAAACGCCGCGAAGCGAGGCGGCCGAAGCCGCCGGCCTTTGCCGCTAGGACCGGCATCGGCGGCACACCGCACCGGGAGGCGAAGGACGGCGGCCGACCACCGGGGCTCCTGCGGTATCGATCAGGAACGGAGAAGCGCCGGCGTCCCGGCGACGCTAGCGTGACGAGCACCGCACACCATCACGAGCAGAAGGGCGACGATCATGAGCGACGAGAAGTCGGCGGGTTTCTCCGAGCAGGAGCGGGCCGCGATGAAGGAACGCGCGGCGGAGCTGAAGAAGCAGTCGAGCCGCGGTCGCGGCGACAAGGCCGCCGCCGCCGAACTCGACGTGCTGTCGAAGATCGCCGAGATGGAGCCGTCCGATCGCGCGGTGGCCGAACGCATCCACGCCATCGTCACCAGCACCGCACCGGACCTGGCGCCGAAGCTCTGGTACGGCCAGCCGGCCTACGCCAGGAAGGGCAAGGTGGTCTGCTTCTTCCGCAGCGGGAACGTGGACAAGGAGCGCTACTCGTCGTTCGGGTTCACCACCGAGGCGAACCTCGACGATCTCAGCGGCCTGTGGCCCACCTCGTACGCCGTCACCGAGCTCACCGAGAAGGCCGAGGAGACGCTCACCGCCCTCATCAAGCAGGCCGTGAGCTGATCCCGCGAACCTCTCCGATCGCACCAGGAGACCCGCGGCGCCGGCGGTGCGGTCACCGTGCCGGACTGGTCCCGTAGCGCTCGGCGGCCCGGGCACGCGCCTTGGCGGCCTCGGCCTCTCGGTCGCGTGGAGGCGCCTTGGTCACCAGCGCGTCGAGCAGGGTGCGGGTGGCGTCGGCGACGGCGGCCACAGCGGCGTCGAAGGCCTCGGCGTTCGCGGCCGACGGGCGCGTCGACCCGCTGATCTTGCGGACGTACTGCAGCGCTGCCTGCTGGACCTCGTCCTCCGTCGCCGGCGGCTCGAAATTGTGCAGGACTCGTATGTTGCGGCACATGTCTCCAACATATGTGCGAACGGGCCGTCCCGGCATGTGGTGTCCCGGCCGGGCCCATGGCTCGGCGGGCGGGCCCGCGGCGTTCGGCCAGGACCCGCGCCCGCGCGGCCGGCCGGAGGCCGCGCGGATCGGGCATGTGCCGGCCGTCGGGCCCTCGCACCCGCAGGGCCGGAAGAAGCGCCCGGTCCTATGGCCGCCAGCCGCCGGCCTCCGGCCACGGCTCCCCGAGCTGCCGGTAGGTGCCCTGGTAGTCCGGCCAGTCCCGGTGATCCCTGATCTTCCCGTCCACGAACCGGAACAGATGGATCTGCTCGCCGGAGAACGGGCGGCCGGTGGCCGGGAAACCCACGAGATTCCCCACGTGCCGGCCGTAGAGAACGAGGTACGCGCGTACCCACTCACCGCGCTCCTCGATCTTGACCTCCTCGAGGCGCGCCTCCTCCGAGAAGGTCAGCTTCAGCCATTTGACCGCCATCGCGAAGGCCTGCGGCCCCTGCCAGTCCCCATGTTCCAGCGCGCCCGGGTTCAGATACTCCGGGTGGATGTACTCATCGACGTCGTTGGTGTCGCCGGTGTTGTAGGCGCTGACCATTCGACGCACCGCACGGATTTGATCACTCATCGCCATCTCCTCGGATGATCGGCTTTGACCTATTGAGCATCGCATAGCGGAAGTCGTCGATTAATCGACGCTCACTCGAATCATCAGCACGGATAAAGGCATTGAGGCACGAGTCGGCCTCGAGAGATACGCGGCATGTCCATCGGCGACGACGCGCGGCAGTGCGCTTCCGGAAATGCCTTGGCGCCCGGTCCCGCCCGGCGTGATGACACCTATTCCAGGCGCTGCGACGCCTCGGCGGCAGCGAAAGTGCGCCGCGGGGTGTAGAGACTCGACTCGCTGGTGCTCAGCGCGCGGAGCGCGGCGGCGTGCGGCCGGAATTCCGGGTGCGCCACGGCACGGCGAAAGGATTCGACGTCCCGCCACCGGGCGATGTTCAGGTAGCCGTCGGCTTTATCGAGCTGCCGGAACAGCGTGTGCTCGAGGAAGCCCGGCTGCCGGCCCATGAACTCGGCGGTCTCCGCGAAGACCCGCTCGAATTCCTCGGGCGCGGCGTGCAGGGTGAACCTGTTGACGAACGTGACCGTGCCATTCGCACCGGTCTCGGGCGCGGATTCCGACATCGTGGGCGATCCCCTCGTTTTACGTGCGGATACCTCTTGGGTGTGAACGGGTGGGCTTGCCGTCGCCGACCGGGCTCACGTCATGGGGTCACGTGACGGACAGGGCTCCGTCGAGCGCCAGCACCGTGCCGTTCACGTACTCGGCCTCGGGGCCCGCGAGCCGCGTGATCCACCACGCGATCTCCTCCGGACGCGCGATCCGCCCGGACGGGATGCGCGCGCGCATGTGCTCAAGGAACCCGTCGTAGGCCTCGGGGGACATGCCCGCGCGCACGCCGACCCCCGTGTTGACGATCCCCGGCGCGACACCGACCACCCGGATGCCGCGCGGCGCGAGCTCGACCGCCCAGGACCGGGTCAGGAAGTCGAGGGCGGCCTTGCTCGCGCCGTAGAGCGCGTTGTCCGGCCAGGAACGCAACCCGAGCGCGCCGGCGGTTCCGACGTTGACCACGACTCCGCGGGTCGCCTCCAGGGCGTCCAGCGCCTGCTGCGCGAGCAGGATCGGCGCGAACAGGTTGGTGCCGAACATCGCCTCGACCGTCTCCCGGTCGATGTCCGCCAGGCCCCCGAACCGGCCGACCGCGGCGTTGTTCACCAGGACGTCGATCCGGCCGAACCCGTCCAGGGCCGCTCGCACGATCCTGGCGGGCGAGTTCGGGTCGGTGATGTCGGCGACGACCGGGTGGATGTCGTCGTACCCCTTGGCGCACTCGTCCAGGGTGGACCGGCTCCGCCCGACGATGAGGACGCGCGCGCCCTCGTCCGCGAAGGCCCGCGCGGTCGACCGGCCGATGCCGGTGCCGCCGCCGGTCACGATCACAACTGGGGGGACGGTGTCGTCCGCTGCAGCTCTCATGGCGTCCGAACGTAATCCGCGCGACTCGAATCGAGCTGGAGTACACAGACAACGCCGAGGAGGCGTCACGGCCGCACATCGACCATCGGGTCGAGACTCAGCGTCGGGTGGGATTTCTCCGGCGGACGGTACTTGAGCGTCGCCGACAGCCGCTCGCGCGCATAGCTCCGCACCACCGTATGGAAGGCGTAGCGTGTCTCGCCGCGGCACCCGGTGATCCTGATCAAGTGATTGTCGACGATCCGCTCGATCACCTGTTCCACGGTGGTGCTCTCCCAGCCGAGCAGCTCGGCCGCGCTCTCGACCGTGAAATCGGCGGACGGGAGCATGCTGAGCAGCCGGAAGACGCTCTGCTCCAGCCGGCTGAGGCTGTCGTAGTTGCCGTCGAACCGGGAACGCACGTCGAGCTCACCGATGCGCAGCATGTCCAGCACCCGCGGTGACCGCGCGAGCTTGTCGGCCATCTCGCCGAGCGGAAGCTCCGGTCTCGCGGCCAGCCGGCCGCCTATGCATCGCAGCACGAGCGGGAGCCTGCCGCTCAATTCCGCGAGCCTCGCCGCCGCCCGCGGCTCCCTCGCCAGCCGGGCCGCCCCGACCATGCGGGCCAGCAGCTCGGTGGCCTCGTCGCCGTCGAGGATGTCGAGATCGAATTTCCAGTCGGCCGCCAGCGCGTGCACTCTGCGGCGGCTGGTGACGATCACCGCGCACCGGGGGTCGCCGGGCGACAGCTGGGCGACCTCGCTCGGGGACACGACGTCGTCCAGAACGACCAGGAGGCGCCGGCCGGCCGTGGTCGAACGGAACAGTTTGCTGCGTTCCCTCGTGGAATCGGGGATCTGGTCCGCCGGGATCCCCAGTGCGTACAAGAACCCGTACAGCGCGCCTGAGACGTCCCGGCCGCCGTCGGTCGAGCACTGCAACTCCGCGTAGAGCTGCCCGTCCGGAAAGTGCGGGCGGAGTCTGTGCGCGAGATGGACCGCGAGCGCCGTCTTCCCCACCCCCGGCATGCCCGTCACCAGTACCATCCGGGTCGCGGTGCGGCCGGAGCCGGCGTCCTGTTCCCTTTCCTTCTCGAAGGACGAGGTGATCTCGTCGATGATGGCCGCCCGGCCGGTGAAGTCCGCGAGGTCGGCGGGGATCTGGGCGGGAACGGCGGCGTGATCGAACGGTCCAAGGCAGGCGCCCAGGCCACCGAGATCGGCCACTTCACGCCGAACCGGATCGATCGTTTCGCGCGGCGGGCCGGCCCGGTGGCGCGTGGACGGCGGATCGAGCACGGAATCCGACAGCAGCGCCTGGTGTAACCGCTTGAGCTCGGGCCCCGGTTCCAGCCCCAAGTCCTCGATCATGTTGTCGCGGAGTACTCGATAGGTCTCGAGTGCCTCGTGCCTCCGGCCGGACCGGTGGAGCGCGATCATCAAGGATCCGTGCAGGTCCTCGCGCAGCGTATGGGTACGGACGAGGGACTTCAGCTCGCTGACGAGTTCACGGTGGCGGCCCAGGCGCAGGTCGGCTTCGATCCGCAGCTCCAGCGTTCGGAACCGCAGCTCCTCGAGGCGTGTCACGTAGGACGAGAGCAGTTTGCCCTGGACGACGTCGGCGAGCGCCGGGCCGCGCCACAGGCCCAGGGTGCCGTTCAGCACCTCCGCCGCGCGCTGGGGGTCGCCGTCCTCCAGCAGGCGGCGTCCTTCATCGGCCTCGCGCTCGAATCGCCGCAGGTCGAGCGAGTAGTCCGGAACCGTCAGCAGATAGCCGCCCGGACGGGTCTCCAGCCGTTCCCCCGCCCCGCAGCCGGCCATGATCTTTCGCAGTTTGTAGATGTACGTCTGCAGCGTGGTCATCGCGCTTGACGGCGGGCCGCTCTCCCAGAGCTCGTCGATCAATTCGGAGGTCTGCACGACGCGGTTTCCCCGGAGCAGCAAAAGGGAGATCACCTGTCGAGGCTTCGGTGCGGTCGGCATCACATCGCGATGTCCATGGATGATCTCCACCGGGCCGAGCACTCGAAAATCCATGGAAACCTCTACCTCAGTGCCGCGTGCGGACGAGTTCTCGGGCGGATCGAAGACAGGGATGTCGATCAAGGCGATCGTCCGACGCCGGGACCTCGAAGAACATCGCGGGAGCTTCTTTGGTGGACTTCGCCGTCGATGGCAGCATGCGGCTCGGACGTCGATAACCCCTCGACTCGTAGTCGAGGGGATTTCGATGAGGCTGCTTTCCCCGTGTCGGGCGGCCCGGCAGCGCTTCGCCGTCCTGCTGCGGCAGGACGGCGGCGAAGGGCTCTCACCCGCGCTCGATCGATCGGCGGCGTCGAAGCCGGGACCGGGTCCGGGGCCGGGTCCGGCGTCGAGGGCGCTGCGGGCGGAGGGGCCGGCTCGCTGGACGGGCGGCCGCGGCACCGTGGGCCCGGTGTGCGGTGCCGGTCAGTCGTCGATCAAGGCGACCGCTCGGGTCCATCCCGCGCCCGCGGAGGTGATCTTCACGGGAAAGCAGGCGACCGTGAACCCGTGCGGTGCCGGCAGGGCGTCGAGGTTGGCGAGTCGCTCTATCTGACAGTACTCGCGCTCTCTGCCTGCGAAATGGGCGGGCCAGAGCACCGAACGGTCACCCGTCCGCCGGTAGGCGGAGATGATGTGGCCGAACGGGGCGTCAAGACTGAACGCGTCCGTGCCGATGACCCGCACGCCCGCGTCCAGGAGGAAGTTCACGGCGGAGCCGTCCAGGCCGGTGAAGTCGGTGAAGTAGCGCTGCGTGCCGGCCCAGCTCGAGGCGCCGGTGTGCAGGAGCACGATGGTCGAGGGCTCAAGACGGTGGCCGATGCGGGAGAGTTCCTTCTCCAGATGGGAGGCCCCCACCGTCTTGGAGTCCACTGCGGTGAGGTCCAGGACGACACCGGGTGCGAAGAACCAGTCCAGCGGCATCTCGTCGATGTGCCGCGGCGTCCCGTTCCCGTAGCGGGCCCGCGAGCCGTAGTGCGAGGGCGCGTCGATGTGCGTTCCGGTGTGCGTGGTGAGGCTGATTCGATCGAGCGACAGGAACTCGCCGTCCGGGAGCTCGTCCGGGTCGAACTCCAGACCGAAGTGCGCGCGCATCTCAGCGGACATGTGCACCGCGCCCTCCCGCGGTGTCAGCACTTCATGTGTCACCGGGTCGGGCTCGTACTGGTCGGCGTTTATCGGCGAGGACAGGTCGACGATCCGCACGCTCAACCTCCACGGTAGGCCAAGGTCTCGACTCCCGAACGCTTGCATCCGTCCTCCGAGGAGCGGTGGAACATCACTGGACACCGGGTCCAGTGGACTTCGAGGTCGCCGCACCAATATGTCCGCAAGCGACAGAGAGGCCCGCCCATGTCCGTCAGCACAACGTCTCGGTCGATCGAGCACATCTACGCCGAGGTCCAGCAGTTCTACGCCAGGCACATGCAACTCCTGGACGCCGGAGAGGCCGAAGAATGGGCGATGACGTTCACCGAGGACGGTGTGTTCGCGCCGCCCTCGCTGCCCGAGCCGATCCGCGGCCGGGCGAACCTGGCCGCGGGGGCGCGCAAGGCCGCCGAAGAGCGCGCCGCAGCCGGCGAGACGCACCGGCACTGGCAGGGCATGATCGCCGTGGACCCGCGGCCCGACGAGTCCCTGCACGTGACCTGCTACACCCAGGTCCTGGTCACCCCCCGAAACGGCAGCACGCGGTTGCATCTGATGTGCGTGTGCCGAGACGTCCTGGTCCGTGAGAACGGCCGGCTCCTGGTACGCGAGCGGCGCGTCACCCGCGACGACAGGCCCTGACACCGCACCCGGCGGTCGCGCCCGGCGGGGCCGCCGGAGGGGCGGAGTCCGAGGCCGGCCGCCGCCGCCGATGACCGACGATCAGATCGAGCGGGTGGCCACCGGGCCCCTGGAGGGGGCGCCCGGCCCGGACGCGCGCCGGCCGGCTACCTGGAGCGCGTGGCGATGACGTACCGGACCGGGGTCTCGATGGTCAGCCGGCCGTCGCCGTCGCGCATGGCGTCCAGCCCGGTGATGAGTCGCTCGCGGAGCCGCTGCCGCGCCGGCGGTTCGAGATGCTCCCACAGCAGGCGCATGCCCTGCGTATGGGACCAGTCCACCCAGGACGTCCCGGACTCCGCGACCAGGTTCACCGGCTCGTCGTTCACCGCGACGGCCGTGAACCCCGCCCGGTTCATGGTGCGCACCAGCTCGTCCACGTCTCCCAGCCAGCTGTTGAACCTGCGTCGCAGGCTGTCGGGCCGCCATTCGGGAGGAAGGTCGGACAGCAGCGAGGCCGGGATCAACTCGGTGAAGACCGGCGGCAGGAAGGGGAAGGTGTCGTCGGTGAACACCGGGCTCGTGAAGCCGATGCGGCCGCCGTCCGCGAGCAGGCCGGCGTACCTGGCCAGGGCCGCGGGCGCGTCGGGGAAGAAGATGACGCTGTAGCTTCCCGTGACGATGTCGAACGAGCGCGCGGGCAGGTCGGGCTGCTCTCCGTCCATCACGGCCAGGTCCACGTTGGCCAATTCCCGGCGCTCGACCTCCTTCGCCACTTCGTCGATCATGGTCGGGGCGATGTCGATGCCGAGGACCCTGCCCTCGGGCCCCACCAGCTCGGCGGACGGGAACAGGGCCGCGCCCCTGCCGCACCCGACGTCCAGCACGCGCTGCCCGGCCTGAGGGGCGACCCGCTCGACCAGGCGCCTGCCCATGGGCGTGAAGAATTCGACGCCCATCCGATCGTAGGTCGCCGCGGCCCGGCTGAAGGCCGCGGTGACCTTTGTCTTGTAGGACGACGTGTCCAAGGCTTTCTCCCTGCTGGTGCGGAACCACCCGAGCGGGCTGGGACTCCCCCACCATGGCGGGGCGCTCTCAACTGGCGGTCGAGCGCCGCCGGTCAGCCCCGTTCCGCCGGTCCAGCCGCGCTCGACCCCACTGCTAGTTCCGGTCGTGACGATGGCCGCACGGCCCTACCTCCACCATCCGGGTGAAGAACGCGCGGACGTTCCGTTCACAGCCATTGGCGAGCACTCGCGCATGCGCCGTGGAGACCGCGCTCGAATCCGGCGACACCGAGCTCTCTGGAAGGAGCACCGCAGGTGGCTGGCACCCGACCTGAACCGCAGGACCTGGAAGTACTGCTGAAGCAGCTCGGCAACCTGGTGACGCCCATGGCCGTCCGGGTGGCGGCGACACTTCGCCTGGTCGACCACATCAACGCGGGAGCGCGGAACGCGGCGGCCCTCGCGGCGGTGACCGGCGCGGCCCCGGGCCCGCTCGGCAGGGTGATCAGACATCTGACGGTCGTCGGCGTCCTGGACGAGGACCCGTCGGGAACGCTCTCCCCCACGCGCCTCGGTCTGCTGCTCGCCGACGACCATCCCGCGCAGCAGCGCGCCTGGCTCGACCTCACCGGGGCCGTCGCCCATGCCGACCTGTCCTTCGTCCACCTCCTGGAAGCGGTACGCACGGGACGGCCGGCGTATCCGGTCATGTACGGCCTCCCGTTCTGGGAGGACCTGTCGGGCACCGCCGAGCTGGGCGCCTCGTTCGACGCGCTGATGTCGACGGACGAGGACGGCTATGACACGTCCGTCACCGCCGTCGACTGGGACGGCGTCCGGCATGTCCTGGACGTGGGCGGCGGTACGGGCGCACTGCTGATCAGGATCGCCAGGCACGCGCCGCACGTGCGGGGCACGCTGCTGGAACTGGCGGGTCCTCTCTCCCGGGCCCGCGAGCCCATCGAGAAGGCCGGTCTGACCGATCGGATCGCGCTGCTGGAAGCGGACTTCTTCGATCCGCTACCCGTGCGGGCCGACGTCGTCGCCGTCGCCTTCGTCCTGCTCAACTGGTCGGACGAGGACGCCCTGCGGATCCTGCGCAACTGCGCCGGCGCGCTCGAACCCGGCGGCCGGATCATGCTGATCGAACGGCTCGACCAGCCGGATTCCGCGGCGGACCCGTTCTTCGGCACGCTGCTGGACCTGCGCATGCTCGCGTTCTCGGGCGGCCGCGTGCGTACCCGTGAGGAGTACACCGCGCTGGCGGCGGACGCGGGCCTGGCCGTGGAATCCGTCGTGCCGCTCAAGTCCCCCGTCCTGCCCTTTGAGTTCTCGCTCCTGGTCCTGACATCGGCGTAGGCGAGGACATGTCCATTCGAGAATCGAGAGAAGGACGACCATGACGGAACGCACAGTCGCCGCCAACGATGTCGAGCTGTGGAGCGAGGGCTTCGGCGATCCCCGGAACCCGTCGATCCTCCTCATCATGGGCGGCAACCTGAGCGCCATGGGCTGGCCGGCCGAGTTCGTCGAGCTGCTGGCCGCCGGGGGCTACCACGTCATCAGATACGACCACCGGGACACGGGACGCTCCACCTGGCGCGACTTCTCCGAGCACCCCTACGACTTCGACGACCTGGCCGCCGACGCCGTCGCGGTCCTCGACGGGTGGGAGATCGAGGCCGCGCACATCGTCGGCCTGTCGATGGGGACGACGATCGCGCAGGTGATGGCGCTGGACCACCCGAAGCGGCTGCGCAGCATGTCGGTGATGCTCGGCGGAGCGCTCGACATCGACTTCGACACCAACCTCGAGCGGGCCATGGCCGGGGAGGCCTCGCTGGAGGGGTACCCCCTGCCCCGGCAGGTGTTCCTCGACATGCTGCAGATGATGTCCCGGCCGGCCGAGGGCAGGGAGGCGGTGCTCGACCAGCGGGTGACCAAGTGGCAGATGCTCTTCGGGGACGAGTTGCCCTTCGACCGCGCCGAGTACCGGCGCTGGGAGGAGCGGGCCATCGAGCACGCCGGGTCGCTGGCCGAGCCCACCGCGCACTACACGGTGTCGCTGCCCCCCACTTCGCGCGGCGCCGAGCTCGCCGGCGTCACCGTCCCCACGCTGGTGATCCAGGCGATGAACGACCCGATCGCGCCGCCGCCGCACGGGCGGCATCTCGCCGACCTGATACCCGGCGCCCGCCTCGTGGAGATCCCCGGGATGGGGCACGCGCTCCCCGGTTCGGTGCACGAACCGCTCTCCCGGGCGATCCTCGCCCATGTCCGCTCGGCCGACGCTCGCGAAGCCCGGTCGGGACAGCCGGCCGGGACGGGGACGACGTCGTGCTGACCGACGCGGAGCTGGGCCGGCACCTCCACCTGACCCAGGCGGCGCAGTGGCTGTACTCGGCCAACGGCACGCCCTTCGTGACCGGGGACGGCGACCCGTACGCATCACTGCTGCGCGGGTTCGACGACGATCCCACCCCGCTCTATCCCCGGCTGCGCGAGCGCGGCCCCCTGTGGCGAAGCCGTCTCGGCTCTTGGGTCACCGCGGACCACGGGCGGGTGGCGGAGCTGATCGGCCACCGCGATCTGGACGTGTGCGACGTGGAGGGGCGGCCGGACCCGCAGGAGCTCCCGCGACAGGTTCTGCCGCGGGAACGAACGTGCCTCGACGTCTCCCGGCAGGAATTGGATCGGCTGGCGGACATGGCCGCACCCGTGCTGGGGGCACGAGCGGCCGAGGAACGGCGATCGTTCCTCGGCGAGGCGTGGGAGCGGGCGACCGGTGCCGCCGGCGACGAGTTCGACCTGGTCGCCCTGGCCGAGCGGGTCCCCGCCGAGGTGCTCGGCGAGTTTCTGGCGCTGCCGGAGTCCCGGCGGGCGCGGCTGGCCGAATGCTGCGCGGCGGCGAGCATCGCCGTCGACGCCCTGCTCTGCCCGCAGCGGCCGGCCGAGACGCGTCTCCTGCTCTCGGCGATGGAGGAGCTGGGCACGCTCGTCACCGGATCCGATAGCGGCCTCCGATCGCTCCGGCCTCCGGACGCCCAGGTGGTGGCCGGGCTGCACGCGATCGTCGGCGTGCGCGCGGCCGCGGACGTCGTCACCAAGACCATGCTGGCCCTGCTCCAGGATGCGGAGGCGATGACGGCGCTCTCCGACGACCCGGACCGCGCCGCCCGGGCCGTCGAGGAGACGCTCCGCTTCGACCCGCCGGCCCACCTGCAGGCGTTGATCGCCCAACGGGATGTCGAACTCGCCGGGCAGCGGGTCTCCGCGGGCAGCCGGGTCGTGCTCGCCGTCGGCGCCGCCGACCGCGACCCCGCCGTCTTCACCGATCCCCACCGGTTCGCCCTCGACCGGAGCGGGGAGGAAGGGCCGCCGGTGCCGCTCGGCCCGCACCACGCCCTGGTGGCACCGCTCGTCAAGGCCCAGGCCGAGGCCGCCGTTCGCGTGATCACCGGCAGGTTCCCGCGGCTTCGCCTGTCCGGTCCCGTGCTCCGGCGCCGCAGGGCGCCCGTCACCCGGGCCCTGCTCCGCATGCCCGTCCGCACGAACTGATCCACACCGGAGAAGACGACGATGAAGGTGCTGTTCACCTCCCTGCCGCATCCGACCCATTACTACCCCATGGTTCCCATCGCCTGGGCGCTGCGTACCGCAGGCCACGAGGTGCGGGTGGCCAGCCAGGCGCAGCTCGTCGACACCATCGCCGGTACCGGCCTGACCGTCGTTCCCGTCGAATGGTCCTTGGACTCTCCCGATGACCTGCTCGCCCGGATCTGGGACGAGGGGTCGGCCTACGTCCAGGGCTTCGACTTCACCGCCAGCGGCGGCGTGGGGTGGACGTGGGAGTCGCTGCTGGCCCTGGAGAACATCATGGTGCCGACGCTCTACGCGGCGTTGAGCAACGACGAGATGGTGGACGATCTGGTGGCGTTCGCGCGCGTGTGGCGGCCGGACCTCGTCCTCTGGGACCCCTACACCCTGGCCGGCGCGATCGTCGCCAAGGCGGCCGGGGCCGCGCACGCCAGGATCGTGTCCGGTCCGGAGGTCGCGCCGCTGGCCCGCCGGGAGTTCCTCCGGCTCGCCCGGGAACTGCCGCCGGAGCACCGTGAGGACCCCACCGCCGAATGGCTCGGGTGGACGCTGGAGCGCCTGGGCTGCGGCCCCTTCGACGAGGACATGGTGACCGGGCAGTGGACGATCGACTCGACCCCGGCCGGGATGCGCGGCGATCTGGGGTTGAGGACGGTCCCGGTGCGGTTCGTTCCGTACCACGGGGCCTCGTCCGTACCCGCATGGCTGCGCGAGCCGCCCGCGCGCCCGCGCGTGTGCGTCACGCTCGGCGCGGGCGGCTCCGATTTCGGCGAGGAGCCGCTGCCCATGATCCTGCGGGGGCTGGCAAGTCTCGGCGACATCGAGGTCGTGGCCACGGTGAACGAGTCACAGCGGGAGCAGCTCGGCGAACTCCCCGACAGCGTGCGCCTTGTCGACTTCGTACCGCTTACCGACCTGCTGCCCACGTGCTCGGCGGTCGTGCACCACGGAGGCAACGGCACGAGGTCCACCGCCGAACTCCATGGCGTCCCCCAGCTTCTCCTCACGTTCGGCTGGCAGACCGAGGCCACCGCCGACCGGATCGAGGCGATCGGAGCCGGCCTCCAGGCACCGCTGTCGGGATTGACCGCAGAAGCGGTCGCGGCGAAGGTCGGGCGGCTGTTGACCGAACCGTCCTTCGCCGAGAACGCCAAGCGGCTGCAAGCGGAGGTCGCGGACATGGCGACGCCGAACGACATCGTCCCGCAGCTGGAGAAACTGACCGCCGAGCATCGCTACCGCCCCGTATGAGCCGGTAGCCGGCGCAGCGCACATTCTGGAGGATTCGTGGCAGACACAGAGGTGGACGTCTTCATCGTCGGTGCGGCGCTCAGCGGCCTGTCCGCGGCGATGTTCCTGGCCCGGCGCGGGGTGAGCGTGCACGTGGTCGAGCGGCATCCGGGAACGTCGATCTTCCCGAAGGCCGCCGGGCAGAACCCGCGCACGATGGAGCTGATGCGCATCGGCGGCGTCGCCGACGCCATCCGGAGCGTCGATGACATCCGCGGGATGGAGGGCGAGTTCACGATCAAGGTGGCGGAGTCCGTCGGCGGCAAGGTGTTCGCGACCTTCGCCGAGAGCTTCGAGGACATGGTCAAGGCGACCGCGCCCTGCACGCCGATGGGGTGGGCGATGGCCGCCCAGGACAAGGTGGAGCCCATCCTGCTCGAACAGGCGGAGCGGTACGGCGCGACCGTCCGGTTCCATTCCGAGCTGGTCGGGTTCGAGCAGGACGAGGACGGGGTGACCGCTCGCGTCCGGGACGTCCGCGACGGCACCGAGAGCACCGTGCGCGCGGCCTACATGATCGCCGCGGACGGCAACCGCAGCCCGGTCCGCGAACGGCTGGGGATCGCGCGGCACGGCCACGGGACCCTGTCGCACATGGTCGGCGTGATCTTCGAGGCCGACCTCACGGCGGTGCTGCCGCCCGGCTCCACCGGCTGGTACTACCTGAAGAACCCGCGCTTCACCGGCAACTTCGGGCCCACCGACCGGCCGGACCGGTACACGTTCTTCGTGGAGTACGACCCCGAACGGGGCGAGTCCGCGGAAGAGCTGACCCCTGCCCGGATCACCGAGCTGATCAGGATCGCGGTGAACGACCCCGGCCTGGAGCCCGACCTGCTCGACATCCAGTCGCTGGAGATGGTCGCCGAGATCGCGGAGCGATGGCGGGACGGCCGGATCCTCCTCACCGGCGACGCCGCGAAGGTCGTCCCGCCGACCGGCGGGATGGGCGGCAACGCCGCCGTCGCGGACGGCTTCGACCTCGCGTGGAAGCTGGCCGCGGTGAGCCTGGGCGAGGCCGGCCCCGGGCTGCTCGACAGCTACGAGATCGAGCGCAGGCAGGCCGCCGACCTGGTCGTCGCCGAGGCGATGCACATCTACGCCTCCCGGATGGCACCGCATCTGCTCGACGAGGTCCCGCCGGGACAGGGCATGGCCGAGGTCCTGCTCGGCTTCCGCTACCGCTCGGGCGCCGTCCTCGCGGAGGACGACGACCCGGCCCCGGCGGAGGACCCGCTGCGTCCCAGCGGGCGGCCGGGGTTCCGCGCCCCGCACGTGTGGCTGACGCGGGACGGCGAGAAGGTCTCGACCGTGGAGCTGTTCGGGGACGGCTTCGTGCTGATCGCGGGTCCGCAGGGGGCCCCGTGGCCGGAGGCCGCCAAGCAGGCCGGCGCGGAGCTGGGCGTCCGGGTGGACGCCTACCGTCCCGGCCAGGACCTCGGCGACCCCGAAGGCGACCTCGCCGACCGCTACGGCATCGGACCGTCCGGCGCGAGCCTGGTCCGCCCGGACGGGATCGTCGCCTGGCGCACCCGCGGCACCCCCGACGACCCCGGTGCCGTGCTGCGCGACGTGCTGGCCCGGGTGCTGTCCCGCTGACGAGCCCCCACGCCCTGCGTCCCCCGGGAGGCAGCTGCCAGCACCATCAACGCTCGTGCCGATCTCGAGCACCGTCACCGACTCTGAGTCTCACTGTCCACGAACCTGGCCGGAGGCACCGCACCACCTGTGCTGGCGCGTGGAGCTGACAGAAATCGCGAGGCTGGCGATATGACAATGGTTCTGACCGATAATCGACTCGGGCGACACCTGCTGACCATGCGCGGTGTCCAATGGCTGGCCGGGGCCGAGGACGATCCCTACGCGCTGCTCCTCAGGGCGAGCGACGACGATCGCCTCTCGCTCTTGCGCCGTCTGCGCGAGCATGGCGCGCTGCACAGGAGCACGTTGGGCGCGTGGGTGGCCAGTGATCACGCGCTGGCGGCCCGCGTCCTGAGGGATCCGCGGCTGAGCCCGTGCCACCCCGACGGCCCGCAACAGCATCTCGACCAGGACTCGTGGACGGCACCGGTGGTGTGCCACGTACTCCCCCTCGACGAGGCCCATCTGACCATGGAATCGGCCGCGTACGAGCGGCTGCGCGGGCTGGCCGAGCCGGTGCTCGGCGAGGGCCGTGCCGATCGGCATGTGCCGGCCGTGGCGGATGTCGTGGGCTCAGTCGTGGGTTCGATGGACGGCCCGTTCGATCTGATGGCCGATCTGGCCAGGCCGCTGGCGGTCGCGTCATCGGCCCGCCTCCTCGGCGTACCGCCCGAGGAACGCGAGAGGTTCGGCCGGCTGTGCGCCGACACCGCGATCGCGCTGGACGCGGGGACCGTTCCGCAGCCGTTCCCGCTCGCACGCGCGCTCCTCACCGCGATCGGCGAGCTTCGCGCCCTCTTCGCCGGACTCATCGCGGACCGGCGGAACGGCCTGAGCGACGAACTGCCCGAGGCGGACGCGGACGATCTCCTGGCGATATGCATGCTGGTCACGCTCGCCGGGAGCGAGGTGGCCGCCAACCTGATCTGCAACACGATGGCGGCGCTGCTCGACCACCCCGACCAATGGGCAGAGGTCCGAGCCGATCCGGACCTGGCGGGCGCCGCGGTCGAGGAGACGCTCCGCTGGGACCCGCCGGTCCGGCTGGAGAGCAGGATCGCGCACGAGGATCTGGAACTGGCCGGGCGGCCGGTCGCCGCGGGCGAGGAGGTCGTCGTCCTGGTCGAGGTGGCCAACCGCGACCCCGCCGTGTACGCCGCGCCCGACGACTTCGTGATCGCGAGAGCCGGGGAGGCCGGTCATCTCAGCCTGGCCGGCTGCTACTCCGGCCTGGTGGCGCCGCTGGCGCGGCTGCGGGCGACCACGGCCGTGCGCGCCATCGCGGAGGGCATGCCCAAGATCACGCGGCGGGGCGTACCCGTTCGCCGGCTCCGTTCGCCGGTCGTGCGGAGCGTCGTCCGATTCCCGGTGAGCTCCGAGTAGACGAGGAGGGCACGTGCGGGTATTGATCGTATCCCACGCGCAGGACACCCACTTCAACGGCGCGGTTCCGCTCGCGTGGGCGCTGCGCACGGCGGGCCACGAGGTGCGGGTGGCCAGCCAGCCGGCGCTGTCCGGCAGCATCACCGGGGCCGGCCTGACCGCGGTCGAGGTCGGAGAGGACCCGGAGCTCGGGCTCATGATGGGCTCCGTCGGTCACCGCATGCTGGCGATGCACCGCGATCCCGACTATCTGGCCAACCGGCCCGAACGGTTGACGCTGGAGTACCTCCAGGCGTCCAACACCGTCCTCGCCTGGACGTTCTTCTCGCAGCTCAACAACGATTCGATGGTGGACGACCTGGTCGACTTCGCGTGCTCGTGGCGTCCCGACCTGGTGATCTGGGAGCAGTTCACCTTCGGCGGCGCCGTGGCCGCGCGGGCGTGCGGCGCGGCCCACGCCAGGCTGCTCTCCATCGCCGACACGTTCCACAACAGCAGGCAGGTCTTCCTCGACAAGCTGCGGCAGGAACCGCCCGAGCACTTCGACGACACCATCGGAGAGTGGCTGAGCTGGAAGCTCGGCCGGTTCGGCCGCACGTTCGACGAGGAGGTCATGACCGGCCAGTGGACGATCGACCAGCTGCCGCCCAGCATGAGGCTCCCCCTCGGGCTGCGGACGGTGTCCATGCGCTACGTCCCGTACAACGGCCCCACGCCCGCGGTGGCGCCCCGCTGGCTGGACGCCGAGCCGGTGCGGCCGCGGGTGTGCCTGACGCTGGGAGAGACGCTCCGCAGCATTCCCTTCCCCACCCCCATCTCGGTCGAGGACGTCTTCGAGGCCATCGCCGATCTCGACATCGAGCTGGTCGCCACCCTCACCGCCGCGGAGTGCGCCGAGGTGTCGCGGGTGCCCTCCAACACGCGGGTGGTCGAGCACGTCCCGATGCACGTGCTGCTGCCGTCCTGCTCGGCGATCATCCACCATGGTGGCGCCGGCACCTGGTCGACGGCGGGGGTATGCGGCGTGCCGCAGGGAGCCACGGGCTGGGTGTGGGACACCATCTACCGGGCGCAACGGCTGGAGGATCTGGGCGCGGGCATCCACATTCCCGCCTCCGCCGAATTCACCCCGGACCGTCTGCGTGAGGTGCTGATAAGCCTTCTGGAGAAGCCGTCCTATAAGGAGAACGCGATGCGGCTTCGCGAGGAGATTCTCGGGTGCCCCAGCCCTAACGAGGTCGTTCCCGTCCTGGAGGAACTCACCGCCGCCCATAGGAGCCGGTAACGAAGCGAACACCCATCCGCCCCTGACTCCACCCTGGCTCACCGTTCCCGCCGACCAGATCGGGCACTCCGTCTCCAACTCCCGAATCCGGTCCTTGAGCTGCTGGTTCCCTTCTAATGCAACGCATGGCCGCGTTCGGCTTGGTTCGGTAGCTTCGTGGTCATGCAGCCACCGACGGGCACGCCTCCGATCCCTTACGCGGGGCACCACGCCGGGCCGCGCCGGATCCTCGTCCTCGACCTGCGGCGCGGCCTGATCGCGGGCAACTCGGCCACCGTCAGCATCGACGGAAGCGAGTATCCCCGGCACTGGGGCCGGACGGCGTTCGAGATCCCCGCGGACCGCCCGGTTGCCGTCGCGGTCTTCCAGAGGTTCCGGGGCACCCAGGCGGGGCTCGCCACGACGGTGCTGCCGCCCGGGGCGCCGCCCGCGCTGGAGTACCGCGGCCCGGCCCACCTGGCGATGGCCGGCGAGGTCGGCCCGCCCGGCACCGTGCGCCAGCGCGGGCTGGTGATGCAGTCGATGCTGCTCGGCTGCCTGGGCGTGCTACTGCTCGTCTTCCTGCTCTTCGTGGTCTTCATCGCCACCAGCCTGTGAGCGCGGAACCGGCAGCGGGTCGCGGACGGCCGGACCGGCCTGGGCGCGGGGCTCCGCCGGCCGGTGGTTCTCGTCCGCGAGGAGGCGGCGGTACGCCCGGGGGGTCATCGCGTACTCCTCGCGGAACCGGCGATTGAAGTTCGAGAGGTTCGCGTAGCCGGCATCGTGCGCGATCGACGCGATGGAGCGCTTCGGGTCGGCCAGCAGGCGGCATGCGTGGGCCAGGCGCAGATGCCGCACCATATCGCTGAAGTTCTGGCCGCTCGCCCGAGCGAAATGCCGGGAAAAGGCCGACACCGACATTCCCGCGATCCGCGCCGCCTCCGACAGCCGCGGACCCGACCGCAGGTTCCGGAAGATGTAGTCGACCGCCTCCGCGAACGTGTCGGAGGCGGGTACCGCGGCACCGTCGGCCGGACGCGACGCCACCGCGCGCCACTCGTCCTCCGGCGCACCGGCGAGCACGGCGAGCAGATGGAGGAACCCGGCGATCGCGGCGCCGCCGTCCTGCTCGCCGATGCCCAGCAGCAGCTCGCCCGCGCGCTCCAGCGTCGCTCCGGAGAACTCGATCCCCCGCGCCGACCTCGCGAGCAGCCCGTTCACCGGATCCAGCTCGGGGGCGGCGGCCGCCAGCCGCGCGACCCGCTCCGGATCGAACTGCAGCACGACGTCGCGATCGTCGATCCGTTCCCCCCGCTCGAGATCGCTCAGCCAGTCGTGCGGGACCCGCGCCCCCACGACGAACAGCGCCGGCGCGGTGAACCCGCCCACGGCATCGCCGATGACGTAGTGGCCGGTGCCGCGCCGGATGAGATGGATCTCGACCTCGGGATGCAGGTTCCAGCGCGCCAGCGGATCCGGATACCCGTGCGTGCGCCAGGTGAACGTCGCGTCCGGCGCACGCGGAACCACTTCGCGGTACGCCGGTGCAGTCTCGCTCATTGGACCAGAGTACCGATACCACCGTGCGGGCAAGCGTGCTTCCGACGCCTCTCCGGCGCAAGAAAGTATCAGAAAGTCGACGATCGCCCGCCTAGAACGCCGGCTCCCGCGTTTCTACGCTGTGCACGGCCCGGCCCGAACACCGCGGCGCGCCGCACCTCCGTGCGCCGGGCGGCTCGTCCCGTCGATCAGAAGGATGCCGTGATGACGACTGCTCTCCCACCCAGCAACCGTGCCGCGGTTCTCACCGGGATCGGTGAGATCGCCGTCGAGGAGGTCCCCGTCCCCGAGCTCGCTCCGGACCAGATCCTGGTGCGTGTCGACGCGGTCGGCGTGTGCGGCTCCGATGCGCACTACTTCCGGCACGGGCGCATCGGCAGCTACGTGGTGACCGGTCCGCTCATCCTCGGACACGAAACGGCCGGTACGGTCGTCGCCGCCGGGCCCGAGGCGGGGGGCCACCAGGTGGGCGACCGCGTCGCCATCGAGCCCGGCGTGCCCTGCGGTCGCTGCGACATCTGCCGCCGCGGGCGCTACAACCTGTGCCCGGACGTCGCGTTCCACGCCACCCCTCCCGTCGACGGCACGCTGCGCGAGTACGTGGCCGTGCGCGGGGATTACGCGTTCCGCCTCCCCGACGGGGTGCCGGTGGAGCAGGGTGCGCTCGCCGAGCCTCTCGCCGTGTCGGTCTGGGCATGCCGGAAGGCCGGCGTCGCCCCGGGCACCCGCGTGCTCGTCACCGGCGCGGGGCCCGTCGGCCTGCTCACCGCGCAGACCGCGCTGGCCTTCGGCGCGTCCTCCGTCGTCATCACGGACGTCGATCCCGCCAAGCGCGCGCTGGCGGAGACACTCGGCGCGATGACGGTCGACGCCACCGAGCTCGGCGCGTCCGCCGGCGAGTTCGACGTCCATGTCGAGTGCTCGGGAAACCCCCAGGCCACCGGCGACGGCATCGGCAGGCTGGCGCGCGGCGGCACCGCCGTCCTCGTCGGCATGGGCGGCGACGACGCCCTCGACGTGCCGGTGTCGCTGATCCAGGAGCGCGAGCTGGTCATCACCGGGGTCTTCCGCTACGCCGACTGCTTCCCGACCGCGATCGAGCTCATCGCCTCGGGGCGGGTTCGCGTCGCCGAGCTCATCAGCGGACGGTACCCGCTGAGCGAGGCCGGCACGGCGATCGACACGGCCGGACGGGCCAGCGTCTGCAAGACGCTGATCCTGCCGCAGGGCTGAGGCCGCGTTGACGAACACCGCGCCCCATGACGTCCTCTGCGTCGGCGAAGCGCTCATCGATCTCGTGCCCGATGGCGGGCTCTACGCGCCGCGGGCCGGCGGTGCGCCGGCGAACGTCGCGGCCGCCGCGGCGGGGCTGGGCCGCCGATCGGCCCTGATCTCCGCCGTCGGCGCCGACTGGCTCGGCGACACCGTTCTCGGCGCGCTGCGCGACGCGCGCGTCGACTGCACGTACGTGTCCCGCGACCCTCACCGCGCGACCGGTGTCGCCGTCGTCGCACCCGCCGGCGTCCAGCCCGGTTTCCTGCTCTACCGTTCGGCCTCGGCGGATGCGCACCTGACACTGACGGCCGATGCACGGCGGGCGGTGGAGACGAGCCGCGTGGTCCACATCAGCTCGCTCCTCGCCGCTTCCGAGGCCGGAGAACGGGTGCAGCAGAGCGTCCTCGGCGCCGTCGACCGCGACCGCACGCTGGTCTCGTACGACGTCAACATCCGCACGGCCGCCTGGCCGGCCCCGGAGGCGATGCTGACGGCGACGAGGGAGATGCTCCGCCGCGCCGACATCATCAAGGTCACCGAGGAGGAGCTTCGCATCCTCGGCGTCACGCTCACCTCCGCCGTCGCCGCGGACGCCCTGTGGCTCGTCACGGACGGGGCCGCCGCCGCGCGCCTGGTCACCTCGCGCTTCGACGTGCGCGTGCCGATCGAGGCGGTCACCGTCGTGGACACCACCGGCGCCGGCGACGCGACGCTGGCGGCCCTGCTGGACGGCGTTCTCGCGGCGCCGTCACCCCGGAGGATCGGCAGGGACGACGCCGAGCGGGCCCTCCGCCGCGCCGTGTCCATCGGCTCCTATGTCGTGACGCAGCACGGCGCGATGTGCGACCTGCGCCCCTTCACCGCCTGACCGCCGCAGGGGCGATCGCATCTCTCCCTGCAGATGCGATCGCCCCTGCGGCGGTGTTCAGATCTCGTTGAGATCCTTGTCCTGATTGTCCGGCGCGGTGATGACCGTGACGCCCGTGATCACCAGCGTGATGATGATGTAGAGCGCCAGCGGCCAGACCGCCCCGGCGCTCACCGCGATCAGGGCCGTCGCGATGTAGGGCGCGCTGCCGCCGAAGAGCGCGCCGCCGAGCTCACGGCCCGCGCTCACGCCGCTGAAGCGCACGCTGGAGCGGAACATCTCCGCGGCGAACGCCGCCTGCGGGCCGAAGATCATGTCCTTCAGCACCGGCAGCCCGATGACGACGGCGAGGAAGATCAGCCACGGCTCGCGCGTGTTCAGCAGCCAGAAGAACGGGAACACGAACAGCGCCGTCAGCACGACGCCCGTGACGATCACCTTCTTGCGCCCGACCCTGTCGGACACCCAGCCCCAGAACGGGATGGTCACCATCTCGAGCGCCGCGGCGACACCGATGACCCACAGCATCAGGGTGCGGTCCAGCCCCAGGTCGCTGGTTCCGTAGGACAGCGAGAACGTCTGGATCAGGTACCCCCAGACCGCGCCGCCCATCACCAGGCCGATCGTGCGGAGGATGGCCTTCGGGTGCTTCGCGAACGCCGTGAGGATCGGCCGGCGCTCGGTCTCGGTGTCCTTGATGTCGGTGAACGCGCGCGTCTCGGGCAGGCGCGCGCGGACGACGGCGCCGAAGACGACCAGGACGACGCTGCCGAGGAACGGGATGCGCCATCCCCACGACAGGAACTGCTCGTCCGGCAGTGCCGACACGAGGGCGAACACGACCGTGGCGAGCACGAAGCCGGCCCCCGTGCCCATCGAGGGCAGCGCGCCGAAGAATCCGCGCCTGCGGACCGGGGCGCTCTCCATCGTCATCAGCGTCGCGCCGGCGAACTCACCGCCGACGGCGAAGCCCTGGACGATCCGGAGCAGGCACAGCAGGATCGGCGCCCAGACGCCGATCTGCGCGGCGGTCGGCAGGAGGCCGATCAGAGCCGAACTGAGCCCCATCGCGATGAAGGTGAACATCAGGACCGGCTTGCGTCCCACCTTGTCGCCCAGGTTGCCCAGGACGAAGCCGCCGATCGGGCGCGCGAAGAAGCCCACACCGAGCGAGGCGAATGCGGCGAGGGTGCCGCCGACCCCCTCCTGCCCGAACATCAGCGGGCCGAACACCAGCGCCGCGGCCAGGCCGTAGAGATTGAAGTCGTACCATTCCAGTACGGTGCCGACCGTGCTGGCGAGGAACGTGCGCCGGGACTGCTCCGTCGAGTCCGGCCGATCCTCGCCCTCGCGTTGAGCGACGTTGACCACGTGATTCGTCCTTCGATTTACGCGAGGCCGCCGGCCGGGCCCGGCCGGCGGCCGATGTGGTTCGGGCGCCTCAGGCCGGGATCATCGCCCCCTGGGCGACGAGCCTGGCCCGCAGTTCTTCGATGTCGATGTCACGGACCTCGCCCGACGCGGCGAGCGCCATGGCGGCCGCCGTCCCGGCCGCTTCGGCCACGGCCATGCAGGTGCCCATGACGCGCGCCGAGGCGAAGACCGTCGAGTCGACCGAGATGGTGCGCCCGCTCAGCAGGAGTCCGTCGACCTCCTGCGGCACGAGGCAGTCGTAGGGGATGCCGTAGGGCTTCTCGATCACGGTGAGGTCGATGCCCTCTCCGGTACCGGAGTGGATGTCGACGTTGTAGGCCGACTGCGCGATGGCCTTCCGGCTCGTGTCCTCGGTGTAGAGACGGTCCATCGTCAGGCGGGTCCTGCCCATGAAGTGGCGCGTCTCGCGGATCCCGAGCGCCGGCGAGATCTGCGAGATCACGACGTTCTCGAAGCCGGGCACGTACTTGCGCATGAACTCGACGATCTCCAGCACCTGCTGGTACCCGGTCTCCAGCCCGGCGGACAGTTCGACCGGGTCGGAGGCGTCGATGCGCGTGACCCGCGAGGTGTTGATCGTGAGCAGCTTCTCGGACGCGGTCGCGATGTGGATGAACTGATTGCGCGGGACGGAGAAGTCGCCGGCCTCGCGCGCCTCGCGGACGAGGTCGGTCAGGCCGATGAAGCAGTGCCCCCGCGTCCGGCGGAGGAAGTCGACGTCGTAGCCGTCGGCGTAGTCCTCCTTGATGCCCATCTCCTCGGGGCGCTCGTCGAGGAAGGCGAACAGCTTCTCGAGATCGTGGCCGGTCACCGTGAACACGAGCGTGCTCGGCTGCATGATCTCGGTGCCCTCCTGGCCGCGCGTGAAGGGGACGCCGGCGAGATAGGCGAGGTCGCCGTCCCCGGTCGCGTCGATGAACTGCGTGGCCTCGATCCGCGTGTTGGTCAGCTTGCCGAACACGGTGACCGCCTTCAGGCGGGCGTTCTCGTCGACCTCGGCACCGATGAGCTCGTTCTCGAAGAGGATGTCGACACCCGCTTCACGGCACATCCGCATCGCCACGATCTTCACCAGGTCGGAGGAGACCGGGGAGATCGAGTTGTGCACCGGGCACCAGAAGTGACCGGGAGCGCCCCCGAGAGCGGCGAGGCGGTCCATGAACTCCTGCGGGATGCCGTCCAGCGCCTTGTTGCCGGAGCGGTCGAGGAAGCCGAGGATGCTCAGCCCCGAGGCCGCCGCGCCGCCGAGCGCCGCGGAGCGCTCGACCAGGATGGTCCGCGCGCCGTTCCTCGCGGCCGCGAGCGCCGCCGGGAATCCGCCGGGGCCTCCGCCGATCACGGCGACGTCGTAGGTGACGGACCTCTCGCGCAGTCCGGGCTTGAGCATGATCGCGGTCTCCAAGTATGCGGGCGCCGCGCCGCGACACCAGTGAACAATCGATTTTCCAGAACGTAGCGGCCGCCCGCACCCGAGTCAATCCGCCCGATATCATCGAGGGATGCCGACGGCACCAGACAAACGCGGACCCGCGCCGACCCTGCGGGACGTCGCCGCCCGCGCGGATGTCTCGGCGACGATCGCGTCACGCGTCCTGAACGACGACCCGTCGGTGCGCGTGCGCGACGACACGCGTGCCCGCATCCACGAGGTCGCCCAGGCGCTCGGCTACGTGCCCAACGGCCTCGCCCGTTCCCTGCGCAAGTCGCGCTCGGACGCCATCGGGCTCGTCATGCACAACCTCGCGAGCCCCCTGAACACCACGGTGCTGGAGGGTGTACGCGGCCGGTGCGCGGACGCGGGGTACGTCACCCTGGTCGCCGACTCCGATCAGCTGACCGTCGACAGCAGCAGGCTGCGCACGTTCCTCGCGCGCGGCCGCCTGGACGGCGTGATCCTGCACGTCGGCTACGGGCACCACGACCGGCTGATCGAGGAGGTCTCGCGGCATCTGCCCGCCGTCCTCGTCAACGCCGACCTCACGGCCCCCGTCCCCGCGGTCCGGCTCGACGACACCGCCGCGGGGCGCCTCGCCACGAGCCATCTGATCTCGCTGGGCCACACCGACATCTGCTTCATCGGCGGGCCGGAGGGATCCGTGACCTCGCTCGGGCGGCAGAGCGGCTACGAGGCCGCGCTGGAGGAGAGCGGGCGGCAGCCGCGAATCGACGCGATCCGCGCGGGCTGGGGCCCCGAGGACGGCGAGGCGGCCGCCCTCGAACTCCTGCGCCGCCCGGCCCTGCCGACGGCCATCGTCGTCGCCAACGTGGTGACCGCGTCGGGGGTGCTCACGGTGCTCCGATCGGCGGGCGTGCGCGTACCGGACGACATCTCCGTCGTCGCGATCCACGACGCCTGGTTCGCGAAGCACCTCGCGATCCCGCTGACGACCGTCCAGCTGCCGTTGTTCGAGCTGGGCGAGACGGCGGCCGGCCTGCTCCTGGGCACCCTCGCCGGGAAGGAGCCGTCCGACCGCGTGCTGATCACGGACCCTCCGCCGCACCTGATCCCGCGGGAGTCGACCGCCGCACCGCGCGCGGGGGCGCGCTAGCCGCGACTCCACCAGCGAGTATGCGGCTGGAAACGCCAGGCGTAGGCACGGGCGGACGGCCGAGTTGCGAGTGTGGTCAGTGCATTTGCCACACGCCTCGGACCCGGGTGAAGTCTCCCGTCGCGAGGGCGTCGCGTGGGATGAAGATGTAGATCATGCCGTTGTCGCCGAGGAGCGCGTCCGGTTCGGAGTCGATCTGGGCGAGCAGCCGCCATTGGGTGGGTGGCGTGCCTGGGTCGATGTTCGCGCAGTGTCGCCAAGGGTCGTCCTGGAGGGTGTCGGCGTAGCCGAGCAGGCGGTGCCGGGGCTGGTCGTCGTCACTCAATGGGGGGTGGAACTCGTTGAGGAACTCGATGAACGCCGCGTACTGCTCGCTGGGGTGGGCCGGGTCGTCGCCGGTGAGGTCCAGGTTGGTCTGGTCGCGGTAGAAGGGGCTGTCCAGCGGGGGCAGCGACAGCTCCACCGCCGGGACCACCGCGCGCTGTGGGAGTGTCCGGGCTGTGGCGGGAGGTGGTGTCAGGGTCAGGCTGCGGACCGGTGGCGGCTGGAACATGACCCGGATGCCAGGGCCGTGTGCGGTGTCCTCCCAGGCGGTATCGCCGGTGAGGTCCGCGAAGATCTGCAGCAGACCGCGCGGGGGCAGCGATCGGTCGTCATCGCATCGGCTGATCTCCGCCAGGTCGATCTGTGCCAGCAGGGTCATCGGGCGGTCGTGGCGGTGCGGCCAAGGCTCGCTCGGCGGCAGGTCGGGGAGGCCGCCCAGCCGGGTGTGCCCGAGGGTGCCGTCGGGACGGGGAATGAGGTCGATCCCGGTGCGGCGCAATGCCAGGAGTGCGTCCGCGTGCTCGTCCAGTCCCAGGTTCTGGCAGGTGTCTCGGATCCATTGCGTGGCGCTGGCGGCATCGGCGGCCATGGCCCAGCCTTGGACGGTGCTGGGATCGGTGCACCGCTCGACGAACTCCTCGGTGCTGTGGGCCTGGTCGTCTTGCAGGACGGCGTTGGCGAACTCCAGCATGCCGGGGGCCAGGCAGCGTCCGCCGGAGCGGTCGATGGCGCAGGCCAGCAAGGAGGGCAGCGACCGCACCCACGCCTGGAGGTAAGAGCGGACCCGGGCGGGATCCTGGCCCGCTGGGACCAGCTGGACCTCCTGCTGTCCGCACTCACCGGTGGCGTCGTTGAGCAACTGCAACCCGACGTTGAGGGATCCGTCGTCGGCGAGGTGGAGGCCGGGCTCGGCAAGCTCCACGCGGAACCGCCCGTGCAAGGCGGGCAGGCCGGCTCGCAGCAGCCCTTCCAGCTCCTCTACGTCCACTATCGACCTCCGGGACGAGCAGTCATGACCGGCAAAGCTAGCAATTACGACCGACAAGGCGGCGGGGTCTGGCAGGACCGTATTGCTCGCGGGCAAGCATCGGGCGGCAGCCAATGTGCCCGCAGGTCGACCAAGCAGGTGATTTATCGTTCCGACCCAGCGCATGGCTCATGGGGGCGTGACCGAGGGATAGCTGTCAACGGCGGGTCCCTGGTGTGCGAATTCGGCAATCTACGGGTGGCCGAGGCCGAGCGGATAGTTCGCCGTGCACCCGCCAGCGCGTCCTTCTCCAGATCGGTCATCGAAAGCGGACGCAGCACCGCAAACGCATTCGCCGCAGGCAAGATAAAGCCGCCCTCAAGGCTTTTGCATAACCCTCGATCCATTAATCTACGGGCCTCAATCGGAGGGTTCGTTGAGCAATGCCGTCCTTGGCTACGAGCTCTCGCGGCGCCCTGCGGACCTCTGGCAACTCCTGTGCGCCTCATGACCACGGGCCCGCTCCGTCAAGCCGAGCCGTGTCGCTGTGCGTCGGCGGGACGGCGGGCCGGTCGGCCTCCTGCCTGCTCCTCAGCAGCCAGGACGGCCGGACGGCTCCCGCTGCGACACCCGTCATCCAAGGGCCGTGGCGCGTCTACGCGGCACATCGCCTCGTCCTGGCACGCCCCAGGCCCCTCCCCCCTGAGGACGTCCCGCTGAGCGAGAAGGCGTCAAAAAACATTAGGTGTCACGAAATATCCTCTGCCGGTGGTGATCCGACAGCAAACGTTCCCTGCCCTCCTCTCGCCCGGCAAGATCGGGCCCGTCGCGCTGGCCAACCGGGTGGTTCTCCCCGCGATGGACATGAACCTCTGCGAGGACGGCGAGATCCATCAGGGCGATATAGACCACTTCGCGGCCCGCGCCAAGGGCGGCACCGGAATGATCATCACGGGCTGCTGCGCCGTCGCCTACCCGGCGGGCTGCACCAGCCGCAAGGAGCCGGGCCTGTCCGAGGACCGGTTCATCCCCGGACTCAAGGCGCTGGCCGACGCGGTCCACGAGGCCGGCAGCAAGCTGTGCGTGCAGATGGTGCACCACGGCAAGGTCGCCCGGATCGACACCCTCGACGGCCGGCCGCAGCTGGTGCCGTCCGTCCCGAAGCCTCCCGGCGACATGAGCGCGATGATCGACTGCACCCCCGAGGAACTCGGGAAGATGGCCGCGATCCAGGAGGGCAAGAAGGCCGCCCACCATGAGGCCACCCACGAGGACCTCGCGTGGCTGGTCCGGATGTTCGCGGAGGCGGCCGGCCGTGTGAAGACCGCCGGCGGCGACGCCGTCGAGATCCACTGCGCCCACAACTACGTGCTCGGCGGCTTCTTGAGCCGCTACTCCAACCAGCGCACCGACGAGTACGGCGGGTCGCTCGAGAACCGGGCGCGGCTGACGTGCGAGGTGATCCGCGCGGTCAAGGAAGAAGTCGGTGACAGCCTCGCCGTCATCGTGCGCGTGGCGGGACAGGAGTACGGCGAGTCCGATGGGCTGACGGCCGACGAGGCCGCCCGTGCCGCCGCCTTGTTCGAGCAGGCCGGTGCCGATGCCATCCACGTCACCGGCACCGCGCTGAACGCGTTCGCGAACTTCACCGACGGCCCGCTCCCCAACACGGTCGGCTTCTACACCGCCAACGCCGCGATCGTGAAGCGCGCGGTGTCGATTCCGGTCATCACCGTCGGCCGCATGCTGCCCGAGGTCGGCGAGCGAATGATCACCGAGGGCCACACCGATTTCGTCGCCATGGGCCGCCAGCTGCTGGCCGATCCCGACCTGGTCAACAAGCTCAAGGCCGGCCGCGGCGAGCAGGTCCGCCCGTGTATCAACTGCTACGTGTGCGTGCAGGAGAACTTCTGGGACGCCACCCCGCTGTGCGCGGTCAACCCGGCGCTCGGCAACGAGACGCTGCTGCCGCTCCCGCGCACCACGACCCCCAAGCACGTCGTCGTCGTCGGTGCCGGACCGGGCGGCATGGAGACCGCCCGTGTCGCCACCGAACGCGGCCACCGCGTCACCCTGCTGGACAAGACCGATCGTCTCGGCGGAACGCTGTGGTTCTCGACGCTGACCACCCCCGACAACGAGCGCCTGCTGAATTGGCTCGCCCAGGAGGTGCGGCGGGCCGGTGTCGACGTCCGGCTGAAGACCGAGGCCACCGCCGCGACGATCAAGGCCCTCGCGCCCGATGCCGTCGTCGTCGCCACGGGTGCCGTGCGCGGACGTCCGAGCGTTCCGGGCGGCGACCTGCCCCACGTCCACACCGGTGACAGCCTGCGCGGCCTGATGACCGGCACCGGTGACGTCTCGGACCAGCCGCTGTTCCTGCGTGCCGCCAGCAGGCTCGGCGGTCTCGTCGGCATCACCAAGAGCCCCGCCAGGATCCGCGACCTGAGCCGCAAGTACCTCAGGTTCCTGCCGATGAGCAAGTACGTCGTCGTCATCGGCGGCTCGCTCGTCGGTCTCGAACTCGCGGAGTTCCTCGCCGAGCGCGGCAGCCGGGTGACCCTGATCGAGGAGGGCCGGCAGCTCGGTGTGCCGATGGCGATGCCGCGCCGCTGGACCGCCGTCAAGCACGCCAAGGAGCTGGGCGTGAAGATCCACCGCAACGCGACCGTCGAGCGCATCACCCGCAAGACCGTCCAGTTCACGGTCGAGGGCAAGTCGCTGACCGCGCCGGCGAACATGGTCGTCGTGGCGTCGGGCGTCTCGGCGGCGGCGCCGCTCGCCGACGAACTGGCCCAGGCCGGCGTCAAGGTCCACCTCGTCGGCGACGCCGAAGAGGTCAACTACATCGAGGGCGCGATCCACTCGGCGTGGAAGGTGGCCACCTCGATCTGATCGCGGCCGCCCGCACCCCCGAAGCCGCCTCGAGGGCGCGGCGTGTGCCACGGCCGCCTCGCCGGCAATGTCCATCCCGGCGAGGCGGCCGGACCAATCACCACCGGCAGCACCCGAACCAGCAGGTCACAGCCACGACCGAGGGTCTCCCCCAACCCGGGCGGCTCGACCCGTCACGCCGTCACGCCCGAGGACCTCGTGCCGACCGGCCCGCAGATCGGGGATCTGGCCGTTGAGTGCGGAATCGAACAACTTCGCAGGCAGGGGCGCACCGACCTGCGTCCGGCCGCCACCGCGGCCCGACACCGCATCATCGCGATCCTCCCGGACGGCCTACGCGCCCCCCGGCACTCTCCTCCCCGGCACCCCGCCTGCCGCCCCCTGTTCGCCGGCCCCTGTTCGCCGGCCCCTGTTCGCCGGCCCCTGTTCGCCGGCCCCTGGGCGAACGACTGACATCACCGAGCCGTGCCCTCTCTCAGCCTCGCCACTGAGAGGTCCATGCGGTCGCCGGTGGCGACCATGTGTTGGCGACCACGGTCCGGAGCTTCAGAACGGCTTCTGCTTCTGACGTGGGGTGACGCCGAACTGAAGCGCGGGTGAAGACGCTGTCGCCTTCACTGAGGACTCCAGGAAGCGGCAGAAGGGAACCGACATGCGCACCTGGCAGAAGGCGGCGAAGCTCGCGACCGTGGTCACGGTGGCCGGAGGGCTCGCGTTGACCGGAACCTCGGCGGCGGTCGCCGACGAGGGTGCGGCCCAGAAGAGGATCGGCCAGTGCGGCACCGGGGTGTTCCTCGACGGCATCCGGGCCCTCGCGGTCAGCGAGTCCGGCCGCGACGAGGTGTACATCACGAGCAACGGCACCAAGATCTGGCCGGCTACGGCCGCTTACGTGTCGATGGCCGCGGGCCAGCGGGTCGAGGTCGACAAGTGCGTGCCCAGCAACGCCCAGATCCGCATCTGGGATGAGGACACGGCCGACTGGGACGACGACCTCGGCGGCTTCAAGGTGCAGGGGGAGGTGACCCGCAACTACGAGCCCGTGGGCGCCGGCCACTACCGGATCGGGGCCATCGCCTGATCGACCCTCACGTACGGCACCGCCTTCGGCCCT
The DNA here is from genome assembly GCF_040703975.1 of Spirillospora sp. NPDC029432. Classification (NCBI taxonomy): domain Bacteria; kingdom Bacillati; phylum Actinomycetota; class Actinomycetes; order Streptosporangiales; family Thermomonosporaceae; genus Spirillospora; species Spirillospora sp. NPDC029432. The sequence goes on from NZ_JBEZWH010000006.1 coordinate 196,808, forward strand.
TCTTCAGTCGGCCGGAGGCGGTGCCGTGCTCTTGAGCCCTTGCGGCGCTCGAACGCCCCGCCCGGGACGGGCGACGATCGCGAACCACAACCGTGACCTATCTCAGCGGCAGCGGGCAGGCCGCCGTCCGTACGGGCCATCCCAGACTCAGGGCCCCGTCTTCGATCAAAGTGAAGAGCGAAATGCCGGTCAGCCCGGCACGGCGCCGAGCAGGTAGACCGCCTGCTCGAACGTCTCCTCCGTGAGACCGACCCCGGTGATGTGCTCCGCCAGCGCGAATGCCTTGGCGATCGGGTCCTCCTCACCCTCGTCCTCGGCGAACCGGAAGCCGATGGCGCGCATGTCCTCCAGGAGATCGTCGGCGGCGGTCCCCTCGCGTTCCTCGGACCAGTGCGGCTTGATGTAGAGGCGCAGGTCGCCGTTCTCCAGCCAGTAGAAGTGGTCCTGGGTGTAGACGCTGCCGGAGTGGCAGACCAGGCGGGTGCCGGCCGACAGTCGGGTGAGCACGTCGTCGTCCGCGAGCAGGTGCGCGCCGGGCTCGAAGGCGACCGCCCAGTCATCGATCGTGAAGACGCCGACCAGGTCGTCGTCGCCCGCCCACTCGTCCATCCAGTGCTCGTAGAGACTCTCGGCGCCGGTGATGCGGGGCGGGTCGACCGGGCGGGCGTTCAACCTCTGCAGGAGGTCTTGGGAGGTCAGGCCGCGCACCATCATCACGGCGTAGTTCTCGTGGGGGTCACCGGGGCAGCGGCTGGTCCACTGGAAGTCTTCGGCAATCTTGATCACGAGCGGGATGCTTCCATTCCCGGCGGACATTTCAGGGAACGGCCTGCCCTGGCCTGCGCGGATTGCGTTCGCCGCGCCTCCGAGGCCCTCCTTTTGACCGGACGCAGAGTCGCTGTGCGTGGTTGTGGCGACTCGGCGTCGGGCAGGTTCATGACGCTGGTGGGTTATCCGGGCGCGTTGGATCGCCGTCCTGGCCCGCGAGCGCGGCGGCGGGCGGGACGCCGGTGCTTGGTCGGTCGGGACGGTTCTCGTGTAGGAGCGAGCGCAGTTCGGCGGTGTCGATGATGTGGGCCATTCTCGGGAAGATGCCGCCCATCAGGGTCTGGTGGACCTGCGGGTCCGGGTCCATGACGCCGTCGGAGAGTACGTAGAGCCCGTAGTCGCGGTCGGCGGCGTCAGTGACGGTGGACAGGACGACGCCGCTGGTGGTGATGCCGGCGATGACCAGGGTGGTGATTCCGCGTTCCCGCAGTCGCCGGTCCAGGTCCGTCGTGGACAGCGCGCCGTAGCGGGTCTTGCGGACGGTGATGTCGCCGGGCTCTGGAGCGAGCCGATGGTGGATGTTCGTGGCGGGGTCCGTGTGGTGCAGGAGGCGCTGCCGGCTCAGGAGGGAGAACGTCTTGTTGGTCGGCGGGACCGCCGCCCAATCGGCTTCGGTGAAGCCGACATGGACGTGGGCGATGGTGGCGCCGTGCGTTCGCATGTCGGCGATGGCGCCGGCCACCCGTGACAGCAGTGCCTCATGGTCGGCCGGGCCAGGGAGCGAAGCGAGCATTCCTTCCTGGAAGTCCATGACGAGTAGCGCGGAGGTCGAGGGGTCCAGCGTCGGGGGCGTGGCGGTCATTTCTCTCCTTGGACGGTGACTACGCGTGGAGCGACTGCGTATTCGGTTCGGGGAGGGGCGCGGGCGTGCGGCGCGGGAGTAGCAGCGGGGTCGCCAGCAGGAGTACGCCGGCCAGGCCGATGGCCGTGCGGGCGCCGAGCAGGCTGCCCAGCACGCCCCAGAGGACGGTCAGGACCGCGGTGGTGGCCCTGGTCGTCACCGTCCAGGCGGTCAGCGTGCGGGTGACCCGGTCGGTCGGGGTGCGTTCGAGGCGGTAGGTGGCGTAGACGGGGTTGAAGACCCCGCAGCAGAAGATGAGCCCGAGCTCGACGCCCATCACCAGCAGCAGCCCCGCGGTTCCCGGCCCCACGAAGGCCAGCCCGAGGGGCCAGAGCACGCGCAGCGTCCCGGCCATGATCAGGACCCGGTACTGCCCGAACCGGGTGACGAGCGGCCGGGCCAGCCGCGCACCGATCAGCCCGCCGATCGCGGGCGCGGCCAAGGCGAGGCCGTACTGCCACGGCGCGAATCCGAGCCGGCCGAGCATCAGGACGGCCAGCAGCGCGTCGATGGCCATCACCAGGCCGTTGAACAGGGCGGTGTTGAAGAACAGCGGACGCAGCGCCGAGTCGGCGAGGATGTACCGCCATCCGTCGAGCAGGTCCCCGGCGCGCATGCGCGTGGCCTCGCGGCGCTCGGGGCGTGGCTCATGCGCGCCGATCGCGCGGATGCCCAGGGCCGAGAGCAGATAGCTGATCGCGTCGGCCAGTACGGTCGCCACCGGGCCGAGAAGCCCGATCGCCGCGCCGCCCAGCGGCGGCCCGACGATCGTGGTCGTCCAGGCCGTGGACTCGAATCGGGCGTTGGCGACGAGCAGGTCCCCGGCCGGCAGCAGCGTCTTCAGGTACGCGCCCGAGGCGGCGCGGAACGTGATGTCGGCTGCCGCGACGACGGCCGAGACCAGCAGCAGGTGGACGAAGGAGAGCACCCCGAGCGCGAACGCGGCGGGGACCGTCAGCAGCGCCGCGCACCGCACCAGGTCCGTCCCGATCAGCACCGGCCGTTTGCGGCGGAACTCCACCCACGGGCCGAGCGGTACCGCCGCGGCCGCGCCCACCGCCGCCCCGACGCCGGCCAGCGCGGCGACCTGCGCCGGTCCGGCGTGCAGCACCTGGACGGCGATCAGCGGGAACGCGCCGAAGGCGAGCCACGTCCCGAACGCGCTGGTCCCGTATGCCGCCCAGAGCCATCCGAACCGCCGTCCCAACCGGTGCCCGCTCCGCATGCTCCGACGCCCCTCGCCACTTGCCCGCACAACCGTTTCGCGACCAGCAGCATCAAAGCGAGCCCGGTACCTGGGGATCAAACAACCTCAGGCCACACCTCCACAACCATCGGTTGTACCCGTAGGGTGTGGGGGTGGACCTCGAAACCGTCCGGACCTTCGTCGCCGCCGCCGACGCGGGACAGTTCCAGGAGGCCGCGGCCGAGCTGGCGGTCACCCAGCAGGCCGTCTCCAAACGCATCGCCGCGCTGGAGCGCGACCTCGGCGTGCGGCTGTTCACCCGTACCGCACGCGGCGCCGAACTCACCATCGACGGGCAGGCGTTCCTGCCCCACGCCCGCGAGCTGCTGCGCGTCGCCGAGCGCGCGGTCGAGTCCGTACGCACCGGCAGCCGTCCGCTGCGCGTCGACGTGCTCGCCTCGCGCAGCGCGGCGTCGGGCCTGATGCGCGGCTTCCACCGCGCGCACCCCGAGATCGACCTCGACGTGGTGATGCTGTTCGACATCGAGACGGCCGTCGCCGCCATCCGGTCCGGCTCGATCGACGCGTCCTTCCGTGCCGTCGCCATGCCCGGCCGTCCCCTGCCCGAGGACGTCGAGTCCGTCTGGGTGCTCGATGAGCGGCTGCAGCTCCTCACCGGCCCGGCCCACGCGCTGGCGGGCGCCCGGTCGGTGCCCCTCCCCCGGCTCGCCGGGCACCGGATCTGGATGCCCGGAGTCGTCCCCGGTACCGAGTGGGCCGCCTACTACGACGACCTCGTGGCCGAGTTCGGCATCACCATCGAGGCGACCGGCCCCAATTTCGGCTCCGACGCGCTCCTGGACACCGTCGCCGACACCCCGGCCCTGGCCACCTTCATGGGCGGGGACACCCGCCTCATCTGGCCCGCCGACCACAACCTGCGCCGCATCCCGGTGACCGACCCGACGCCCGTCTACCCACACTCCCTGCTCTGGCACCGCGACAACCCCCACCCGGCGCTGCCCGTCCTCCGCGCCCACCTCGCCGCCACGGCGACCGCGCCCGACACCGCCCGAACCTGGGCGCCGGACTGGGCGCTCCGACACTGAACGCCGCCACCTCGGCAGGACGGGCAGTGTCGAGGGTCGCGCTGTTTCCGTACAGAGAAGGGCTGTGGACTGTGAGCAGACGATGGAACGGATGCGGTTACATCGTCCTGGGCACCTTCGTCCTCGCACTGGTCGCGGTCACAGGAGCCATGGGGTTCGTCTCCTGGACTCACCATCGGTTGGCTCACGAGAAAGGCGGCATCGCGGGAACGCTGACCGTCACGGGCCATTCCGCCGGGAAGGGCGGTTCTCGTGGCTGCGTGGGTGACTTCCGGCCGGACGGCCGTGGGACGGTCCGTACCAAGGTCCGGCTGGAGGCGCCCGGGAAGTGTCCGCACGGCGTCGGCGATCGGGTCCGGACGAGGATGTCGGCCGGTTCGGGCACGGCGGTCCCGCCGGGGTCTCGGAGCTGGATCGCGCCGGGGGTCGTCGCGGCGGGCTTCGGCCTCATGCTGCTGTTCGCGCTCACGGCACTGGGCGTGAGTGCCGTACGAGCCCTTCGGGCACGCGCCAGGCATTCTTAGGCGTCCCTGGATGAGTGCTCCCGGGCCTGCTGCTCGGTGCCCGCTCCCTGGACGGCGGCATCATGGCGGCCAGGCGCTACTTTTCTGAGCAGGACGGCGATGAGGACCGCGCCAAGGACGAGTAGGACGGCGGCGATGACGAGGGCGGAGGAGAAGCCCTCGGTCGCGGCCCCCGGCGAGTCCGCCGCGTTCGCCACGGCGTCGTTGCGGCGCTCGGCCAGGGTGACCAGGACCGCGATCCCCACCGCGCCGCCGATCTGCTGGACGGAGTTGAGGATGGCCGAGCCGAGACCGGCGTTCTCGTCGGTGGTGCCGGTGAGCGCGGCGACCGTCAGGGTCGGCAGGCTCAGGCCGCACCCCAGGCTCGTGACGAGCATGCCCGGTAGTACGCCGGTCGCGTAGGAGTCGCCTGCGGCCACGCCGGCCAGAAGCAGCAGTCCGGCCGAAGTGATCAGGAACGACGGCACCAGCGTCCAGCGCACGCCCATCTTCAGCATCGCGGGAGTGGAGAGCCGCATGCCCGCGAGGATTCCGGCGCCGTACGGCAGGTAGGCGACGCCGGCCTTGAGCGGCCCGTAGCCGAGGACGGTCTGCAGGTGGATCATCAGCAGGAAGGCCATCGCGTACATGGCCACGGAGAACAGCAGGGTCGCGCCGTTGGCGACGGCCCGCGTCCGATCGGCCAGGAAGGACATGGGCACCAGTGGCGCCTCCGCCCGCGCCTCCGCCATCAGAAACCCGGCGGCCAAGGCGGCGGCAAGGAGAAGGGGGCCGATGACGGCCGGGTCCGCCCAGCCCGATTCCCCGGCTTGGAGCAGGCCGTGGACCAGGGACACCACGGCGGCGGTCCCCAGGAGCGCGCCGGGTATGTCGGGGCGCGCCCGTCCGGCGGCCCGGCTCTCGGCGGTCAGGCGAGGCAGCAGGACGAGGGCCACCGCCGCCACGGGCAGGTTGATCAGGAAGATCCAGCGCCATGAGGCCAGGCCGGTCAGCACGCCCGAGATCACCAGGCCCGAGGTGCCGCCCAGCGCCGCGACGGCGCCCCAGACGCTCAAGGCCCTGGCGCGTTCCCCGGTGCCGGGGAACAGCAGGGTGATCATGGAGAGTGCGGCGGGGCTCGCCATGGCCGCGCCGGCTCCCTGGACGAACCGGCCGGAGATGAGCTGCCAGGGCTCCTGGGCGAGCCCGCAGGCGGTGCTCGCGATGCCGAACAGCGCGACCCCGGTGAGGAAGACCCGGCGCCTGCCCAGCACATCGGCCATGCGCCCGGCCGTCAGCAGCAGCCCGCCGAAGGCGAGAAAGTAGGCGTTGACGACCCAGGCCAGTCCGGCGGTGCCGAGACCGAGGTCGCCGCGGAGGCTGGGGAGGGCGACGCTCACCACGTTGTCGTCCAGGACCAGCATGAACTGCACGAAGCACAGGACGACCAGCGCCGGGCGGCGGCGGCCGTCCGGTCTCGGTGTCGTGGTGGACCTCCCACCGCCGGACGGTCGGCTTCGAGGATGGCGTGGGTCGTCGATCGGCATGCGGGGAACGCTATGCGCCGCCCTCCCCTGGCCACTAGCCGCAACGAGGCCGCGTGATGTCGCGTTGAGGACATAGGCTTCGCGGCATGGCCGGATTCGACACCGCCGTTCCGCCCGCGGTGGGAGCGATCGTCGTGGGGCATTTCCCCCTGTCGTCGGGCGAGTGGATTCCGGCGCACGACCACACCCATCACCAGCTCGCCTGGACGCGGCGGGGCGTGCTCGGCGTCGCCGTCGACGACGCGTACTGGGTCCTGCCGCCGACCCGGGCGCTGTGGCTGCCCGCGGGCGTCGTCCACCGGACGGGCGCCACCCGCGACGCCGTGCTGCACGGCCTCTACTTCGAGCCGGGCCGGTGCCCCCTGGACTGGACCGTCCCCACCGCGGTCGCCGTCGACGGCCTGCTGGCCCACCTGATCGCCCACCTCGGCCGCCCGGACCTCCCCGACGGCCCGCGGCTGCGGGCCGAGGCGGTCGTCTTCGACCTGCTGCACCCTCTCCCGGCCACCCCCATCGACGTGCCGGTCCCGGCCGACGAGCGGGTGCGCGCGGTCACCGGCGCGCTGCTCGCCGACCCGGCAGACCCGCGCAGCCTCGACGCGCATGCCAGGGCCGCCGGTGTGAGCCGCCGTACCCTGACCCGGCTGTTCGTTCAGGACACCGGCATGAGCTTCGAACGCTGGCGCACCCACATGCGCCTGCGGGCGGCGCTGACCCTCCTCGCCGAGGGCCGCACGGTGTCCGAGACCGCGCACGCGGTGGGGTACGCGACGCCGAGCGCGTTCCTCGCGGCGTTCCGCCGTACGGTCGGGACCACCCCGGGACGCTATCTTCACGGCGAGGCCGATCTCTGAGCCGTCCGCTCCGGCGGCCGGCCCTACGGGCTCTGAACATGGTCGGACGCCGCCGGCGCGCAATTCTCACGATAGGAGGTCAGAACGCCGGTGGGCCCGCTGGACGGCCTCTCCCTATCGCCGGCATATCGAAAATCCGATACGCACCGGCAACATCGGTCTCTGTTGGCTGGACGGCATGAGCTCCAGCGGACCAGCACCAGCAGCGGCGTCCAGAACCGGATCGGGGCCGCCGTCCTCGCCCGCCGCCTCCACGACGGGAATCACGATCTACAGCTGCGGTCAGGACGAGGCCGTCCTGTTCCGAAAACTGGCCCCTCGCTTCGGCGTGGTGCCGACCATCACCGAAGCCGCGCTCTCTGAAGCCACCGTCGACCTGGCACGCGGCAACCGTTGCGTCAGTGTCGGGCACAAGACCCGCATCACGAATCCCGCATTGCTCGCACTGAGCCGGGCCGGCGTGGAGTACATCTCCACGAGGAGCATCGGCTACAACCACATCGACGTGGAATACGCGGAGAGCGTCGGCATTTCCGTCGGCAACGTCGCCTACTCGCCGGACAGCGTCGCAGACCACACGCTGATGCTGATGCTGATGGCCGTGCGCCATATGAGATCAGTCGTCCTTCGCGCCGAGGCCCACGACTACCGCCTGGGCGAGAAGCGCGGCAGGGAACTGCGGGACCTGACCGTCGGAGTGGTCGGTACGGGACGCATCGGCACGGCCGTCATCGACCGGCTGCGAGGCTTCGGCAGCCGCGTGCTCGCCCACGACACCCGTGCCAGGACGTCGGCCGAACACGTCGCCCTCGAAGAACTGCTCGGCGGCAGCGACATCGTCACGCTGCACACTCCCCTGACCGCGGACACGCACCACCTCCTCGACCGCCGGCGCATCGAGCGGATGAAGCAGGGCGCGTTCATCGTCAATACGGCACGCGGCCCGCTCCTCGATACGGAAGCGCTGCTTCTGGCGTTGGAGAGCGGCCGATTGGGCGGCGCGGCATTGGACGTCCTCAAGGGCGAGGAAGGGGTCTTCTACGCCGACTGCAGAGGAAGACCCATCGATGACACCATCGCGCGCCTGCAAAGGCTGCCGAACGTCCTCATCACTCCCCACACCGCGTACTACACGGACCACGCCCTGGCGGACACCGTCGAGAACAGCCTCATCAACTGCCTGAACTACGAAAGCGGAGAACGGCATGCCTAGGTCGAAGGTCGGAATCCTCTTCGGAGGCGCCTCCGAAGAGCACCCCGTCTCCGTGAAGTCCGCGCGCGAGGTCGCGAAGAGCATCGACACCGACCGGTACGAGCCGTTCTGGATCGGCATCACGACCGACGGCGGCTGGAGGCTCTGCGATTCCCCCGCCCCAGGCTGGGACACCGGCGCCTCGCGACCGGTGATGCTGTCTCCGGACAGGAGCGTCCATGGGCTGATGGTGCGGGAGCACGGCTCGTACGAAGTGATCCGCCTCGACGTGGTCCTGCCCGTGCTTCACGGGAGGTTCGGCGAGGACGGCGCGATCCAGGGCTTGCTGGAGCTGTCTGGAATCCCCTACGTCGGGTGCGACATCCAAAGCTCCGCGGTGTGCATGGACAAGTCGCTCACCTACACCGTCGCGAGCAGGGCCGGAGTCCTCACGCCGAGCATCCGGATCGTGGAGCGCGGTGAGGACGTCGATCCCAGCGAACTCGCCTATCCCGTCTTCGTGAAGCCCGCTCGCTCGGGTTCCTCGTTCGGCGTCAGCAAGGTCGCCGGCGAGGACGAGCTGCCGAGCGCGCTGGAGACCGCGGGACGGTACGACTCGAAGATCCTGATCGAGGAGGCGGTGGCCGGCCAAGAGATCGGCTGCGCGATCCTGGGTGAGGGGTCCGACCTGGTGATCGGCGAAGTGGACCGCGTCGATCTGTCGCACGGATTCTTCAGGATCCATCAGGAGGAGTCCCCGGAGACCGGCTCGGAGAACTCGACGTTCATCGTTCCCGCCGACATCCCCGACGATTCGCGCCGGCTCGTCCGGGAGGCCGCCGCGGCCGTCTACCGCGCCCTGGGCTGCCGCGGGCTCGCCCGCGTCGACATGTTCCTCACGGACGGCGGGCAGGTGGTCCTCAACGAGGTCAACACCCTGCCCGGCCTGACCTCCTACAGCCGCTATCCCCGGATGATGGAGGCCGCCGGGCTGCCGCTGTCCGAAGTGATCGTTCGGCTCGTGTCGACGGCGCTGCGCGGGAGCGAGCGATGAACGACGACTTCGTGTTCGTGGACGAGATGGTGCCCGGCATCCGCTGGGACGCCAAGTACGCCACCTGGGACAACTTCACCGGAAAGCCGGTGGACGGCTACCTGGCGAATCGGATCGCCGGCACGAGGGCCCTGTGCGCGGCCCTGGGACGGGCGCAGGAGCAGGCCGTCTCCCTCGGCTTCGGTCTGCTGCTCTGGGACGGCTACCGTCCTCAACGCGCCGTGGACTGCTTCCTGCGCTGGTCAAGACAGCCGGAGGACGGCCGGACGAAGCCGCGGCACTACCCGAACATCGACCGGACGGAGATGTTCGAGCAGGGGTATGTGGCCGCGAAGTCGGGCCACAGCCGCGGCGGCACCGTCGACTTGACCCTCTACCACCTGGCCACCGGAGAGCTCGCCCTCATGGGCGGCGGCCACGACCTGATGGACCCGGTCTCCCATCACGGAGCACAGGGGATCACCGAGGCCGAGTCCAGAAACCGTCGGCGCCTCTGCTCCATCATGGAGGATGCCGGCTTCGTGCGGTACGACCACGAGTGGTGGCACTACACGCTGAGAGACGAACCGTACCCCGACACCTATTTCGATTTCCCCATCATGCCGGCCGCCGGCAGCCGGGCAGCATGATCGCGAACGGTCCCTCGGGCGATCTCGCCGCCCGAGGGACCAAGGTAGGACGTACGCCGGGCTCAGGCGGCCGAGCCGCGGTAGCCCGGATGCGGCAGCCGGACCGGTTCGACCGTGCGGTACTCGAAGTGCCACCATTCGTTGTCGTAGACGCGGTAGAGCCCGTACCGCCCACCGTGCTCTTCCAGCCACCGCGCGCCCTCGGTCGGGCGGACGTCGAGCGCGAGCCCTCGCACGTGGCCGGACTCCTCCGGGGGCAGCACCCGGCGCCGTGCCGCGGCCACCGAACCGGTGCGCCGCACCTCTTCGGTGAAGATCCGCTGCTGCTCCGCCGCGTCGCGGTATCCCGAGGTGAGGCTGATCAGCTGCCCGTACCGCCAGAACGCCTCGGCCCGCGCGTGCGTGAACGCCGCCAGCGTCTCCGGTGCCAGCCCGCGGAGGTCCTCGGCGGGGAAGCGCAGGCCCAACGCCCACTGGCAGGCCAGGAAGCGGGAGCGGCCCGGTGAACGGCAGAAGGCGATCGGCACCAGCAGCACCGCGAGGAGCCGGGTGACGGCCGCGAAGGCGCGCGTTCTGAACGCCGAAGGTGCGGCGAGAGCGGGGCGGGCATCGGGCCTGGTGATCGCCACACCGAGGATCACCAGACCGGCGAGCACGCTCCCGCCCGGACGGCGGGATGACGCTGGCGGGGAGGCACTGTGGTCCATGCCTCCAATGAAGACGGGAGGGGGTTGCGGGGGCGTATGCGGTTTTCGATACGCCCGCGATACACCCGCTAGCGGGGCCCGTTCGGGGGCGTGCCGGCGAGCCGGATGGTGACGAGGAGTCCGCCGGCGGGGCGCGGGGCGATGTCGAGGGTCCCGTTGTGGGCTCGGACGATGCTCTGCACGATGGCCAGGCCGAGACCCATGCCGGCGTGCTCGTCGGCGCGGATGCGCTGCGTCCCGCGTTGGAACGGCTCGGTGAGGGTCGGGATCAGCTCCGGCGGGACCGGCCGGCCGGTGTTCTCGACCCGCAGGACGCTCGTGCCGTCCCACGATCCGGTGTGGACCGTCACGGCGCCGCCGGCGGGGAGGTTGTGGACGATGGCGTTCTGGACGAGGTTCATCACCACCCGCAGGAGGAGCTCCGCGGAGCCGGCGGTCTGTGCCTTCTCGCCGGTGACCTCGAGCGTGATCTGACGCTTCTCGGCCAGGGGAAGCAGCGTCTCGGCGGCCTCCTCGGCGAGGAGGGACAGGTCGACGGGCTCGCGGGTGAAGCTCCGGCGGTCGGCGCGGCTGAGCACCAGGAGGGCCTCGGTGAGGTCGATCGCCCGCGTGTTGACGGTGTGGAGGCGTGCGATGAGCTCGCCCTGGTCGTGGGCGGGGTCGTCGCGGGCGGCGTCGAGGAGGGTCCGCGAGATCGCCAGCGGGGTGCGCAGCTCGTGGGAGGCGTTGGCGGCGAATCTCCGCTGTTCGGCGATGTGGGATTCCAGCTGGTCGAGCATGGTGTCGAACACGTCGGCGAGTTCGCGGAACTCGTCCCGGCGGCCTTCCAGCCGGATCCGGTGGGACAGGGATCCGGCGGAGGTCATCCGTGCCGCGTCCGCGATCCGGGTGAGCGGTGCGAGCATCCGGCCGGCCAGGATCCACCCTCCCAGGAGGCCGAACGCCAGGAGGACGGCCAGCGCCGCGGCCGCGCGGGGGAAGAAGGCCTTCTGCAGGTCGGAGCGGCCGGGTATGAAGTGCCCGGGCGGCCCGCCGGGCCGGTCGCGTCCCGGCCCGGAGATGCTGATCGCGCCTTCGGGCACGTAGCGCAGCAGGAACACCCACACCACGGCCAGCAGCAAGGCGCCCGCGACCATGAGGAATCCGGCGTAACTGAGGGTGAGCCTCATCCGGGCGCTGAGCCCCGGGCGCCTATTCATCCGTGCCGCCGGCGTGGGCGGGGTCCATGGCGGTGTCGATCCGGTAGCCGACGCCGGGCACCGTGGTGATGACCCATGGTCGGCCGAGCCGCTTGCGCAGGGCGGAGACGGTGATGCGGACGGCGTTGGTGAACGGGTCGGCGTTGGCGTCCCAGGCCCGTTCCAGGAGTTCCTCGGCGCTGACGACTCCGCCCTCGGCGGCGACGAGGACTTCGAGTACGGCGAACTGCTTGCGGGTGAGCGCGACGTAGCGTCCGTCGCGGAAGACCTCCCGGCGGAAGGGGTCCAGCCGCAGGCCCGCGATCTCGCGGACCGGAGGCCGGGCGTAGGCGCGCCTGCGGTCCAGCGCCCGCAGCCGCAGCACGAGCTCGCGGAGATCGAACGGCTTGGTGAGGTAGTCGTCGGCGCCGAGCTCGAACCCCGAGGCCTTGTCGTCGATCCGGTCGGCGGCGGTGAGCATGAGGATCGGGATGCCGCTGCCGGAGGCGACGATCCGCCGGGCGACCTCGTCCCCGGACGGGCCGGGAATGTCACGGTCCAGGACCGCGAGGTCGTAGGAGTTGACGCCGAGCAGCTCCAGGGCGGTGTCGCCGTCGCCGGCGATGTCGGCGGCGATCGCCTCCAGCCGCAGGCCGTCACGGACGGCCTCGGCCAGGTAGGGCTCGTCCTCCACGATCAGCACGCGCATACCTCCAGCCTAGGCAGCACGGCATATCGTCGACGTATGCAGGCCGGCGCGTACGGCTTCACGCTCGGGGGGCCGCCGAAACCGGCGTGAAGGTGCGGTGAAACCGGGGCCGCCGAACCTGTGATCATGAGCGTTACAGAAGTGGAGACGAGATCCGGCACCGGGACGGCGGTGAGCGCCGTCCGGGCCGAGGGGCTGGTCAAGACGTTCGGCGCGCACCGGGCCGTCGACCGGATCGATCTGGACGTGCGGCCGGGCGAGGTCTTCGGGGTCCTCGGGCCGAACGGCGCCGGCAAGACCACGACCATGCGGATGCTGGCGACCCTGCTGCGGATCGACTCCGGGCGGGCCGAGATCTTCGGAGTGGACGTCGCGGCGAACCCGCACGTGGTCAGGCAGCTGGTCGGGGTCACCGGCCAGTACGCGTCGGTGGACGAGAACCTGACCGCGAGCGAGAACCTGTGGCTGTTCGGACGCCTCCAGGGCATCAGGTCCGCGCAGGCCAAGCGGATCGCGGCCGACCTGCTGGGGCGGTTCGGGCTGGAGCAGGCGGCCGGCAAGCCGATTGCGCAGTTCTCCGGCGGGATGCGGCGGCGGCTGGACCTGGCGGCCAGCCTCATCACCAAGCCGCCGCTGATCTTCCTTGACGAGCCGACCACCGGGCTCGACCCGCGCACCCGCGGCCAGATGTGGGACACCATCCGCGACCTGGTCACCGACGGCTGCACGGTCCTGCTGACCACGCAGTACCTGGACGAGGCCGACCAGCTCGCCGACCGGGTCGCGGTCATCGACCACGGCCGGAAGGTGGCCGAGGGAACCCCGGACGAGCTGAAGACCACGGTCGGCGACTCCGCCCTCCAGGTGGTGCTCGCCGAACCCGGCGACGTGGAGCGGGCCGTGTCGATCGTACGGGGCGTGCTCGGCGTGGAGCCCGTCCTCAGCCCGGAGCAGGGACGGCTGACCGCGCCGCTCGGCCGGGCCGACCTGGCCGCCGACGTGCTGATCGCGCTGCGCACCGCCGGGGTGCCGGTCGCGTCGGTGAGCGTGGACAAGCCCAGCCTGGACGAAGTGTTCCTGGCCCTCACCGGACACGAGGCCGGCGAGAACGACGGGGAGGACCGATGAGCACCCTGACCGCGCCGGCCCGCCGCACCGTGCGGGCCGCCGACCGCGTGGCGGCCGCACGGCGGCGCGTCACCCTGGGCGAGACGCTGAGCCAGACCATGACCATGGCCTGGCGGGCGGTGAAGAAGATGTTCCGCAACCCGGAGCAGTTCGTCGACGTGACGATGCAGCCGATCCTGTTCACGGCGATGTTCGCCTACATCTTCGGCGGCGCCATCGCCGGGGACGTGGGGAGCTACCTGCCGCTCATGATCCCCGGCATCCTCGCGCAGACCGTGCTGACCACGTGCATGGCGACGGGCACCCAGCTCCGCGAGGACCTGGAGAAGGGCGTCTTCGACCGGTTCAAGTCGCTGCCGATCGCCCGCATCGCGCCGCTGGCCGGGCCGATGGTCGCCGACCTGGTGCGGTACACGATCGCCGCCGGGCTGACGTTCGGCATGGGAATCCTGATCGGCTACCGGCCGGGCGGCGGCGTCGCCGGGACGCTCGCCGCGATCGCGCTGGCGATCGTCACGGGCTGGTCGCTGGCGTGGGTGTTCACCTGGATCGGCACGATCGCGCGCAGCGCCCAGGCGGTGCAGGGCATCTCGATGATGATCCTGTTCCCGCTGACGTTCCTGTCCAACGCGTTCGTGCCGGTGGACACGCTGCCCGGCTGGCTGGCCGCCTTCGTCAAGGTCAACCCGGTCTCGCACCTGGTCACGGCCGCCCGCGACCTCGCCAACCACGGGACCGTCAGCGGCGAGGTCGGCTGGACGCTACTGGCCTGCCTGATCTGCATCGCCGTCTTCGCCCCGCTGGCCGTGCGGAGCTACAAGCGGCACATGTGAGCCGCGGCCGCCCAGCCGCCGCCTGGCCTCGCCGAGCAGGTCGGGGCCGCGCCGATCGCCGTACTCCGCCCGGACGGCGGCGATCGTCCCCGGCGCGGCCCCTTCCGCGTACGGTTCGATCCGCTCGAAGGCCATGCTGGGCACCATGCGCTGGTAGGAGAAGCGCTCGGCCAGCACCAGCAGGGCGATCGCGTCGTCCGGCGGCAGGGCGCCGCGGAGCAGGCCCCACGCGCCGAGCGCGAACAGCATCGTCCCGGCCACCGGGTAGTCCAGCCACGGGTTGTCCGGGTTCAGCACCTCCCCGGCGAGGAAGGCGGACTGGGTGGCGAACAGCTCCTCGCCGTAGCGCACGTCCGCCGGGCCGGCGTGGTACGCGTGCGCGGTCAGCGAGATCGCCGCGGAGACGAGCACGAACGGTTCGGAACCCAGCTGCGGGAGTCCGGGCACCCGCAGGCCGCGGGTCCGCCGCACGGCCTGCCGGCACTTGGCCAGGGCCTCCGCGGGGTCGTCGCGGGCGAGCGCCAGCTCGGCCGCGCACATCGGGATGAACGCCAGGCCGAGCTGCACCGCCTCGCCGTCGCCGACCGCCGCCGTCAGCCCCGCGAACTCGGCCTCGGCCGTCTCCAGGTCGCCCGCCTGGATGGCGTTGAACATGATGAGGGAGCGCAGCTGCGCCTCGTCGTCGCCGGCGCCGACCCTGGCCATGACGGGCAGGGCGGCGCGGGCGTGGCCGTCCGCGCCCGCGCGGTCGCCCCGCTGCATGGCCAGCTGGGCCAGCGTGGCGTGCAGGATGGCCGCCGTCCACGGGCCCTCGTCCGGCCGGATCAGGGCCAGCGCGCGCTCCGCCGCCTCGGTCGCGGCCGCCAGCTCCCCGACGTTCTCCAGCGCGTGGCTCAGGGTCAGCGACGCCAGCAGCGCCAGGTCGCGGTCGGTGCTCCGGCTCAGCTTCGCCAGCCGCCGGTGCGCCTCGTCGCCGAACACCGGATCGGTGGCCAGCACCACCTCCGTCATCGCCCGCAGGCGGCCGTCGCCGATGTCGCGGTCCGGCAGGCGGGCGAGCAGGTCGCGCATCTCGCGGCCGCTCTCGGAGACCACCATCATGTTCATGAGCACCACGCTGAGCGCCGCCCTGGTCGGCTCCTCCAGCTCGGGGGGCGGGTACCAGCCGCGGAACGCACGGGCGATCGCGCCGCCGAGCGCGATGAGCCGGGGATGGTCGCCCTGGAGCGACCACAGCGCGCCGACGGCGACCAGCAGCCGCACCGCCGTCGCCCGGTCGCCCTCGGCGAGCGCCCGGCGCAGCAGGTCGGCCAGGTTGCCCTCCTCGGCGCGCAGCGCGTCCACCGCCGCGAACTGGCCGGGGCCGAACAGCTCGCCGGCGTGCCGCGCGCAGTACTCGACCGCCCAGGATCGCTGCGCCTCCCGCGCCCGCGCCGTCTCGCCGGCCTCGGCCAGGCGCATCAGGCCGAACTCCCGGACCGTCTCCAGCATGCGGTACCGCAGGCCGTACCCGGTCTCCCTGACGCTCAGCAGGGAATGCTCGACCAGCGCGTGAACGGCCTGCAGCGCCTCGGGACCCAGCAGGCGCTCGGCCGTCTCCAGGGAGAAGCCGTCGCCGAACAGCGACAGCCGGCGCAGCGCGGACCGTTCCGGCTCGTCCAGCAGGTTCCAGGACCAGTCGATGACCGCGAGCAGCGTCCGGTGCCGGTCGGGAGCGCTGCGGTCGCCGCCGCGCAGCAGGGCGAACCGGTCCACCAGCCGCCGCCCGATCTCCTCGACCGACATCACCCGCACCTTGGCCGCGGCCAGCTCGATGGCCAGCGGCAGCCCGTCGAGCCGGGTGACGATCTCCCGTACGGCGTCCGCGTCGAGCCGCACGTCCGGGCGTGCGGCCGTGGCCCGCTGCCGGAACAGCTCGACCGCGTCGCCCGTGCCCAGCTCGCCGAGCTGGTGGACCCGCTCGGCGGGGATCGCCAGCGGGGCCCGCGAGGTGGTGAGCACCCGCAGGTCGCGGGTGCCGGCCACGAGGAACGCCACCAGGTCGGCGACGGCCTCGATGACGTGCTCGCAGTTGTCCAGGATGAGCAGCGCGGGCACCTGGTCCAGATGCCTGGCGATGCGGGTGCGCACGTCGGCGCGCTGCTGCGGGGTCAGCACCCGCATCCCGGCGATCGAGTCGCGCACCCCGAGCGCCGCCCCCACCTCGCTCACCACGCCCTCCGGGGAGGACACGGCGACCAGCTCGACGAAGTACGCCACCGGCTGCGCGGCGTTCCGGCCCGCGACGTGCGCCAGCCGCGTCTTGCCCAGCCCGCCGGGGCCGACGATGGAGACGACCCGGCCGGTCTCCAGCAGGGCGTGGATGGTGCGGATGTCGCCGTCGCGGCCCAGCAGCGAGGAGCCGTCGTACAGGATGCCCTCGCGCACCGGCCGGTCGGCGGCCAGCAGCCCGGCGTGCACGCGCGCCAGCCCGGGGCCGGGGTCGGAGCCGAGCCGCTCGGCCAGGTCCGTGCGGTAGCGCTCGTAGCGTTCCAGTGCCGCGGCGGCGCCGCGTACCGCCGCCTCGCTGCGCAGCAGGCAGGCCAGCACCTCCTCGTCGTGCGGCCGGACGGCGGCGCACTCCTCCAGCAGGGGCAGGGCGTCCGCGTGGTCGCCGTCCCTGCTGAGCGCGACGGCCCGCACGCGGCGCGCCTCGGCCAGCCGCTCGGACGCGACCGCGCGCAGGTCGCCCAGCGGCCCGGTGGCCGGCCCGGGGCCGTTCCCGCCCAGGGCGATCGCCTCCTCGGCGTACCGGCGGGCCGACGCGGTGTCGCCCTCGCCCAGCGCCCCGCGCGCCCGTTCGGCGAGGTCGAAGAGCAGGAGCGCGTCCACCTGGCCGGCGGGCAGGCCGGACCGGTAGCCGCGTGCCGTGCGCACCACGGCGTCGGGGCAGGTGGCCGTGCGGGTGCGGGAGACCACCACCTGCAGCGCCTTGACGGGGTTGGCGGGCGGCTCCTCGCTCCACAGCTCCTGGATCAGGTGCCCGTCGCCGACGTCCGTCCCTCCGTGCAGCGCGAGCACGGCCAGCAGGGCCTGCGCGCGTTCGCCCGCCAGCGGCACGCCCCGCCAGCGGACACCGTCGAGCAGGGTCAGCAGTGGAGCCACACGTCCAAGCTTACGGGGACGGCGGGACGCGGCCGGTTCGGAAGACCGGCGCCTCGGCGTCAGGCGGCGAGGAACTCCCGCAGTTCGGCGAGCATCCGCTCGGGGCGTTCCTCGGCGAGGAAGTGGCCGCAGTCCTCGACCACCGTGCCGGTGACGTCCTCTGCGTAGTCGCGCCAGACCGCGACCGCGTCGATCCCGGCGAGGAAGCTGGCCCGTCCCCACAGCACGCGCAGCGGCATGGCGATCTTCCGGCCCGCCGCCGCGTCGGCGTCGTCGGCCTCGGCGTCGTCCGGGAAGGACGCCCGGTAGTCGTCGAAGCCGGCGCGCAGCGCGCCGGGCGCGGAGAACGCCCGGACGTACTCGGCGATGTCGTCCTCCGGCAGCGGGCGGTACGACCAGGCGTCGAAGAAGTGCCGCAGGTACCCGGCGACGTCCGCGCCGGCGAGCCGTTCCGGCAGGTCGGGCTGGAGGTGGAAGAGCCAGTGCCAGCTTCCGGCGGCCAGCCGGTGATCCATCCGCCGCCACATCTCCCGGGTCGGGACGACGTCCAGCAGCATCAGCCGGGTGATGTCGTCCGGGTGGTCCAGGGCCCAGCGGTGCGCGACCCGGGCGCCCCGGTCGTGGCCGACCACCGCGGCGGAGTCGAAGCCGAGCGCGGCCACGAGCTGGTGCAGGTCTTCGGCCTTGGTCCGCTTGTCGTGGCCGGTGCGCGGCTTGTCGCTGGAGCCGTAGCCGCGCAGGTCGGGCGCGACGACGGTGTGGCCGGCGGCGAGCGGCTCGATGAGCCGGTGCCAGCAGTGCCCGGTCTGCGGCCAGCCGTGCAGGAGCAGCACCAGCGGCCCCTCCCCCGCCCGCCGGTAGTACAGCCGGGTCCCGTTGACCTCGGCGATGTCCGTGATCATCTATAACCCCCTAAGACGGTTAGAGCCGAGCCTAACCCTAAGATGGGGTTATGGGCGACTGTGTGGGCGACTGGGTGTGGGACGGCGGGCGTTCCAGCGTCGATCTGCTCAACACGCTGCGAGACCGTGTCCGCGGCGGTCGCGAGACGCTTCACACCCCTGATGACCTGGCCAGATGGCTACGTGAGGCGGGCTTCACGCAGATCGGGGCGGCCGGACCGGCCGACCTGGCGGCCGCACGGCGGTTGCGCGGCGCGATCGACAGCGCGGTCTTCGCGGCCGCCGAGGGCCGGCCGGTGCCGGACGCGGCGGCGCAGGCGATCAACGAGGTGGCCGGTGCGGTGCCGCTCGCGCCGCGGCTGGCCCTCGACGCCGCCGGCCGCCCCTCGCGCGTGCCGTCGGGCCCCGCGGTGGCCACCGCGCTGGCGCAGGTGGCGGTGGACGCGATCGATCTGGTGACCGGCGCGGAGACGGGCAGGCTGCGCGTGTGCGCGGCCGACGACTGCGGCCTGCGGTTCGTGGACCGCTCCCCGGCCCGCAACCGGCAGTGGTGCTCGATGCGCCGGTGCGGCAACCGGGCGAAGGCCGGGCGGCACTACGCCCGCGGCCGGGCCCGTTCCTGAGGCCGCCGTCGCCTCAGCGGCGGGAGAACTCGGCTCTGACCCTGCTCGACCAGATGAACGGCTGGACGCCGAGCCAGATCAGGCCCAGGAGGAGGAGAGGGGCGATGAGGGGGGCGTTGCCGTCCGGTTCCCACTCCAGGCCGGATCCCGCGATCGTGTAGACGGGCACGACCCACACCAGGGCGAACAGGCCTTCGGCGAGCACGGCCGCGGTGAGCAGGGCGAGGCGGGCGGGCGGGTCCCTCACCCGTGCGGCGAGCGAGGGGTTCACCGCGGCGAACGCGAGCAGGAACGCGAGCGTGCTCAGTACCCAGGAGACCTCGAATCCGACGTGCGGCTCGATGACCGGGGCGGCCTCGTCATGCCGGTAGGCGTACACGATGAGGGCCTCCACGTGCACGCCGCCGAGGATCGCGATCATCAGGGCGAGGACGAGCGCCGGCCTGTGCGGCAGGAACCACAGCCCGCACATGACGATGAACGCCACGAGCACGGGCAGCATCAGAAGAGCCGCCTTCTGCGAGTGGATCCCGATGGGACTGTCCCCGCTGGACCCCGTCCACGGCCCGGCCAGGAAGGCCAGGACGGCGAGCGCGGTGCACGCGAGGGCGACTCTGACGAGCGCCGTCCGGTAGCGCGGGGGCGCGACGGCGCGGGCGGGCGGGTGGAGGATCGCGGTACGGGGCGGACGGTGACGGGCGGGCGGCCGGTCGTCGGACGCGGTCGCGGCGGCCGGGTCCAGGACGGCGTTCAGCAGGTCGCGGACCTGCGCGGCGGAGAGGCGCTCATCGGGGTCCTTGCGGAGGAGGCCGTCCAGGACCTGCGCCAGCGGCCCGCCGCACCGGGGCGGTGGCGGCTGCCGGGTGGCGATCGCGACGAAGACGGCGCCGTGGCTGGGCCCGTCGAACGGGCGGCGGCCCTCGACCGCCGCGTACAGGGTGGCGGCCAGGGACCACAGGTCCGAGGCCGGCGTGACGGCCCTGCCCTCCACCTGCTCGGGGGACATGTAGGCGGGCGTGCCCAGCACCATGCCCGAGCGGGTGATGGTGACGTCCCCCTCCAGCGCGGCGATGCCGAAGTCGGTGAGCAGGACCCTGTCGCCCTCCAGGAGCACGTTGGCCGGCTTGACGTCGCGGTGCACGACGCCCTGGGCGTGGGCGGCCGAGAGTGCGTCCAGCATCGCGAGCCCGATCTCCGCGACCTGGCGCCGCGGGAGCGCCTGCCGCTCGGCCAGCAGCTGTTCGAGGGAACGGCCGCGGACCAGCTCCATCACGATCCAGGGGCGGCCGTCCTCGCCCATCACCCGGTCGTGCACGGTGACGATGCCCGTGTGCCGCAGCCGGGCGGCGGCGCGGGCCTCGCGTTCCATCCGGGCGTACCAGACGCGCCGCTCCTGGTCGGTGACCTCCTCGGGCACCCGGAGTTCCTTGACGGCCACCTCGCGGTCGAGGTCGATGTCATGGGCCCGCCACACCGAGCCCATGCCGCCCTGGCCGATCAGGCCGAGGTTCCGGTACCGGCCCGCCAACACCCCGTCGCCATCCCAGCCCATGATCGAAATCTACCGGTCCGGAACGGCGGGGCGGAGGCGATCCCCCAACTGTCAGACATCTCTGTCTGCCTGGGCGCGCCGGAGCGGTGCCGGTACGACCCGCCGAACCGGTCGGCCGGCGGCGCGCCCCGGCGCGGGGCGTGTCACGTGGCGGCGGCCGGGGCCTTGCCGTCGCTCTCCTCCGCGAGCCGCTCCATGCCGCTGGTGGTCTTCAGCGGCTTCTCCTTGATGAACGGGACGATGAGCAGGACGAGCAGCGCGAACGGCGTGGCGACGAGGAAGAGATCGGCGGTGGCGACCCCGTAGGCGTGCTCGACGATGGCGCGCATCGGCGCGGGCAGGGTCGTCATGTCGGGGACGGAGTGGCCGGCCGCCTGGCCGCCGGCGGGGGCGCCGGCCGCCTGGAGGCTCTCGGTGATCTCGGCGGCGACGCGGTTGGCGAGGATCGCGCCGAGGACGCTGGTGCCGATGGTGCCGCCCATGCTGCGGAAGAAGGACAGCACGGAGGTCGCGGCGCCCAGCTCGGCCGCGGGGACGTCGTTCTGCGCGGCGAGCACGAGGTTCTGCATGAGCAGGCCGACGCCGATGCCGAGCAGTGCCATGTAGACGCTGAGCACGGCGAAGTGGGTGTCGGAGCCGATGGTGGACAGCAGGCCCAGGCCCGCGGTCATGAAGGCGGCGCCCGCGATGAGGT
Organism: Spirillospora sp. NPDC029432; assembly: GCF_040703975.1. NCBI lineage: Bacteria > Bacillati > Actinomycetota > Actinomycetes > Streptosporangiales > Thermomonosporaceae > Spirillospora > Spirillospora sp. NPDC029432. The sequence continues at coordinate 218,021 of NZ_JBEZWH010000006.1, forward strand.
AGATCTTCCACTTCCCGGTGGCGCTGATGAGCTGCCCCGCGACGGTCGAGGACACCAGCAGGCCGAGGATCATGGGCAGGCTCATCAGGCCCGCGACCGTCGCGGACTTGCCCAGCGAGACCTGGAAGTACTGCGAGAGGAAGACGGTGCCGCCGAACATGGCCAGGCCGACCAGCAGGCTGGCGACGGTCGTCAGCGTCACGGTGCGGTTGCGGAAGATGCCGAGCGGGATGACGGGCTCGGGGACCCGCGACTCGACCAGGACGGCGGCGGCCAGCAGCAGCACGCCGCCGATGGTCAGGGCGGCGGTCTGCCAGGAGGCCCAGTCGAACTCCGTGCCGGCCAGCGAGACCCAGATCAGCAGGGTGCAGACGCCGGCGACGATCAGGAACGCGCCCAGGAAGTCGATCTTCACTTCGCGGCGGACGGTGGGCAGCTTCAGCGTGCGCTGCAGCAGCAGGATGGCCAGCAGCGCGAACGGCACGCCGATGAAGAAGCACCAGCGCCAGCCGAGCCAGGAGGTGTCCACCAGGACGCCGCCGATCAGCGGCCCGGCCACGGTGCCGACGGCGAACACGGCGCCGAAGATCCCGGCGTACTTGCCCAGCCGGCGCGGCGGGATGATCGCGGCCATCACGACCTGCGCGAGCGCGGTGAGGCCGCCCGCGCCGATGCCCTGCGCCACCCGGCTGAAGATCAGCAGCCCCACGTCCTGGGAGAAGCCCGCCAGCAGCGAGCCGACCACGAACATGCCCAGCGAGAGCTGGAGGAGGAGCTTCTGGTTGTAGAGGTCGGCGAGCTTGCCCCAGAGCGGCACCGTGGCCGTCATGGCCAGCAGTTCGGCGGTGACGACCCAGGTGTAGGAGGACTGGCCGGCGCCCAGGTCGGCGATGATCCGGGGCAGCGCGTTGGCCACCACCGTCCCGGCGAGGATGGCGACGAACATGCCCGCCATCAGCCCGGACATGGCCTGCAGGATCTGCCGCTGGGACATGGGGGCGGGGGACGCCTGGCCGGGCGCCGGTGGTGCGTTCACGGGCATCTCTTTCCGAGCTCTGGTGATTTCGAGGAACGGGCGGGGCGGGGTGGCCGGGCTCAGTGCGCTCCGGCCGGCCCGGACGGCGCGGGCAGGCCCTCGGCGAGGTGCTCGAACACCTCGTTGAAGACGTCGGTGAAGACGAGGTCGTCCTGCCGGGCGCACCAGTACTCGACGGCCACCCGGACGGCCGCGCCCGCGACCGCCGCCAGCAGCCTCGGATAGAGGCCCGGTGCCGGAGCCCGCCGCTCGCCGGGTCCGGAGGACGCGCCCGTGCCGACGCGGTCCGCGAGCGCCTCGGCGAGTTCGGCCTCGTCGGCCATGTGGACGCCCATGCTGCGGACGAGGAGGCGCGGCGACGCGCGCAGCACCTCGGCGTGCAGGCTCCACAGCTCGTTCTGCCGCACGACGTCGGCCAGCTCCGCCGCCATGGCCTCCCGCAGCGCCTCGACCGGCGAGAGGTCGGCGGGCGCCTCGGTCACCGCGCGCCGGATCCGGGCGCTCGACTCCGCGCCGATCATGACGAAGACGTCGTCACGGGTGGCGAAGTAGTTGAAGAACGTGCGCGCGGACACGCCCGCCGCCTCGCTGATCGCCTCGACGGTGACGTTGTCCGCTCCGTGCTCGACGGCCAGCCGTACCGCGGCCTCGACGAGGGCGGCACGCGTGGCGCGCTTCTTGCGCTCCCGCAGCCCGCCCTCACCGGCGCTATCCCCCCGCATGCTTTCATGTTATGAAAACATGCGCATTCTGCAAAATTCGGCGGCCGCGCGGCGGGGAACCCTTCCGGCGGCGCTGGGCGAAGCCGCGATCGCGGCACCGATGAGTTCCGGGCGCGCGGATGGTCGAATGGGCTCAGGAGAGCCGAATGGGCTGAGAGAGCCGAAGGAGGCCGTGTGACGACGTTCGCCCAGCTACGCAAGACCGCGCTGTCCCTGCTGGAGACCGGCCAAGAGGCCGGGCGCTCCGGGACGGTGGTGTTCACGGTGCGCGGCAAGCGCTTCGCTTCGACGGGCGGGGACGACGACGTGCACCTGCTCCTGCCCGAGGGCGAGGCGGACGAGTTCCTGGCGGCACACCCGGGGGCCGAGCGGCTGACGCATGGAGGGAAGGCGATCGGCGTCCGCGTCGGGCTCGCCGACATCAACGGGCAGCAGCTCAATCACTGGGTGCGGCGCGCGTGGCTCTCGCGGGCGCCGAAGCGGCTCTCGGCGCAGGCCGCCGCCGCGGACCCCGCGGCGGCCGGCGGCGTCGGCGACCTGCCCAGGGCCATCGGGCGGCCGGCCACGCGGGCGCTCGCCGCCGCCGGCATTACCACCCTCGCCCAGGTCGCCGAACTGACCGAGGCCGAACTGCGCGCGATGCACGGAGTCGGCCCCAAGGCCGTGGGCGTCCTCGGGGAGGCACTCGCCGCCGGCGGGCGCTCGTTCAAGCGATGAGTTCTCGCCGCGGAAGGAGTCCACAGGGGTATGACCGTGCAGACACTCCAGACGCCCGAGGCCGATCTCGTCTATGACGTCCGCGGCCCGCTCCCGCCCGCCGGCGGGCACCCGCCGCTGATCATGATCGGCCAGCCCATGACGGCCGACGGCTTCGCCACGCTGGCGTCCCACTTCCCCGAGCGCACCGTGATCACCTATGACCCTCGCGGCCTGGGCCGCAGCACCCGCAAGGACGGCCGGGACGACCATACGCCCCAGACCCAGGCCGGCGACGTGCACGCACTGATCGAGGCGCTCGGCGCGGGCCCGGTCGAGATGTTCGCCAGCAGCGGCGGCGCCGTGACCGCGCTCGCCCTGGTGACGGCCCATCCCGGCGACGTGACCACCCTCGTGGCGCACGAGCCGCCGCTCATCGCGCTGCTGCCGGACGCCCCGGCCGCCATGCGCGCCCGGGCCGGCATCCTCGACGCGTACCAGGCCAAGGGCTGGGGCACCGGCATGGCCGCCTTCATCGCGATGACGTCGTGGCAGGGCGAGTTCACCGATGACTACTTCGCCCGGCCCGTACCCGACCCCGCCGCCTTCGGGCTGCCGGCCGAGGACGACGGTTCGCGTGACGATCCGCTGCTGTCCGACCGGTCCTGGGCGGTCAGCGACTACCGGCCCGACATCGCGGCGCTGGCCGCGGCGCCCACCCGGATCGTGATCGCGGTGGGCGAGGAGACCGAGGCCGCCATCACCGCGCGCACCGCGGTGGCGGCGGCCGAACTGCTCGGCGGGCGGGCGACGGTGTTCCCCAGCCACCACGGCGGCTTCATGGGCGGCGAGTTCGGCCAGACCGGGCAGCCGGAGGCCTTCGCGCGCCGGCTGCGCCAGGTCCTCGACGACGCCCGCTGACGCGCGCACTCCTCGACATCCGCGCTGTCACAGATCCGGTGGCCCGCCTGTCTTAGCTGGGGACAGCACGTTCCCAGGCGATGGGAGAGGGTGGGCCATGAGGGGCACGCGTGCCGCGCCGGCGGGGCGGCCGGCCGGAGAGGCGGAACCGGCGGGTCTGGACGGCCTTCCCCGTCCCGTGGCGGCCGTGGTGGGAGCCGGGGGCGTGTACGGGGCCGCGCACTGCGGTGTCGGGTACGCGCTGGAGCGGCGCGGCTTCGTCCCGGACATGATCTTCGGGACGTCGGTGGGCGCGCTCAGCGGAGCGATCGCGGCCGCCCATCCCCGCGGGGCCGCGGCGCGGCTGGAGGCCGTCTGGACGAGGCTGCGCCGCCGCGAGGTGTTCCCGTTCGGCTACCTGCCGCGGCGGGCCGGGGTCTTCTCCGACCGGGGGCTGCGCGGGCTGATCGGCCGGGCGGGGCTGCCGGCGCGGATCGAGCGGCTGGAGGTCCCGTTCACCGCGGTGGCCATGGACCTGGTCACCGGCGACCAGGTGCTGCTCGACCGCGGCGATCTGGAGTCCGCGCTGCTGGCCAGCGCGGCGATCCCGGGGGTCCTGCCCCCGGTGGTCCGGGACGGCCGGACGCTCGTCGACGGCGGGGTGATCGCCTACGTCCCGGTCCTGGCCGCCCTGGCGGCCGGGGCCGCGAGCGTCGTCGTGCTGTCGACCGGGCCGGAGTGGTGGTCGCCGCGCCCCGCCGTGCCGCCGCGGCGGGCGGGCGCGGTCGCCGTCCGGGCCGGGCTGCTGCTGTTGCACCATCAGATCGAGCGCGATCTGCGCGAGGTGGCCCGGCAGGTCCCGACCGTCGTGATGCCGACCGGGGTCGACGCCTGGCCCGCGCCCTGGGACTTCGGGCATTCCCAGCGGCTGATCGACACCGCCGCGCTGGCCGCGGGGCGCTTTCTCGACCGGCTGCGCATCACCGGGCCCGGCCTGTACCGGGACGGCTCCGCATCGGAGGCCCGCGCGTGAGCACCATCGCGTTCCTCAACATCGGCATGCACGGGCACATCAACCCGACACTGCCGGTCGTGGCCGAGCTCGTCCGCCGCGGGCACACCGTCACCTACCACGCCTCCCCCGCGTTCGCGAAGGAGATCGAGGCCGCCGGCGCGGCCGTGCGGCTCTACCCGGGAGGCGACCGGCCGCTCCCGGACCCGCCGACGCCGGTCACGATGCTGGGCGGGCTCGCGCGTACGGCCGTCGAGGTGCTGCCCGCCGTGCTGTCGGATCTGCGGCGCGACCGGCCGGACCTGATCGTCCACGGCTCGGCCTGCCCGTGGGGCGCGGTCGCCGCCGCCGAGCTCGGGGTGCCGGCGGCGGCGTCGTTCACCACGTTCGCGTTCAACGGGTCCGTGCCCAGCCCCACCCGCGCCTCCTGGGAGCTGCTCGCCGAGGCGGCGGCCCGGCCCCGCGACGCCGCGGCCTACCTGCGGTCGCGGTGGCTGCTGCACCGCCGCCACGACACGCGCGGGCTGCCGCTGCTGGACCTGGCGAACGTCCGGCAGCCGCTCAACCTCGTCTACACCTCGCGCACGTTCCAGCCCGGCGCCGACGCCTTCGACGGGTCGTACCGGTTCGTCGGCCCGAGCCTCGGCGCCCGCCCGCCGGACCCGTCCTTCCCCGCGGACCGGCTGCGCGACCCGGTGCTGTACGCCTCGCTGGGCACGGTGATCGATCCGAACCCGCGGCTGCTGCGGACCTTCGCGGCCGCGCTCGCGCCGCTGGCCGGCACCGTGGTCGTCTCCACCGGGTCCGCCGACCCGGCCGCGCTGGATCCGCTGCCGGCCAACGTGCTCGCCCTCCCGTTCGTCCCGCAGCCGGAGGTGCTGGCCCGCGCCGCGATGTTCGTCACCCACGGCGGGATGAACAGCGTCAACGAGGCCACGCACGCCGGCGTCCCGATGCTGGTGGTCCCGCACGGCGCCGACCAGCCGCTGGTGGCCCGGCGGGTCGCCGAGCTCGGCGCCGGCCTGTCGATCGGCGTGCGGGACGTCACCGAGGAGTCCGTGCGCGCCCTCGCCCGGCGCCTGCTCGGCGAGCCGCGCTTCCGGGACGCGGCCGCCATCCTGCGGGCCGTCCAGCGCGAGGCGGGCGGCCACCTGCGAGCCGCCGACGAACTCGAGCACTACCTGAACCGCGCCGGCCGGACCGTCCCGCCGGCCCACGCAAAACCGGCCGGGGAGCGCTGACCGATGTCACCCGCCGTCGCCGTCCTGCTGCTGGCCGCCGGGCTGTCCGAGGCCGCCGGGCGGATCCTGCCCCTCGTGTCCCGCCGGTCCGGCATGTCGCCGCACATCATGGTCGGGCTGCTGCTGATCGGGTCGGTGGTCGAGAGCGCCGTCATCGCGCTGTGGCCGGTGACCGCGGGCGCCCTCGCCGAACTGGTGGCGTCCGCTCCCCCGGCGGGGCCCGCGCCGTCCTGGACGCCCGGCCTGATCGCCCCGCTGCTGCTCGCCGCCGTCATCGCGTTCCCGCTGCTCGGCCCCCTGCTGCACCTGCTGCTCCTCGTGGGCGTCGGGGCCGGACTGGCCGGACCGCTCGCCGCGGCGACGGGCCTGGGCTGGTGGGCCGCCGCCGGATGCGTCGCGCTCGCCGGGTTCGGGCTCGCCGCCGCCGTCGACGCCGTCCGGCGCCTGTTCGCGGCGGCCCTCGCCACCGGTGCTCGGGAGCCGCTCGCATGAACTGGTTCCCCCTGCTCGCCCTGGCGCTCGGCGCGGTCCTGCTCGCCGAGGCGCTCCTCGCGCGCTACGAGGTGATGGTCTTCATCGCCGGCTGGCGGACTCCCGCCGGCGAGCTACCGCAGGGCGTGCCGTACGCCCGGGGCGCGGACGCCGACCGTCCGCCGGACGCCTACGTGGTCTACCTGGACGGCATCGGGAAGCGCCAGTTCCGCGACACCCGCGACGGGGGCCAGCTGGTCAAGGCGATCATCGCCGGCGCCCCCGAGCTGCGGGTGCTGGGCCAGGTGCAGCCGTACTCGCCGGTGGCCGCCCCGCTCCTGGACCGGCCCGTGTGGGCGTGGCTCCGCCGCCACATCGGGCTGCTGCTCTTCCTGCACAACGTCATGCAGATCTTCGTCGCCGCCGACCGCCGGTACCGGCCGCTGTACAACCGCGCCGTCGGCGCCCAGATCGCCGGCCAGCTGCGGTACGCCGGCTACCGGCCCGGCAGCGGGATCCCGGTGGTGCTGCTCAGCTACAGCGGCGGCGCCCAGGTCGCCACCGGCGCGGCCGGCGAACTGCGCGAGCGGCTGCGCGCTCCGCTGCTGCTGATCAACATCGGCGGGTTCCACAACGGCGCCAACGACCTCACCGGCGCCGACCACCTCCACCAGCTCACCAGCGCCGCGGACCACATCGAACGGGTGGGCGCCTGGATCTTCCCGCAGCGCTGGCGGGTGCTCCGCCGCAGCGGCTGGAACCGGGCCCGCCGCGCCGGGAAGGTCACCGTCCACCGGCTCGATCCGGCCACCCACATAGGGCGGCGCAGCTACATCAGCCCGGCCGCGCGGCTGCCCGACGGCCGCACCCACCTCGACCGCACCGCCGGCACCGTGATCGCCCTGATCCGCGCCCACCACGGCGCGGCCGCCGGGACGGGCTGAGAGCCCGGCGCGCCGCAGGCCCGCGATCCCGGCGCCGCTCACCGTGCTCGTCACGATGAACGGCGTCCACGGCATCCGGAACGTGGCCGTGGCCGCGTCCCGGGAGGGGCTCATCGCAGGTGTTCCAGCGCGGCCCGGTACTGCTGCTCGACGCGGTCGAGGTCGTCGCGCCCGTAGTGCGATGCCTCGATCAGCTCCGTGTACACGCCGATCGCGTCCTGGCCCAGGAGGTCGACCTCGCCGGGCACCGAGCGGCCGCGGTAGCGCTCGATGATCGATTCGTCGCCGCGGCGGCGCTCGTTCCGGTACTTGGCGAGGAGGCGGGCCAGCCGCGCCCGCGCGTCCGCGGCGTGCGCCATCAGCTCCGCCGGGGTGGCCGGGGCGCCGTCCGCCGCCTCGGGCCCGCCGCCGGCGAGCGCCTCCCGCACGCGGCCCGCGACGCCCTTCGACGGGTCCAGGAAGTGGTAGGCCCACAGCGCCCTGCGGGCGGCGCTGACGGCCTGGCGGCCCCTGCCGAGCCGGTCCCACAGCAGGGCCTGGTCGTAGCAGGTCGAGCCGAGCACCCACGTGTGCTGGAGATCGTACGGCTCCGCGCGCTGCGACCGCGTGATGATGCGCTCCGCCCGCATGCTCGCGAGCACCGCGTCACGCCAGCGGCCCGCCGCGGTGTGCGCCTTCACCGCCTCCAGTTCGGTGCCGAACTTCCCGGTCTGGCTCCGTACGCTCCTGCGAAACACCGCGCTCCCTGGGGTGGGTCCTGCCGCGAGATTGTCGCAGCCGCTCCCGCGCGCGGAAAGGGTCCGCCGTGCTTGGCCGGGCCGCGAGTGCGACCACGGCCGTCTCATCCGGCGGTGCGGGCGGCGGCGGCCGGGGCGGGCGGGATGTTGTGGACGAGGCCGAAGACGTTCTCGGGGTCGTACCCGCGCTTGACGTCCGCCAGCCGGCGGTGGTCGGCGCCGCTGTAGGCGTCGGCGGTCCGGGCGGGATCGTGCAGGAAGTTCAGGAACGCGCCGCCGCTGTAGGGGCGCAGGGCGCGGGCCAGGGCCGGCGTCCGCCTGTCGGCGATCACCGAGAGGCGGGTGGCGCGGGGGCCTGCCGGTCCTGCCTCGGGGCCCGGGCGCCCCATCGCACCGGCCCAGTGGCGGATCTCCACCGCCGGCCCGCCGTCTGATCCGGCGGCGCGCACGATCGCCGCGATCGCCGCGTCCGGCAGTTCCTCCAGCAGGTCCACCTGGGCGGGGGCGGTGCCGCCCATCTCGGCCTCAGCGTACGGCAGGGCGCGGAAGTCCTCGGTGAGCGCCGGGCCGGCGGCCCGCGTCAGCGGCCGCAGCAGGCGCCGGGCCTGGCCGGCCTCCCCGGCGTACAGCACCTTGAGCTGCAGGACGCGGCGGCCGCGGACGGACGGGTGCGCCTCGGGCGCGTCGGGCATCGAGGTGAACACCAGCGCGGTGCTGAGCTCGTCGGGCACCCCGCCGATCCAGTCGCGGTAGCGGGCGACGATCTCGGCGGCGCGCTCGGCCGGGAAGCAGGCCGTACCGGCGAAGACCTCGGCCACCGGGTACAGCCGGAACTCCAGCGCGGTGACCACGCCGAAGTTGCCGCCTCCTCCGCGCAGCGCCCAGAACAGGTCGGGGTGGCTCTCGGGGGACGCGGTCACGAGCCGTCCGCCGGCCGTGACGACCTGGGCGCGCAGCACGCTGTCGGCGGCGAAGCCGTACGCGCGGGAGAGCCAGCCCATGCCGCCGCCGAGGGTGTAGCCGGTGACGCCGACGCCCGGGTGCGATCCCGACAGGCCGGCCAGGCCGAACGGCGCGGCGGCCGCGAGGACCCGTTCCCAGCGGGTGCCGGGACCGACGCGGGCGAGGCGGCGGTGCGGATCGACGAGCACGCCGGCCATCCGGGACGTCCTCAGCAGCAGCCGGCCGTCGCAGGCCGTGTGGGTGCCGTGCCCGGTGGCCTGCACCGCCAGGCCCGTGCCGGCCTCGCGGGCCGCCAGGACCGCCGCCCGCACGTCCTCCGTGCCGGTCGCCTCGGCGACCAGCGCGGGCCGCGGGTCGACCGGCGCGAACGGGGTGCCGCGGAGCCGCTCGTATCCGGTGGCTCCGGGCAGGTGCACCGGGCCGGCGAAGTCCGCGTGCAGCCGGCGGGCGGCGATGGAGGTGCTCATGGTGACGGCTCTTTCCAGGAGGTCCCGAACCGCGCCGGCGGGCGGCCGGCGCGGGTGGATCGGCGGGGGCACCCCTGGCCCTCCGTGGCGGAGGGAGAGCCGCTCCCGGTCTCTCTGGAACCAAGCTATAGTCACGATTCTTGATAGTCAAGCTTCGTGACTAAATCCCCGGCACGTCACCGTCCTCCTGAGAGCGCCAGTCGCGCTGTTGCTCGGTGATCCGCTGGAGCATCCGCTTGAAGTCCGTGAACGTGCCGCCCCCCAGCGCCCGCTCGTGGCGCTCCTCCATCGCCGCCAGGATGGAGCGCGCGGTGGCGATCTCGTCCTTGCCGCGGGCGGTGGGGACGATGAGCTTGGCGCGCCGGTCGGCCGGGTCGGGTTCGCGGCTGACGTAGCCGAGCCGGACGAGCTCGTCGACGATCGTTCCGACGATCTGCTTGTGCTGGCCGGAGCGTTCGGCCAGGTCGGTGGCGCGCAGCCCGCCCGCGTGCAGGTGGGCCAGGACCGTGCCGTGCCGGGGCCGGACGTCGGGATGGCCCCGCTCGGCCAGCCGCTGGAACAGCTCGTCCTGGATCGCGCGCATCAGCCGGCCGGTCAGCACGCCCAGGTCGGGCCCGGTCTCGCTCGCCATGGTGGAGCACTCCCCGAAGTCGGTCATGAATATTGACGATCAATGTTCATGACTATAACGGAGGGTGGCCGGGGACCGGCGGTCGGCGGTGCCGGCAGGCGGGCGCCCGCCGGTCGCCCAGACGGCCAGCGCGCAGGCCGCGAATCCGGCTCCGAGGAGGCTGGTGCCCGCCCAGCCGTGGACGGCGTAGACGGCGGTGGTCGCCGCCGCGCCGAGGGCGGAGCCGAGCGAGTAGAAGACCATGTAGCCGCCGATGGCGCCGCTGGTGCGATCCGGATAGGCGGCGGTGAGCAGGTGCTGGCCGCTCACGTGCACGGCCTGGACCGCGAGGTCGAGGACCACGATCCCGGCGATGAGGAGCCACAGCGAGCGCGGCAGCTGGGCTATCGCCGCCCACGCCAGGACGAGCAGGGAGAGCGCGAGACCGGTGACCGGAGCCGCCCGCCCCGCGTCCGCCCACCGTCCCGCGCGCGCCGCGCCGAGCGCACCGGCGAGGCCCGCGATGCCGAACAGCCCGATCTGACTCTCGCTCAGCCGCCACGGCCCGTCCGCCAGCGGCAGGGACAGCCCGCTCCACAGCGTTCCGAACGACGCGAACAGGAAGAACGCGATGAGCCCGCGCGTGAGGAAGAAGCGCTGCCCGAACAGTCCGCCGAGCGAGGCGATGGCGTGCCCGTACCCCGCGGGCCGGCGGGTGCGCCCCTCCGGCGGCAGTACGGCGAGGACGAGCGCCGCGAGCGCGAGCGACAGCACCGCCAGCACGGCGTAGACGCTCCGCCAGCCCCACATCTCGGCGAGGGCGCCGGCGACCGCGCGGGCGCCCAGGATGCCGGCCACGACGCCCGAGGTCACGACACCGATGCTCCGTCCGCGTTCGGTGGGCGGCGAGACCGCCGCGGCGTAGGCGACCGCGGTCTGCACCACGACCGCGAACAACCCCGCCGTCGCGAGCCCGGCGAACGCCGCCCACGCGGCCGGGGCCGCGGCCGTCAGGGTCGCGCCCACCGCGATGAGGGCCAGGTGCCCGGCGATGAGCGGACGCCTGTCGATCACATCGCCGAGCGGCACCAGCAGCACCAGCCCCGCCAGGTACCCGACCTGGCCGGCGGCGACGATCCATCCGGTGAGGCCCGCCGGCACTCCGAGATCGCGCCCCATCGGCTCCAGTACGGGCTGCGCGGCGTACACGCCCGCCACCGCGACACCGCACACCACCGCGAGCAGCGCCCGCCGCCCCCTGTCCATCGCGACCCCATCTCGATTAGTAGCAAATTGCAACCGATCGGACCGTACGGCACAATGGTTTCAATCCGCAACTCATCGGGAGGTGCCATGCCGCGCCCCACCACGCGCGCCCCGGACGCCGGCTGGACGGACCCGGACTGCCCCGTCGCCCGCACGCTCGACCTCGTCGGCGACAGGTGGAGCCTGCTCGTCGTCCGCGACGCGATGGACGGGGCACGGTCGTTCACCGAGTTCCAGCGGCGCACGGGCATCGCGCGCAACATCCTCACCGACCGCCTCCGCAAGCTCACCGCGAACGGCCTCCTCGCGCAGCGGACCGCCCCCTCGGGCCGCCGGCGGGAGTACGTGCTCACCGACGCGGGGCGCGATCTCTTCCCGGTCGTCGTCACCCTGCGGCAGTGGGGGGAACGCCACGCCTTCGCCCCCGGCGAGGCCCACTCGGTCCTCGTCGACCGGCACGGCACCCCGGTTCCGGAGATCGCGCCCGTGAGCGCCGACGGCACCTCCCTCGGCACCGAGACCACCCGCGTGCGGAAGGTGCGGTGACGCGCTTCACACCCCGCTCCTGTCAGGAATCCGGGACCTGTCCCGCTCAAGGGGGCAAGGAAGCGAACCTGACAGGAGCGACACCATGAAGCACCGCATCCTCGTCCTCGGCGCCGGGTACGCCGGGGCCTACGCCGCCGGGAACCTCGCCCGCCGCCTCTCCCCGGCCGACACCGAGATCACCGTGGTGAACGCCGAGCCCGGGTTCGTCGAGCGGCTGCGGCTCCACCAGCTCGCGGCCGGCCAGGAGCTCAGGAAACGCGAGCTGGCCGACGTGTTCGCGGGCACCGGGGTGCGGCTGCGCCTGGCGCGCGTCACCGCCGTGGACCCCGAGCGCAGGACCGTCGCGGTGACCGACGGGAACGGCGACGACGAGCTCGCGTACGACACCCTCCTCTACACGCTCGGCAGCCGCGCCGCCGACCGCGGCGTCCCCGGCGTCGCCGAGTACGCCTTCGACGTCGCCGCCCGCCCTTCGGCGCTGCGCCTGCGCGAGCGCCTGGACGGCCTGGGCGAGGGCGCGAACGTGCTGGTCGTCGGCGAGGGCCTGACCGGGATCGAGACCGCCGCCGAGATCGCCGAGTCGCGCCCCGGCCTGTCGGTCGCGCTCGCGGCCCGGGGCGAGCTGGGCGCCGCGCTCTCCCCCGGCGCCCGCCGCCACCTGCGCCGGGCCTTCGACCGGCTCGGCGTCACCGTCCACGAGCACACCGCCATCGAGTCCGTCGGGCCGGCGCACGCGGCCGGCGCCGGCGGCACCCGCTTCCTGGCCGACGCGACCGTGTGGGCGGCCGGGTTCGCCGCCTCCCCCATCGCGGCCGCCGCCGGCCTGGAGGTCGCCGGCACCGGGCAGATCGTCGTCGACGCCACCATGCGCTCGGTCTCGCACCCGGACGTCTACGCCGCCGGCGACAGCGCGTACGCGATCGGCGAGAACGGCCGGCCGCTGCCGATGTCCTGCGCCTCGGCGGGCTTCACCGGCATGCAGGCGACCGACGCGATCGCCGGGCGGCTGACCGGCCACCGGATCTCCAGCACCAGGCTGGTGTACGTCGGCAACCACATCAGCCTCGGCCGGCGGGACGGGATCATGCAACTCGTCGACGGCGCTGCGCGGCCGAAGTCGTGGTACGTGGGCGGGCGGTCGGCCGCACGGTTGAAGGCGGGGATCCTCTGGACCGCCCTCTGGGGCATCTCGCACCCGACCTTCGGCCTTCCCAAGCGCAGGCACCGCGCGGCCGCCGTGCCCGAGCGGGCCGCCGAGCGGGCCGCCGCGTAGGTTGGTCCGCGTGGACGGCACCGCCACCGAGCGCTTCGAGGCCGGCCGGCCCCGGCTGGCCTCGCTCGCGTACCGCCTGCTCGGCTCGGCCGCCGACGCCGAGGACGCCGTGCAGGACGCGTTCCTGCGCTGGCAGGCCGCCGACCGGGAGCTGATCGAGGTCCCGGAGGCCTGGCTGACCAGGATCGTCACCAACCTGTGCCTCGACCGGCTCCGCTCCGCGCGGGCGCGCCGCGAGCACGCCGCCGGCGCGAGGCCGCCCGAGCCGCTGCTCGAGGGCGACCCGATGCTCGGCCCGGCCGACACCGCCGAGCAGCGCGAGTCGGTGTCCCTGGCCGTGCTGACCCTCATGGAACGGCTCTCACCGGTCGAACGGGCCGTCTACGTCCTGCGCGAGGCCTTCTCGTACGGCCATGCCGAGATCGCCGACATCCTCGGCATCACCGAGTCCGCCAGCCAGCAGCACCTGCACCGGGCCCGGCGCCGTGTCGCCGCCGCGCGCCGCCGCGGCCGCGAGGCCGACCCCGCGGCGGCGCGCGCGGTCGTCGAGGAGTTCCTCGCCGCGGCCGCGTCGGGCCGTACCGAACGGCTGGTCGCGCTGCTCACCGACGACGCAACCGCGATCTCCGACGGCGCCGGCCTGGCCAGGACGCCCGCGCTGTACCGCACCCCCGAGCGCATCGCCGCCGTCGCGCGGGCCGGGTTCAGGCCCACCCCCGCGAAGCGGCGGCTGGTCGGCGGCTCCCCCGCGTTCCACCACGGGCTGGTGAACGGCTCCCCCGCCGTCCTCGCCGTGCTCGGCGACCGGGTCGTCGGCACCGTGGCGTTCGAGATCAGGGACGGCAGGATCGCGGGCGTGCACGGCATCGCCGCCCCGGACCGGCTCGTCCGCCTCACCGAGGAATGGCGGCGGCGCGCGTCCGACCCGCCGGTCATCGCCGTGTGGTGACGGCGCCGGGCGACCGGACGGCAGGGGCGCGCGCCGTCGCGGACCGCCGCGTCAGGACGAGGCCAGGGAAGCGGCCGCGGCCGTACGCCGGCGGGCGGCCTGGACGACCGGGCGGTACGACGGATGCGGTAGCCGCGGACACCCCCGCGAGCGGACGTTCCGGAGCGCTCCTCTCACCGACGCTGGGGGCCGAGCCAAGACGACTCGGCGAACGGAGCGGAACATGAGAGCCAAGGAACCCCCGGCGACCGGACGGTACGCGCTGCGCCTGGCCGCGGCGGGCGTGGCGGCGGGCGTGACCGCGACCACCGTCGCGGTCATCCCCGCGGCGGCGCAGGCGGGGCCGGCCGGCGGCGAACGCGCGGTGGGCGCCTGGATCGACCGGAACGCGGTGCCCCTGACCACCGATCCGCGGGCGCCGCTCGACGATCTGGGCGCGCTGCGCGGGATCGCCGGAGAGGCCGCGGTGGTGGGGCTGGGCGAGTCCACGCACGGATCCCGGGAGCAGTTCCGCGCCAAGCACCGGATGGCGCGGTACCTCGTGGAGCGCATGGGCTTCCGGACGATCGCGATGGAGCACGACTTCTCGCACGGAGTGGAGATCGACCGCTACGTGACGACGGGCCGGGGCGACCCGCGCGAGATCGTCATGGGCATGAGGTTCCCGTTCTGGATGAGCGAGGAGATCCTCGACATGGTGCGCTGGATGCGCTCCTACAACCTCGCCCACGACCGGCAGGTGAGGTTCCTGGGCGCCGATCTCACCCGGTTGCGCGACCGCGGCTTCGACGAGGTCACCGGCTACGTGCGGCGGGTCGCGCCCGGCCGGCTGGCCGAACTGGAGCGGCTGCTGGCCCCGCTCCGGCACACCGACGACGGCCAGTTCGAGTGGTATCGAGGGCTGACGGACGAACAGCGCCGCCGGCACATCGAGGACGCGCGCGCCGCGTACGATCTGGTGCGCGAGGTCCCGGCGACGGCGCCGCGCACCGCGCGCGAGTACGCCGAGCAGCATGCCCGGACGATCCTCGGCTGGTACGAGTCGTTCGCGGAGGAAGGGTTCAGCCCCCGCCGCGAGGCGTTCATCGCCGACACCCTCCGCTGGTGGCGGGGGACGATGGGCGGCGGCCGGATCGCCTATTCGGCGGCGAGCGCGCACACGTCCAAGGCGCCGGCCATCACCTACCGCTTCCCGGGCGGTGGCTGGCGGGCCACGATGGCGGGCGGCCACCTGCACGACCGGCTGGGCCGGCGGTACGTCTCGATCGGCGCGGTGTTCCACCAGGGCGCCATCACCTCCAGCTTCGGGCCCGGGCTGGGGTCGTACCCGATCGCCGCGCCGCCGCCCGGCCTGCTGGACGCCACCCTGGGCAGGGGCCGCCGTGCCGACTACCTGCTCGACCTGGGCGCGCCGGCGCCCGGGCCGGTCCGGTCCTGGCTGGACGCCCCGGCGACCGCCCGGATGATCTGGCCCTCGTACGCGGGCGGCGGCGACGGCTCGGACCATGTGATGACCGTGCCCTCGCTGCGCGGGGCGTTCGACGGCCTCGTCCACATCCGCAGGACCACGCCCAGCAGGCTGCTCGGCGATCAGGAGGGACGAGCGGCGGCGGGCGCGCGATGATGGAACCGTGATCCATTCCATCTCCGTGCGGGTCGAGGCGGTGCCCTGCGAGCTGGCCACCGGCCGGCCGCGGCCGTCGCTGCGCCCGTACGTCGTGGGCTACGGGGGCTTCCGCACCGGAACGGCGGAGCCCCCGCGGCGCCGGGTCCTGCCGCTAAGCCTGACCACGCTGATCGTGGACTTCGCCGGGCCGGGGCTGGTCACCGGGCCGCGGGACACCCCGCTCGTGTGCGACACCGGCTGGCGGTACGGGATCGCGGTCGGGCTGACCTCGGCGGGCGTGTCGGCGCTCCTCGGCGTCCCGATGCGCGAGCTGGCGGGCACCGGGGTCCCGCCGGACGACCTGCTCGGCCGCCGCGCGCGGCGGCTGGCGGACCGGGTGGCCGGGGAGCGCGGCTGGGCCGCCCGGTTCGCCGTGCTGGACGAGGAGCTGTCGGAGCTGCTGCGACCGCGTCCGGACCCGGACCCGTCGCGGGACGGCATGGTGTCCCGCGCGTGGTGGCGGATCCAGGAGTCGGCCGGTCGGCTCCGGATCGACGAGCTGGCCGACGAGCTCGGCGTCGCCCGGCGCCGCCTGGAGGCCGGCTTCCAGCGGCGGATCGGCCTGCCGCCCAAGACGGTCGCGCGGATCGCCCGCTTCCAGCACGTCGCGCTCCTGCTGAGCAGGCCGTCCGCGACGCTCGATCTCGCGGGGACGTGCGGGTACGCCGACCAGCCGCACCTCACCCGGGACGTCCGGGCGATGAGCGGCCTCACGCCGCTGCAGCTGCGCGCATTCCTTCAATACAACGGGAGGCCCGCGGGCTAGTCTCCCGGGCCATGACGCTTACCGGGAAGACGGCGCTCGTGACGGGCGGCACGCGCGGGATCGGCCGGGCGATCGTGCGGCGGCTCGCCCGCGACGGCGCCCGCGTGGTGTTCGGCTTCAAGGAGAGCCGGGCGGCGGCCGACGAGCTCGTCCGGGAACTGGACGGCGCCGTCGCCGTGCGCGCGGACCAGGAGGACCCCGCGTGCGTGGACGCGCTCTTCGAGCCGGTCGCCGGCGGCCTCGACATCCTCGTCAACAACGCGGCGGTCAACGCGCCCGCGCCGATCGCCGACGTCACGGCGGAGGAGTTCGACCGGGTGATGACGGTCAACGCCAAGGTCCCGTTCCTGGCGATGCGCCGGGCCGGCGGGGTCCTCCGCGACGGCGGCCGCATCGTCAACATCTCCACGCTCAACACCGCGCTCCCGGTGCCCGGCCTCGCGATGTACTCCGCGAGCAAGGCCGCGCTGGAGCAGTTCACCGCCGTCGCGGCGCGCGAGTACGGCGAGCGCGGCATCACCGTCAACACCGTGTCGCCGGGCACGACCGACACCGACCTGCTCCGCGCCACGAACCCGCCCGAGGCCCTGGAGCAGACCATCGCGTTCACCGCCCTGCGGCGCCTCGGCCGCCCGTCCGACATCGCGGACGTCGTCGCCTTCCTCGCCGGCCCGGACGGCGGCTGGATCACCGGCCAGAACATCCGCGCCACCGGCGGTCTCATCCTCTGAGTGTGGGCCGGGCGGGGATCAGCGGCCGCGAGGAGGGGGTTCCGTCGTGAACAGGACGGAGTTGATGTAGCGCCTGCCGGGGCGCAGCGCCCTGGCGGCGAAGCCGCGGTCCAGCTCGTGCACGGTGCTCCGCTGGTGGGCGCCCAGGTCGAAGCCGGCCAGCGGGACCCAGCCGGAGTCCAGCAGCACATGCCCGGTGTAGCCCCAGGCCCGCGCCAGGGCGATCACCTCCGGCATCCGGCCGTGCCGCTCCTCCACCTCGATCAGCAAGGCGGGCCGGTCGCGGCGGACGGTCTCGGCCGCCCCGCGCAGGACGTTCAGCTCGTGGCCCTCGACGTCCAGCTTGATGAAACGCACGTCGGCGAGACGGAGGCTGTCCACGGTGACCCGGGGGACCCGGACGGGACGGCCCGCGCCCGCGGTCACCGAGGAGACGCCCGCCAGGGCCCCGCCCTCCGGGATCCACAGGTCGATCTCGCCGCACTCGTCGGACGCCGCGGCCTGCACGACGTCGACCCGCGGGAAGGTGCGGCGCAGCAGGCCGGCCAGCCGCGGGTCGGCCTCCAGGGTCACCACCCGGTCCGCCCGGTCCGCCAGGCGCCGCGTCCACGGCCCGAACCAGCCGCCGACATCGACCGCCGTCCCGCCGGCGGGCACGTACTCGGGCAGCCGGGCCAGTTCGGGCTCCAAGCGCGGATAGACCGCCCGCACCAGCCGGCCGACCAGCCCGTCCGGCAGCACCTGGACCATCCGCCGCCCCAGGGGCGCGCGGCCGCCGGACGCGCCCTGCCCGGGTGGCGAGTCGAGGACGTCGTCGACCATCACTTTCACTCCGTCGGGTCCATGGCGCCACGGCCGCGTGCGCTGATCGCCCTCGCCCTGGCGCGCACGGAGACGAAAAAGCCCTCGGGGGCCTTCCCGCTCATCCGTCGAAGCGAGCAATCCGGAGATTAGGCGACGCCATGGAGGCGGACAATGTCTCCACCGGCAACGAAAAGATCACGAACGGGGCCGCGGGGGCGGGGCGGCTCACCGGGGTTCCGGACGTTCAGAAGCCGATCCAGCGCGTGATGCCGTCCAGCGGCAGGCGTCCCGAGGGGATGGCGGACCTGCCCCGGGGAGCGGGCGCCGGGTAGCCGAGCGATATGGCGGTCCGGACCTTCCACGGCGGCCGGACGCCGCACAGCCGGGCGGCCCGCTCGGCGTTGGCGGCGGGGAAGAAGGACGCCGGGCAGCTGCCGAGGCCGAGGCCGTGGGCGGCGAGCATGAGGCTCTGGGCGACCCGGCCCGCGTCGAACTCGGCGTCCTGGCCTCCCGCCGCGTGGTCCACGGCGAGCACGACCGCCACCGGGGCGGCGGCCAGATGGGCGGCGTACGCGCCGAGCAGGCCCAGCTCCCGCAGCAGGCCGCGGTCCTGGACGACGAGGAACCTCCACGGCTGCCGGTTGCGCGCCGACCCGGTCCAGCGGGCCGCCTCCAGCACCCGTACGATCTCCGCCGCGGGCACCGGCCGGTCGTCGAACCAGCGGGTGGCCCGCAGCGACGACACCTGCGCCGGCAACCCCTCTTCGGGCCGTTCTCCGTTCGTCCGCACCCGACCGATCCTAGGTACGGCCCCCGCGTCCCAGGTCACGCGGCCGCGGTTGACGCTCACCTCAGCTAACCGCTATCTATTGGCTAGCCGTTAGGGGTAGGCGGAGGGTGCATGAACGATTTCGGCGCTGTGCTGCGGGCCCGCGGCCTGTCCAAGAGCCATGGCGAGGGCCAGAGCCTGGTCCGGGCCGTCGACGAGGTCCAGCTGGACGTTCCGGCGGGCCGGACGCTGGCGGTGACGGGGCCGAGCGGCTGCGGGAAGTCCACGCTGCTGCACCTGCTGGGCGGCCTGGAACGGCCGACCGCGGGCGAGGTGTGGCTGGCCGGGGAGCGGATCGACAGGCTGAGCGAGCGGGCACTGGCCCGGCTGCGCCGCCGGACGGTGGGCTTCGTCTTCCAGTCCTTCCATCTGGTGGAGGAGCTGTCCGCGGCGGAGAACGTGGAGCTGCCCGCGCTGCTGGCCGGCCGCTCGCGGCGTGCGGCCAGGCGCCGCGCGGCCCTCCTGCTGGAGCAGATGGGGCTCGCCGACCGCGCCCGGCATCTGCCCGGCGAGCTGTCGGGAGGCCAGCGGCAGCGGGTGGCCATCGCCCGCGCCATGGCCAACGAGCCGCTGGTCCTGCTGGCCGACGAGCCGACGGGGAACCTGGACACCGCGGCGACGCTCGACGTGCTCAGGCTCTTCGAGGAGCTGCGTGCCGGCGGGCAGACCGTCGTGCTGGTCACGCACGACCAGCGGGTAGCGGCCACCGCGGACCGGCTGGTCTCGATGCGCGACGGGGTGTTCGTCGACGACACCTGGATGGCGGGGCGCGGTTCCGGGCGCCTCGCCGACCTGGTCGGGCTGGAGGACTGACCGCCGTGGGCCGCATCCTGCTGGTGCTCCGGCTCGTCCTGGCCGACGTGCGCCGCCATCCCGGCCAGGCCGGGACGCTCCTCATCGCGATCACCGCCGCCACCGCCACCCTGGCCCTCGGCCTGTCACTGTCCGGAGGGACCGAAGCGCTCTACCGGCAGACCCGGGACGCCACGGCCGGGCCGGACATGGTCGCGCTCTCCCCCGGCGCCGACCGGAAGACGGTCACCACGCTGAAGTCGCTGGAGCGCGCGCCCGGGGTGATCGCTCACAGCGGACCGTACCGGCAGTACTACACCAAGCTCACGGCACACGGTTCCACGGGGGCCGCGGTGGTGCACGCCACCGGCACGGCACCGGCCCGGGTCGACCGCCCGCTGGTGACCTCGGGCACCTGGGTGCGCCCCGGCGGCGCCGTGCTCGAACGCGGCTTCGCCGGTGCCATGGGCGTCGAGGTCGGCGACCGCGTCACCATCGCCGGCCGCC
The DNA here is from genome assembly GCF_040703975.1 of Spirillospora sp. NPDC029432. NCBI lineage: Bacteria > Bacillati > Actinomycetota > Actinomycetes > Streptosporangiales > Thermomonosporaceae > Spirillospora > Spirillospora sp. NPDC029432. Next base: position 237,952 of record NZ_JBEZWH010000006.1, read on the forward strand.
CCATGCCGGTCGTCGGGATCGCCGTGACCGCGGCCCGCGCGGTCTACCCGTGGGGACTGGGGATCGGCCCGGGCGGCGGGCCGAGCGACGGCGGCGGCGTGGTCTGGCTGGCCGAACCGGACACCCGGGCGCTGGCGGCGTCCGACGCCCCGGTGACCTCCTTCATCAACCTGAAGCTGCGGGATCCGGCCACGGTCGAGGAGGCGAACCGGCACGACCCCGCCTGGGCCTCGTTGCTCGGGGACACGTGGGTGAGCACCAGGTCCTGGCAGGACATCGCCAGGCAGGACTTCGTCATCTTCCGCGACACCCAGCCGATCCTGGTCGTCGGCAGCTGGCTGCTCGGCTTCCTGGCCATCGGGGGCGTGGCCACCCTGGCGGCGGGACGGGCCGTCAAGCAGGCCCGCCGGGCCGGGCTGCTCAAGGCCGTCGGCGCCACCCCCGGCCTCATCGCCGCGGTCCTGCTCGCCGAGTACCTGACCCTGGCGCTGCTCGCCAACGCCCTCGGCCTGACGATCGCGCGGCTCGCGGCGCCGGCCGTCCTCAATCCCAGTGCCAGCCTGCTCTCCGCCCCCGCCGGCCCGTCCGGCGACACCGTCTTCTTCACGACCGTCGTCGCCGTGGCCGTGGCGCTCCTCACCACCTGCGGCCCGACCGTGCGGGCGGTGCGGACCGCGACCGTCACCGCGCTGGCCGGAACCGCCCGCCGGCCCCGGCGCCGGCCCTGGCTGAACGGGCTGTCGGCGCTGCTGCCGATCCCGCTGCTGCTCGGGCTGCGCCTGATCGCCCGCCGGCCCGGCCGCGCCTTCCTGCACGGATGCAACATCGCGATCACGCTGATGGTGGCGACCGCACTGCTGATCATGTACGCGCAGCCCGTCGAGGGCTATCCGGGCTCGCCCATGGCGACCGCGGCGCGCATCGCGCAGGAACGGCACATCCTGCTGGCCGTCACCGTGACGGCACTCGTGCTCGCCCTCGTGAACACCGCCACGATCACCTGGACCACCGCGCTGGAGGCCCGCCCCACCATGGCCGTCGCCCGCACTCTGGGCGCGACCCCCGGCCAGATCACGGCCGGGCTGTCGACGGCGCAGCTCCTGCCGACGCTGCCCGGCGCCCTCGCGGGCATCCCCCTGGGCATCCTGCCCTTCAGTGCCGGGGAGGTGACGGCGCCCCCGGCGTGGTGGCTGCTCGCCGCCGTGCTCGCGTCCCTGCTGGCGACGGCGGCGCTCACCGCCCTGCCGGCCCGCCTCGCGGCCCGCCGGACCGTGGCCCGGACGCTCGGCGCCGAGGCGTCCTGAGCACGGCCCCGGGTCGGCGCGTTCTCGATCAGGTCGTCGGGTCGAGGTCGAGGATCTCGGCGAACGGGTCGTCCAGGGCGGTGGCGGTCTCGTCGGGTGCGAGCAGGCACGAGTCGAGCAGGTCGTGGATCCGGTCCTGGTCGAGGCCGGGGCCGGTGAGGACGAGGTGCTGGACGCGGTCGCCGCGGCCGGGGGCCCAGTCCAGCGCTGCGGCCAGCCTGCGGGCGGGCGGGACGTCCGCCCAGGCGGGCTCGGGAAGCGCGGCCAGCCAGGGCCCGGTGTCCTCCACGGTGACGATGCCGGCCACCGCGTCCCAGGCCAGCATCCGGTCGGGCCGGCTGGCGAGCCAGAACCGGCCGCGGCTGCGCACCGACTCGGTGGCGAGGACGTCCATGGCGTCGAAGAACCGCGCCGGGTGCAGGGGCGCGGTGCGGTGCCAGACCACGGTGTCGGCCGCGGGGGTACGGGTCGCGCAGGGCAGCTGGGCCGTGGCCGGATCGACGCGGGCCGCCAGCTCGCGGGTGCACAGCGCGGGGCCGGTCAGCGGCGGTAGCGGCTCGCCGGGCATGGTTACGGGCGTCATCGGCGCCAGATGGCCGAGCAGCTCGCGGCACAGCCGGAGGTCGTCCTCGTCGGCGGGCGGCAGCGCGGCGGGCAGCGTGTCGGGGACGACGAGCGCGGTGGCGTACTCGATCTGGTGGGCCAGCACCTCCGCCAGGTAGCGCCCGTCTCCGGCCGCGCCCGGCTTGCCCGCCTCCGACAGCAGCTCGCCGCGGCAGATGTCGGTGGGCATCAGCTCGGCGTCCACCGCGGTCAGCACCCCGGCGAGCCGGATGTCGCCGTCCAGGCCGGGGTGGTCGAGGGCCTCGGCGACCGAGCGCGGCTCGACGCAGTCCCACAGGTCCACCACCAGCAGCGGCGCCCGGTCCGCGTACCGGAGCAGCCGCGGGATGAGGTCCTCGCGGACGGTGCAGGTCACGCAGCCGTGCTCCAGCCGGACCAGGGTCTGCTCCAGCGTCGCGGCGGCGTCCCGGACGGTGCGCGTCACCAGCCCGCCGGCGATCTCGCGCAGGTCGTGGTGGATCGCCAGGGCGCCGGGACGCTCGCGCAGCAGCCGGTCGACGACGGCGGCGCGGGCCACGCCGTGCAGGCCGGCCACCAGGACGACGGGAACGGACATCGGGGACCCCCTCTGCAAATGAAAACGGTTATCGCTATCATTGCATGCGTCGAGAGGAGGTTCGATGGCCCGCAACGAACTCCGGCCGGTGATCAAGCTCCGGTCCACCGCCGGAACCGGCCACACGTACGTCACCCGCAAGAACCGCAGGAACGACCCGGACCGGCTGACCCTGCGCAAGTACGACCCGATCGTCCGCAGGCACGTCACGTACCGGGAGGAGCGCTGATGCCCGCCCGCTGCATGCTGACCGGGGCCGAGCCGTCGTTCGGGAAGAAGGTGTCGCACTCGCACCGGCGCACCTCGCGCCGGTTCGACCCCAACATCCAGCGCAAGCGGTACTGGCTGCCGAGCGAGGGCCGGTACGTCCGCCTGCGGCTGTCCGCCCGCGCGATCAAGACGATCGACAGGATCGGCATCGAGGCCGCCGTGGCCCGCGTCCGTGCCCGTGGAGAGAGGGTCTGATGGCCAAGAAGAGCAAGATCGCCGCGAACGAGCGGCGCCGCGCCGTCGTCGCGCGCCACGCGGCCCGCCGCGCGGAACTCAAGCGCCTGATCCGCAGCCCGCACACCGCCGAGGAGATCCGCGCGGCGGCGATCCGCGAACTCCGGCGCCAGCCGCGCGACGCCAGCGCGACCAGGGTCCGCAACCGCGACGCCGTCGACGGGCGGGCCCGCGGGCACCTGCGCAAATTCGGGCTGTCGCGGGTGCGCTTCCGCGAGATGGCCCACCGCGGCGAACTCCCCGGCGTCACCAAGTCGAGCTGGTAGGAGCACTCCCCCATGGCCGTCCCCAAACGCAGGAAGTCCCGCAGCAACACCCGCAAGCGCCGCTCGCAGTGGAAGGCGCGACGCCCCGACCTGGTCCCCATCACCGTCGAGGGGCGGCGCGTCCTCGTGCCGCGCAGGCTCGTCCGGGCCTACCAGAACGGAGAGATCACGTGACCGCGCCCCGGCCCCGCCGTCCCGAGGGACGCCACGGCTCCCGTCCCCCCGCCGGAGCCGGCGGCCGCTGACGGCGCGGGCGGCAGGGCGCCCTGCCGCCCGC
>NZ_JBEZWH010000007.1:0-227496 GCF_040703975.1 Spirillospora sp. NPDC029432
CCCCGCGCGAGCGCGCTCGCCGCCGCCACCACCGCGGCCTCCGGCACCTCGGCGGCGACCGCGGCCGGCATGGCCGCGAACGCCCGGGCGAGCGCGCGGTCGCCGGTCAGGCCGAGCACCTCGCCGACCGCCCGCCGGTCCACGACCAGCCGGCAGGCGTGCGCCCAGTCCCCGGCGCGGATGGAGTGCCCGACCGCCTCGGGCAGGAACCCCTCGCGGGCGAACCAGCGGGAGGCCCGCCGGTGCAGGCCCGCCACCTCGCCCGGCAGCTCGTGCCGCAGGACGACGCGCAGCGCCTCGGCGAACATCCGCTGGTAGCGGTACCAGCCGCCGCCCAGCGGCAGCACGAACGCGTTCTGCCTGACCAGCGCGGGGAAGACGCCCGCGCCCGCCGCGCCCGCGAGCTCCATGGCCAGGTCCGCCGTCAGCCGGTCGCCGACGCTCGTGCGCAGCAGCACCCGCCGCACGTCGCGCGGCTGCGCGTCCAGGACCTGCTCGACCAGGTACCCGACGACGGACTGGTCGTCGCCGGCGAAGCGCGCGACGAACGCCTCGGGGTCGGGGTCGTGCTCCATCGACATGGCCGCCAGCCGCAGCCCCGCCGCCCACCCGTCGGTACGGCGCCGCAGCGCCGCGGCGGACGCCGCCGGCAGCTCCACCCCGTGCTGCGCCAGCAGCGCGCCGGTCTCCGCCGGCCCGAACGCGAGGGCGTCGTTGCGGATCTCGGTCAGCTCCCCGGCGAGCCGGAGCCGGTGCAGGCTCAACGGCGGGTCGTGCCGCCCGACCAGGACGAGCCGGAGCCGCGGCCGCGCCCGCTCCGACAGGAACGCCAGGCCGTGCACGACCGCGGGACTCAGCGGCGAGTGGAAGTCGTCCAGGACGAGGACGACCGGTTCCGTTCCGGCGCCGCCGGACAGCTCGATGGCCAGATCGGCGAGGAACGCATCGTCCGCGCCGCCGGGGCGCGCGGCTGGCGGGACGAACTCCGCGCCGGCCGCGCCCGCCCGTACCAGCGCCGCGAGCACGAGCGTCCAGAACGCGTCGCGGCCCATCCCCGCGTCGCAGCTCGCCCAGGCGAGCCGTCCGGCCGCGGCCGGCGGCCGCGCCGCCGCCCAGGCCGCCACCAGGGCCGTCTTGCCGGCCCCCGGCGGTCCGGTGACCACGGTGACCGGCCCCGCGGTCCCCTTCTCCAGCCGCGCGGCGGGTGCCGGACGGTCGATGAACCATGGGGGGCGCGGCGGGATCGTGATGGCGTTGTCCGGCGTGCCGGGGACCGTGGGCATGGGCAATCCCCCCCTTTTCCTGCGGGGACGGCGGGAACCGTACCGACAGGTTCCGCACGGGCCGGGGGCGGCCGCATCACCCCGGCGTCCGCTCACCCGGGTGATTTTCGCCGCCGCCGCCCAGGTCACCCGCCGTGAGTGATCCGCCGCCGCGGCACGGCGGCCGATGCTGGTCCTCTCGCGCGCCGACGCCGGCAGGGCCGAGAAGGCCAAGAAGGCCGAGGAAGCCAAGGAGACCGAGGTGACCGACCGACCGGACCACCACGCCAGTCAGGAACCCGGCGGCTACGAGATCAGGATCCGCGGCCGCGTCAGTGCCGCGTTCCAGAGCGCGTTCGAGGACCTGGCGGTCACGGTGAACCCGGCCGAGACCGTGCTGCGCGGCCGGGGGCTCGACCAGTCGGGGCTGTACGGCGTCCTGGCGCGCGTGCACGAGCTCGGCCTGGAACTGATCGAGATCCGCCGGCTGCCGTGAGGGGCGCCTTCGCCGCTAGAGGTCGCGGGACCAGTTCTGCCCGACGAGGTCGTGCCCGAAGCTGTGGTGGCGCTCCTCGTCGACGAGTTCGAAGCCCGCCGCCTCGTAGATCCGGCGGGCGGAGACCAGGACGTCGTTCGTCCACAGCGTGATCCGCCGGTATCCGGCCTCCTTCGCGAACCGCAGGCACTCGTCCACCAGCCGGGAGCCGATGCCGAGGCCGCGCGCCGCCGGGTCCACCAGGAGGATCCGCAGCCGCGCGGTCTCGGCCGGGTCGGCGACGCAGAAGACGCAGCCGGCGCGCCGGCCGTCCACCTCGGCGATCCAGGCGGCCTCGCGCCGCGGGTCCCGCCCGTTCCCGTAGTCGGCGACGATCTGGGCCACCAGCGCCTCGAACGTCTGGTCCCAGCCGAACTGCTCGGCGTACACCTCGCCGTGGGCCTGGACGACCCAGCCGAGGTCGCCGGGCGCGCCCAGCCGCCGGACGGTCACGCGCGCATCGCCGGGGTCGGTCATCGGCCATCCTCCGTACTGACACGACTGTTTCAGTACGGCTAGGGTAGCACCGTGGCCAGCGACCCGTCCGTCCCCTCCGCCCGCCAGACGGAGCTGCTCGAACTCGCCTACCGGTACGTCCTCGAACACGGCCTGGCCGAGCTATCGCTGCGCCCCCTCGCCGCCGCGATCGGCTCCAGCCCGCGCGTGCTCCTGTACCTGTTCGGCAGCAAGGACGGCCTCGTACGCGCCCTGCTGGCCCGCGCCCGCGCCGACGAGCTCGCCCTCCTGGAACGCCTGCGCGAGCAGGACGCGCTCGACCTCGCGACCGCCGCCGGGCAGGTCTGGGACTGGCTGTCCGCGCCCGCCCGCCGCCCGCTGCTCGCCCTGTGGGCCGAGGGGTACGGCCGCTCGCTCCTCGTCCGGGACGGCCCCTGGCACGGCTTCGCCGCCGCCACCGTCGACGACTGGCTAGCCCTGCTCGCCGACGCCCAGCCCGCCGCCGAGCGCGCCACGCTGGCCGGCGAGGCCCGCCGCACCCTCGTCCTGGCGGTCCTGCGCGGCGCCCTCCTCGACCTCCTGGCGACCGGCGACCGCGACCGCACCACCACCGCCGTACGCGCCCACCTCACCGCCCTGGCGGGGGACGGGAGGCCGGCGCCGGGCCGGTGACGGGAGAAGCGGGGCCGGGGGCGAGCCCCGGCCCCGCGAGCGGGGGGCGGCGTTCAGGATCAGTGGAAGGTGAAGGTGGCGGAGTCGACCGTCGCGGTGCCCGGGCAGAGGAAGCCGCCCGAGGTCTTGCTCGCCGTGTACGGGCCGCCGGTGTAGGTGCGGCTCGTCCCGTCGCGGGTGATCGAGACGTTCGTGACGGAGTAGCCGCAGGTCATGCCGGCCAGCGTGCCGGTGACCGTGATCCTCGGGGAGGTCGCGGTGCCGGCCGCGTCGTCGAAGCTGACCGACGGCGACTCGCTGATGGTGACGCTCACGCCGCCGTCGCAGGTCGCGTTGATCGTGGTGTGGTCGACGGTCAGGGTGTTGGGGGGAGTGTCGCTGGTCGTGGCGTTCGTCCAGGAGCAGTTCGCGCCGACGGCGGACACGGAGCCGTCGACCAGTCCGGGGGCGGCGGCGTGGGCCGGCGCGGCGACGAGGCCGGCGGCGGCGACGACGGCGAGGCCTGCGAGCATGCTGGCGGGTCTCATGCGGGGGGTCCTTCCTCCTCTTGCGCGGCGGTCCTTCCGCCGCCGCCCGACGCGGCCACCGGTCCTCGCGGGGTGGGGTGGGAGCCCGGATTCCGGCCGGTCGAACGTGAATCTCCCTCATAGTCGCCGGATCGCCGGGCCGATGCCCCGTCCGTTCAGGACAGGTTTAGTCGGCGCCCGCAATCCGCGCAGTGGCACACGTGCGCCGCGCCCGCGTCGGGGGCGCCGGACTCCAGCGCGTCCCGCAGCCGCCGCCGGCTGCTCACCCCGAGCTTCCGCATGGCGTTGGCCAGGTGGTACTTCACCGTCCGGTCCGAGAGGCAGAGCTCGGCGGCGATGTCCGGGTTGGTGTGGCCCGCGGCGGCGAGGGCCGCGATCTCCCGTTCCCGCGGGGACAGCCGGTCGCCGTACCCGCGCCGCCCCCTGCGGTGCGGGACGGGCAGCCCCGCCTCCCGCATCAGCCGCTTCACCCGGTCGGCGTCCCAGCCGAGGCCGAGGCCGGTGAACGTGCTCCACGCGTGGCGCAGCGCCTCGGCGTCCGGCTCCCAGCCCGCCGCCAGCCGCGCACGCTCCCGGGCGGCGCACGCGTGGGCCGCCATCCGGGGATCTGGCAGCGCCGCGTACCCGCCGCGCGCCCGGTCGTAGCCCGCCGCCGCCCGCACCGCGTCGCCGTCCCGCTCGCGGACCCGCGCCTCGGCGAACACGAGCGCGGCCCGCGCGAGCGGCAGGTCCCGTCCCTCCAGGGCGCCGCGATAGCGCGCCAGCACCGCGCGCACCGGCTCCGGCGGCGCGAACGGGAGCAGCGGCGCCGCCCAGCCCCAGATCCCCTTGCGGGCCACCGCGTCCAGGACCTCGCGGGCCAGCGCGCACGCCGCGTCCCGCTGCTCGCCGGTCAGCGCCACCCGGTTGAGGTCGGCGGCGGCGTGCGCCGCGACGGCGAGTTCGCCGGTGCGCAGCGCTTCGGACGAGACCTCGCGCAGCGCGCGGCGCGCCTCGTCCAGCCGCCCCTGCCCGGTACGGATCTGGGCGGCCAGCAGCCGGGCCGCCGGTGCCGTGCCGCCGGGCCCGCCCGCGTCCTTGGCGCCGATCTCGCCCATCGCCCAGCGGGCGCGCGCCACCGTCACGCGCAGCCGCTCGCCGTACGCCCCGTTCGCGCTCGCGCGCCGGGCCCGTTCGGCCAGGTCCAGGGCGCGCGCGTAGTGTCCGGCGTGCAGCGCCGCGTCGGCGATCTCCGCCAGGCCGCGGACGAGCCGCACGTTCGCCTCCGGGTTCTCCCCGCGTACGGGCAGCGCGCCGACCGCCGCCCGCGCCCCGGGATCGCCGGTCGCCACGAGCAGGTGCGCGGCGGTCGCCGGCACCACCACCCGCGCCACCGCGTCCCCGGTACGGGCGGCCGCCGCCCGCGCCCGCTCCAGCGACGCCCGCTGCGCGTCCAGCCCGCGCGCCGGCAGCCTGTCCGGCGTGGCCGGCAGCGCATGCGCGACGGCGACCAGATCGTCCCGTGCCGCCACCTCCGCGGCCGCGTCACCGAGCCCGGCCGGCGCCTCCCCCGCCTCCAGTTCGAGCCACGCCGTCAGCAGGCGCAGCTCGCCCCGCTGAACGCCCGAGCCCGCGTCCTTCTCAAGCGCCGCCGCGAGCAGCGAGCGCGTGTCCTCCTCCGGGCCGGCGGCGGTCGCGAGCGTCGCGCGGGCGAGCTTGACGGCCAGTTCGGCGCGGCGCTCGCGCGGGACCGCGCCCGAGCGGAGCAGCTCGCGAAGGTACGCGCAGGCCGTGCCGAACGAGCCGCCGGCCGCGGCCAGCGCGGCGGCGGCCTCCGCGCTGGCCGCCCATCCCCGCAGGTCGCCGGCCTGGCGATGGTGGTCGACGGCCCGGACGACCATGCCGCGGCAGGTCAGCTCGCGGGCGGCGGTCCGGTGCAGCTCCCGCCGCCGGTAGCCGGGAACGGACGAGTAGACGGCGATCCGGGCGAGTTCGTGGCGGAACCGCACGATGCCGCCGTCCGCGTCCCGGAGGAGCCCGCGGCGGATCGCCTCGGCGAGGGCGGCGCCGGTCTCGCGCTCGCCCGTCCCCGCGACCCTGGCCACCAGCTCGGGCGCGGCCGGTTCGGCGAGGACGGCGGCGGCCTCCAGCACGGCGTCCCCGCCGGGCGGGAGGCCGCGGGCCCGGTCGACGATCTCCGCGGCGATCGCGCGCGGCGCGACCGGCGGCGGCTCGGCGGCCAGCGACCACGCGCCGTCCACGGGGCGGAGCACGCCGCGGTCGCGCAGCAGCCGCGCGTCCTCCCGGACCGCCCGGGGGACGCCGCCGCTGCGCTCGTACAGCCGTTCCGCCACCTCGCGGGGCATCACCGCCGGCTCGCCGAGGGCCGCGGCCGCCACCCGTCCGGCGGCGGCGGCCGGCAGCGGCTCCAGGTGGAGGCGCACGGCCGGGGGCCCGGTTCCCAAGGGGCCGGGCGTGCGGGTGAGGACGACCGACAGCTCGGGCGGCGGGCGCGTTCCGATCATGCGGAGCAGCTCGACGGTGGCCTCGTCCGCCCACTGGAGGTCCTCCAGCGCGAGCACGGCCGGGCCGAGCTTGCCGAGCAGTTCGGCGGCGGCGCGGACGAGCCGGTGCCGGAGCAGCCGCGGATCGCCGAGCGCCGGCGGGGGCGGCGGCAGGATCGCGGCCAGGTCGGGCAGTACGGTGCGCAGCACGCCGGTGAGCGCGCTCAGCCGCCGCGCGGGCGGCCGGCCGACGCCCGCGAGCGCCTCGATCACCGGCCCGAGCGGGCACGGCACCGTCGCGGGCACGGCGTGCCCGAGCAGCAGGTGGCGGGCGCCGAAGGCCCGGTCGGCGAGCGCCTCGCGTACCAGCCGGGACTTCCCGGCGCCCGGCTCCCCCTCGACCACCACCACGACCGGCGGGCGGGCGAGCGCCGCCACGAGCGAGCCGAGTTCGCGGTCGCGCTCGGTCAGCGGCGGATCCTGAGGCGGCATGACGGGGGACCTCCTGCCACTCGCCGGGATTTTCACACGGCGGCGGCGGGCTGCCTAGCTCCCCGCGGCGGCACTGTGACTCATTGCCGTCGCCGCTCGCCTCCCCAGAGCGATTCTTGACGCAAGCGGTTAGCAGCAGTTGATAATCGCCGACAACGCCACGCTCCGGCGGCGACAAGCCACCCGTCAGGCCTTGGCGGGGAGGCGCGCTTCGAGGCCGTCCAGGATGGCCTGGAGCCCGAAGCCGAAGCTGCCGTCCGGCGCCGCGGCGTAGTCGGCGGCCTCCGGCCGCTCGACGCGGGCGCGCAGCCGCGGGAACCGCGTCGCGACCTCGCCCGCCCGCTCCACGGTCTTGCGCAACGCCTCCTCCGCGTCCCCGCCGTCACGGCTGAACCGCCTGGTCAGCGACACCGCCGCCGACTCGCCGAGGGCGTTTCCGAGCACGAACGTGAAGACGGTCGCCGCGGCCCGGTCCGCCTGCGGGCCGGCGAATCCGGCCGCCTCGTACACCGCGAGGCTGTGGTCGTCGAAGCGCGCCTTGCCCGGCCCGTAGAACAGGTGCGAGCCGAACGCCTGGACGAGCCACGGGTGCCCGGTCATCATCGAGTACAGCCCGGTCGCCAGCGCGGTGGCCGCCTCCCGCCAGCCGGTCGCGTCGAGGTCGGGCAGCGCGATCTCGTCCCACACCCGGTCGCCGGCGAGGACGACCAGGTCGTCCTTGTTCTTGACGTGCCAATAGACCGCCGTCGCGGCGGAGCCGAGGCGCCTGCCCAGGCTCCGCATGTTGAGGCCCTCCAGCCCCTCGGCGTCCAGCAGTTCGACGGCGGCCTGGACGATCTGCTCCCGGGTCAGCGTGTCTCGCGGCATGCGTCCACGATAGGGCGCCCCGGCGGTTCTCGCACAAAGTTCAAGACAGCACTTGCACATTGTTCAAGTCACGGGCTACGTTCCACTTGCACAAGGTTCAAGTCGCTCTGGAGGAGACACCGTGACCACCATCGCCGCCGCCATGCAGCTGCTCATCGCCGTGGCCTTCGTGACCATCCCGCTCGTCCGCCACCGGTACGGGCCCGCCGCGCAGGCCGCCGCCGAGCGGGAACTGGCACGCCAGGGCGTCCCCGCGCGGGTGCTGGCCGAGAACGGGCTCAGGTTCGACGCCGGCGGTCACGAGACCGCGGCACCCGCCGCCGTCGCGCTGATCATGACCGTCCTGGCGGCGCTGAACCTGGCCGGGAACCACTGGGGCGAGGTCCTGTCATGGGTGTTCATGCCGCTCGTGCTCGCCGGCAACTGCGTCATCCTGTACAGCCAGCTGACCGCCGCGAAGTCCGTGCGGGCCGCGTTCGCCAGGAAGGGCGACCCGATGCTGGAGCGCGTGGACGTGCCCGCGTTCCTCAAGGCGTCCGAGGCCGGCTTCCCTCGCTGGGTGTTCCCGATCCTGCAGAACGTCCGCCACACCGCCGTCTTCGGCGGCGCGGCCGTCGCCCTGCTCGCGACCGCCCTGGCCTGACGCCTCTACGCGGAGAGGCCGGCGAGGAAGCCGAGCATCGCGGCGTTCACCTCGTCCGCCGCCTCCATCTGGATGAAGTGCCCGGCGCCTTCGAGAACGCGCACCGTGCGCAGCCCCGGGACGAGCTCCTTCATCGCCTCCAGCGAACCGGCGCCCATGATCTCGTGAACGGGGTCGCGGTCGCCGACGAGGAACAGCGTCGGCACGGAGACGGGCTCGTCCGGACGGTCCTGCTTCTCCCGCCACACGAGGTCGTTCGCGCGGTACCAGTTGAGGCCGCCCGTGAACCCCGTCCGGCGGAACTCCGCCACGTAGTACGCGAACTCCGCCTCCGACAGCCACGGCCAGGGCAGGGGCGGCGCTTCCGGGAGGACGTCCAGGTAGCCGTTGCCCTCGCTGGGGTGCCGCCACGTGTCGAGGTACCGGTAGCCGCCGCTCAACGCCCAGAACACGTTCGCCAGGAACCGTTCCGGAGCGCCGCCCAGCTCCTCGTCCGCCGGCCCGACCTTCTGGAAGTAGTGCATGTGGGTGAAGTGGTGCTCAGCCAGCCGGGCGAACCCCTCGCTCGGCAACCGCTTCGACATCGGTACGCGCGGGACGCTCAGCTGCATGAGCGCCTTCACCCGTCCCGGCGCCCACTGCGGCAGGTCCCAGACGAGCGACGCCCCGAAGTCGTGCCCGGCGAACACCGCCTCCTCGATGCCGAGCGCGTCGAGGACCCCGACGAGATCGGCGACCGTGCGCTCCCGGCCGTACTCCCGCGCCGACTCCGGCCGGTCGCTGCGGCCGTACCCGCGCATGTCCGGCGCGATGGCCCGGTAACCCGCCGCCGCCAGTGCGGGGAACTGATGGCGCCAGCTGTACCAGAGCCCGGGGAAGCCATGGCACATCACCACGGGGATTCCGCTGCCCTGCTCGGCCACGTGCAGGCTCGCACCGCCCACATCGATCATGTGGTGACGGATCTCGCCGGTTGCCTCGCTCATGCGGACGGCCCTTCCCTGCGACTCCCGGGCCCGACGATTCTCGCCACCCCCAGAGAACACATCCTCCGCCCCTCCCACTCAACGGGACCGGCCTGGACGCGCGGCCGCGACCGGCAGGTCCTCATCGACGACCACCCGGACATCCGCGTCATCCTGCCGGCACCGGACGGCCTCAGTAGAGAGCGGCGAACAGCCCCTGCGCGCGGCCGCCGTCCGCCGTGCGCCAAGAGCCGGCGACGTGCCCCACCGCATCCGGCGGCAGCAGGGGCGTACCGGCCGCGGCAGGGCGCAGGACCCGCTGCAAACGCAGGACGCCACCGTACGGCGCGGCCACCTCAGTGCTCTCCGGGCCGTCGGTGGTGATGGTGAACTCCGCGACGGCTAGGCCATCGCCCGCGTAGGAGCGGCCGACCTCCGGATCGGGGGTGTCGCTGACGTTCTGGTCCTGCGCCTGGACCCGGCCTTCGACCAGGGCCAGCAGCTGCGCGACCATCACCGGATCGTGGCAACCGTCGTAGGCCCAGCGCCGTCCCAGAACTCCGTGCTCCATGGTGCCGACGAGGGCGTCCTCCGCCCCGTCCAGCGGCGCGCCCCGGTAGGTCAGCGGCACCAGATACGCCGGCGCCTCAGGGACGGAGCCGTCGGTGACCACGATGAACTCGATCCCGACCTCGCCCTCCGGATCGTCCAGCCGGAAGCCACCGGCCTTCGCCGGCTCCGGCGCGCCCGCGCCACCGGCGTACCACGGCCGGGAGGGAAGCCAGGCGGTCAGCAGCTCCAGCTTGCTCGGCTTGAGTTCGGTGCGGTGGATGACGGCCATGCCAGGACTTCTCTTCCGTAGAGCCACAGTGACCGTCGCATCTTCCCACCCGCCTGAACAGCCACTGGTCCCACCACCCGGGACGTCCGCCCGCCGTCGTCCAGGCCGCTTGATAGGAGAGAGGCCCCGGCGGAAAGGCGCGGACGTGGAGTTGATCGCATCGTTGCCGGCGGACACCCCGCTGCGCGAGGTGCCGCCGTTCGCCGCCCGCGCCGAACGGCTGGGGTTCGACGTGCTGCACGTCCCCGAAACGGCCCACGACCCGTTCGTGAACAGCGCCCTCGCCCTGGAGCACACCCGGAACCTCACGGTTCGCACCAGCATGGTCGTGGCGTTCCCGCGGAGCCCGATGACGGTCGCCTACGCGGCCTGGGACCTGGCGAGGTTCTCGGAGGGACGGTTCCAGCTCGGCATCGCGTCCCAGGTCAGAGGCAACATCGTCGGCCGCTACTCCGCCACGTGGGACGACCCGGTCAGCCGGCTGAAGGACTACGTCGCCTCGCTGCGCGCCATCTTCGCCGCCTTCCAGCACGGCACCGGCCTGGACCACTCGGGCCCGCACTACCGGTTCGACCGGCTGCAGCCGTACTTCGACCCGGGGCCGCTGGACTGCGCCGCGCCGTCCATCTGGATCGGCGGCGTCAACGTGCGGATGACCGAGCTGGGAGGAGAGGTGGCGGACGGGTTCGTCTGCCACCCGACCGCCTCGCATCCCCGGTACCTCAAGGAGCGCGTACACCCGATCCTGCACGCGAGCGCGGCCCGATCCGGCAGGCCGCAGGGTCCGCTCCTAGTGATCAACGCCCGCCCGTTGACCGGCCGCACCACCACCGATCTCGCCGCCGAACGGGAGCGCCGCCGGGAGGAACTGGCCTTCCTCTACAGCACCCCGGCCTATCGCGCGCAACTCGAACTCTTCGGGCTGGAAGCCCTCAGCGAGCGCCTGGGCGCCATGGCCCGCGAAGGGAACTGGAACTCACTGGCCGGCGTGCTGTCCGACGAGGTCCTGGCCGAACTCCTGCCCCAGGGAACCTACGGCGAGCTGGCAGGCGTCCTGGACGAGTGGTACCGCGGCCACTGCGACGGGATAAGCCTGTCGCTACCGGAACACACCGACCACGACCGCGACATCATGCACTTCATCGCTCAAGCGAAGGAGATCCCGACCGCGAGCCTCAGGACGTCCGAAGACACCGCCAGCGACTGACGCCCGGCCGCTTCAGCCGAAGATCTCCTCGGCCGACTCGGCGTGCATGGCCCGCCGGAACCAGGTGCGGAGATGTCCCGCGTCGTGGCACTGCAGGATCCGCGTCCGCACCTCGTCCGGCACGTCGATCCCCCGCTCCTCGAAGGCGTCGAGAATCAGCGCACTCATACCTTCGGCACGCCCCTCAGCGCGTCCTTCGGCAACGTATTTGCGAGCGAAATCGCTTTGGTATTCGTACGTTCCGCTTTGCATGAGTTCCTCCCATGTGCGCCGGGCGGCCCCGTCGAGCCGTGCCAGCACGAAATCAGCGTACAGTCGCGCTCTGTCATCGTCGACGGCGGCGAAGCCCGACATCGCCGCGGTCAGGACGCCCTTCGAGGACGGGCCGCCGCCGTGCGCGATGGCCGACAGGACGGCGAGTTCGGGCGCCCGCTGCGCCTGGACGATGTCCTCGACGACGGGCACCGCGTCCGGGCCGATCGCGAACGGCGTGAGGATCGAGCCGGGCCCGCCCAGCTCGATCGGCTCCGCGCACCACGTCCCGACTCCGCTGGTAGGGCTGATCACCAGCAGCACGACCGGGCACTTCAGCCGGGCGCGCAGCGTGGTCACGTACACCGGCCAGCTCCACCGCTTGTCCGGGTCGCGGCGCAACTGGACCTCGACCACGATCCCGAGCTTCCTGGTGTCCGCGGCGAGCACCACGACGGCGTCCGCGCGGTACTCCGTGGGCGAGCAGTCATTGAGGTCGCCAGAATCCAGAGATATCTCCCGAAATTCGGGCAATTCCATACCTGAAGAACTTTCCAGAAGCTCTACCGCCAACGCCGGGCGATTCCGGAAAAGCTCGATCAGGAAGTCGTGGACCATGGACACCATGGAACGGATTCTTGACCCCCACCTGGCACTTCCGCAGGCGTTCGAACGCATTAGCGGAAGGAAATATCAGGCAATAGCCATTAGATAGGAGAGAATGACGCCGTAACGCGACACCTTCGACGGACGCAGACGTCCTCGCCCCCAAGCGAAGTCACGACGGCCGCCGTCAAGTGAGGCCATCACCCCTCTTCGACCGGCGGTCGCCGGGGTCAGGCGCCTGGAAGGGCCGCCGCTTCCTGGACGGCCGCGCGAAGGGTCGCGGGGGCGAGGAGCAGTACGGGCCCGCCCGGATCCTTGCTGTCACGAACGGCCACCACGCCACCCACTCCGGCCATCTCCACACAGTCGCCGCCGTTCTCACCACTGCGGCTGGCCTTGCGCCAAGCGGTGCCGTCGCGGGCGGCCAAAAAGGCGGAGACGTCGGCTAGTTCGACGCAGTTGCCCCCGTTAGATGTGGTGTAGCTGCTCTTGCGCCAGTCGGCGCCAGCGAGGTCCATCTCTCCAGTACCTCCGGTCAGTGCGAGGGTCACCGGTCTGGCCACCGGCTCCAATGGCTAGGGGCCGGTAGCGCATCCGCCTCCGCGAGCCCTCGGAACGGGCGAACAGGCCAGATGTCGGCCTAGGACCGAGGTGAAGAGCGTCGGCGGGCCTTCGGGGGTTCGGTACGTGATTCAGGCGGTGGGGAGAGCCGCCGCTTCCCGCACCGCCGCGCGCAGCACGGCGGGGGTCACCAGCAGCACCGGCCCCTCGGGGTCCTTGCTGTCACGTACGCCCACCACGCCACATGCACCGGCCAACTCCACACAGTTGCCGCCGTTCTCACCACTCCGGCTGGCCTTACGCCAGGTGGCGTCACTCAGGTCCATTGCTCCAATGCCTTTCTGATGACGTCCTGCGACATGTCCTCTGGTAGCGCCCTCGCCCGCAACTCTCTCAGTGCGTCGGAAAGGCCGGCGAGATCCGCTGGGGCGTCGGTCGTGATACCTCGTATCGTCGTCTCCAGATACGCCACTTCGCTGCGGTCCTCCATGGTAGCCACCACGAAAGCTCCGCCAGTGCCCGCCGGGCGTCCATTGTTTCGTACGACCTGGATCGTGACGTTCGGGAGTTTGCTCATGGTGAGCAGGTGCTCCAACTGCTCACGCATCACCTCGGGTGACCCCACTAGGTGATAGAGCACCGCCTCACTCAGAAGCGCCACCAGCGCTGTAGGAGGCGAACCCTCCCTCGTCAAGATGCCCTGGCGCGCAAGGCGCGCTTCCACGGCCTCCTCGGCGGTAAGGACCTCGCGGGTGTAGTTCACGGTCTGAAGTAGCCCGGGAACGATGGTGTGCTCCCAAGTGATCAGCTCCGTCGCCTCCGACTCGATCTGGGGCCAGTCGAACCAGATGGGTACCGGGTGGCCATCTTTGTTCAGGTCCTCCCACAGGTTGATGAGAGAACCACCGGCCTCCAGGTGGTCGTCCACGATCTCGACGTACGGACGGGTCGCGCGCCGCTTGCCGGCTTCGATGCGGCTCTGCTGCGCCGGACTGATCTTCGTCAGGTTGGCGATCGTCTCCTGCTTGACGCCCTTGGCCTCTCGCGTCCGGCGCAACTGGCGGCCGAACGCGACGGGCGCGGCCGACTCCCGGGGGCGTGTGCGTCGTACGGCCATGAGCTCTTACCTCTCCAGGCAACTTCCCCATGCACCAGCGGCCTTGCCACTGCTCTCCAGTCCGAGCCAGCAACGACATGCTAAGCCGGAATGTAGCTCAATGTGTGCTGTACGCCACACAAAGTGAGGGGCTCTCATGGGCGAGTCAGCACACGACCAGATCGTGATCAAGCGGCGGCTGGAGGCTGTGGGCGAGGTACGCAGGTTCGTCCGGCTCACGCTGGGCCAGTGGGGCATGGAGGATTACAACCCGTGTCTGGTGGCCAGTGAGCTCGTCACCAACGCGATCCGGTACGCCAGTGCCGTCGATGACGACGTGACCGTACGGCTCGGGCGGCTGGACGATGGGGCGCTGTGGCTGGAGGTGCAGGACTCCTCCAGCGAGATACCGCGCATCGTGGACGCAGCTCTGACCAGTGAGTCCGGACGCGGGCTGTTCGTCGTCGAGCAGTTCACCCGCTACTGGGGCGTCCGCCTCCTGGCCGACCGGGCCGGCAAGGTCGTCTTCGCCGTCCTCGATCCGTGAACGGGTCGATTGTCGGACGTCCGCGCTAGGGTCCCGCCTCTGACGGCTGGTGGTCGGAGGACGCGGTGTCCGATGTCGCAGGTGGCTTGGAGGTCGTCTGGTGGCGGCCTGAGGCGGTGTGGCCGTTGCTGCTGTTTCGGTCGTCCCGTGGAGAGGTGTTGCTGGTCGCCGGTTCTGCGGGCGGGCCGGTCCGGTTGGACGCGGGGACGGGACGGCCGGTGCTCGAATACCCGGATGGGTGCTACGGCCCGATCAGTGAGCTGGCGGCGGCCGAGCTGCCTGATGGACGTCTCACTCTCGGCGCCGCCCGGGAGGACGGGTTCAGCGCCTGGGACGCGGGCACCGGGGAGCCGCTGGTCGAGCCGGAGGACCTCAACACCGTCTGGGGGCTGGCGGCCGGGACGCTCGCCAACGGCCGGGGACTGTTCGCGGGTGCGGGGAACGACCACCTGATCCACTTGTGGGACGCCACGACCGGGAGGGCGTTCGGGGCGCCGCTGGCCGGGCACCTCGGCAGCGTCAAGGCCGTGGCGACGTTCACCCTGCCGGACGGCTCGCTGGGCATCGCGTCCGGGGGCGACGACTGTACGGTGCGCCGCTGGGACGCCGCGTCCGGTGGCCAGATCGGCGATCCGTTGACCGGTCGCGACTGGTGGTTCACCGAGGTCACGGCGCTGGAGTTGGGGAACGGCCGGACCATGCTGGCCTGCTCCCAACTGTCGTACGACGAGGACGTACGGCTGGTGCACCGCTGGGACGCGGTCACCGGCGAACCCATCGGTCCGCCTTTTGAGACCGGTGTGGAGGAAGGCGGGCTGTGCACCGCATGGATCGACGGTGCGCCACGGCTGCTCTCGTGCGAGGCGGGATGGGTGCGGCAGCGGGGCGCGGTGACCGGTGAGCCGTACGACGATCTGCCGTTGGAGGGGGACGTCGTCGCGGCGGTCCCACTGCCCGGCGGGGGCACGCTCATCGCAACAGGCTCGCGTGGGGGCCGGGCGTCTCTCACCTCGTCGCGGGGGCCAGGCGGTAGTGGTAGGCGTGGTGGGGTTTGAAGCCTAGGTGGTCGTAGAGGGCTCGGGCGTTGGGATTGTCGTTCTCTACCTGTAGGTAGATCGCCTTGGTGCCGCGGTCGGAGGCGTGGGCGGACAGGGCGGCCGTGATGGCTGTGGCGAGGCCGCGGCGGCGGTGGGCGGGATGGACTTCGACGGCCGTTATGCCTGCCCAATGGGTCGACCCGGCCACTCGGCCGATGGCGACCGTCGTTCCGTCGTGGACGATGCGCGCGAACGTCTGCCAGGGGGCCGAGGTGAGGAGGTGGACGGCGACCGGGGGCGGGCCGGCGGGGGCGTAGAGGGAGAGCCAGTCGTCGTCGGGTTCGGGGGCGGTGCGGAGGGTCGCGGGGGCCTCCAAGGGGGGCGGGGCGGGGAGGTCGGCGGGGGTGGCGGTCATGACCGTCGCGGCGCCGGAGCGGATGGTCCAGCCGCGGGCGGCGAGGTGGCGGTCGAGTTCGCTCCCGTGGGGGCGGCCGGTCGGGTACGGGACGGCGATCATCGGTGGCAGGCCGCGGGAGGCGTACCACCCGGTCACCGTGTCGACGGCCGCCGGCAGGGGGAGGCCCGGGTCGCCGATGGCCAGGGCGCTGTTCGCCCGGCCTGTGAAGCCTTCGGCCTCGCGTAGGAGCCAGTCCCCGAGGCGTTCTTGCCGCGGGGCGCGCCAGCCGAGCGCCGCCGCCTTCTCCAGGTCCTGGATCTCCATGGTCGGGAGGGTGGCAGATGGCGGCGCGTGGGGTGCGACCGGGGCCGGTCGGAAGAGGGGGCTTGACAGGCGGGTGGGAGGGTTCCTATAAATTCAGTTGTAGGTTTCCTCTTGTACGGGGAGCAGGTAACCCGGGGTCAGGCCCGGGGATCTTCGGAGGTGAGGCACGATGCTGCTGACGTCGATCGACCCGTTCGTGCAGGAGTTCGAGCGCCAGTTCGACCGGGCGCTCCGCCGGGCCGCGGGGGACGACGGCGGCGCCGGGATGGCGATGGACGGCATCCGCCGCGCGGACGACGTCGTCCTGCGGTTCGATCTGCCCGGCATCGACCCCGGCTCGATCGAGGTGACCGTCGACCGCGGCGTCCTGTCGGTGACCGCGCGCCGGGAAGAGGAGTTCGGCGAGGACGAGCGCGTGTTCGTCCGCGAGCGGGTGATGGGGACGTTCACCCGGCGCGTGTACCTGTCGGAGCACCTCGACGCCGAAGCGGTCGAGGCCGCGTACGACAACGGCGTCCTGGCCGTGCGGATCCCGGTGCTGGAGAGGGCCAGGCCGCGCAAGGTCGCCGTCCAGCGGACCGGCGGCCCGCCGAAGGCCATCGCCGACTGAACGGCACCCACCGCCGGACGGCACCGCCTGGTGCCGTCCGGCGGCATCCCCCCGAGACGGCAGAAGGAGGCCGGCCGTGAAGCTGCCCATGGACGACGAGCACGCGGCGCTGTTCACCGTCGGCCAGGTCGCCGACATGCTGCAGGTCAGGCAGGCGTTCCTGCGCCGCATCGATGACCACCAGGTCGTCTCGCCGCAGCGCTCGCCGGGCGGGCAGCGCCGCTACAGCCGCCACGAGGTCGGCCGCATCCAGCAGGTCGTCAGCATGATGGACGAGGGGATGACCCTGCCGGCCATCCGCCGCATCATCGAGTTGCAGTACCAGCTCGCGGAGCTCACCCGCGAGCGCGACGAGCTCGCCCGCCGCCTGGACGCCCTGGGCGAGGGCGGGACGCGGTGACGGATCAGGCGCCGACGTGGACGTGCGGGGCCCACAGCGACGGGGTGTTGGGCTTGCGTTCGCGCACGGCGCGTACGGCGGCGTGCATCGCGCGGGCCGCGCGGGCGGTGTCGATCCCGCCGTCGCCCGTGTCCAGGTGGGCGTAGAAGGAGTCGGCGAGTTCGGCCGCGACGACGTCGTCGACCTCCCAGAGCGTGCCGACGACCTGCGGGTACCCGGCGAGCTGGAACGCCGACGTCAGATGGATGGCCTCGTCGATCAGCTCCTCGGCGGCGTTGTGCGCCGTCCGGCAGGCGGACAGGTAGGCCAGCCGCGCGCCGTCGAGCCGGACCGGATCGAGGCTCGCGACGGTGAGGGGTGCGGTCTCGTGGTCGTGCAGCCGCAGCGTGCCGCGTGAGGGGTCGGCGGCGTCGCTGCTGCCGTGGCACGCGAAGTGCGCGACGGCGGAGGTCGCGAGCCGGTCGAGGACGCGCGCCCTGGTGGGGGTCTCGGCGGTGACGGTGTCCGGGTCCTCGGATTCGTTGATGAGGACGGTCGCGCCCGGGAACCGCCGGCGGAGCAGCGCGACCTCCCGTACGACATGGTCGAGGCGCGGCGCGCCGGGCGTGACCGGCATGCCGACGATCAGCATCCGGTCGGCGGCGGACGGGGCGGCCTGGGCGGCCTGCCGTTCCCGGGCGTGGCCGAGGGCCCGCACGGTCGGGGTGTACGAGGACACGACCCGGTCCATGACCGTACGGCGGTCCCGCCTGCCCGGCGGTTCGCGGTGGTGGCCGGCGGCGTGGATCGGCAGCAGGGCGAGCGGTCCGCCGAGCACCCACCACACCCGCGGCCACGGGGAGCGGCCGTCCGGTGCGCGCCGGTAGCCGAGCGCGTCCAGGACGGGGCCGGCGGCCGCGTCCCACAGCCACTCCAGGACATCGAAGATCGTCTTCTGTGCCTCGATGCGCTTCCCGGGACCGGCCCGCCTGTCACGGGCGGTCGCGAGCGCGTGGACGAACGCAGCGATCCTGGGGGCGGGGTCGTCGCGGTCGAGCCCGCCGAGGTGGATCGTCCTGATGCCCTTCCGCGTCACCAGGATGGCGTCATGGCCGTGCCGGCTCGCGTTGATCACCACGATCGGGCCCTGGTCGGCGTGCCGGACGAGCCGCGCGGGCTCGGGGGGAAGGAGGAACGTCCCGAAGTCCGGCAGGGCGCGGATCCGCGCGATCGTCTCCTGGAACTCCGCGGCCAGCCGCCGCCGGTCGTCCGCCGCGCTCGCCGCGCCGGGGGTCCCGCCGCCCGCGGGCCGGGCGCGGGACGGGTCGTCCTCCACCTCGTCGAGCCGGGTGCGCAGCTCGACGAACCGATCGGCCAGGCCGGGGTGGCGCGCGGCGAGATCGGAGAGGTCGGTCCGGGTGTCCAGCGCCTGGCCGAGCAGGACGCCGCGGCCCAGTTCCAGCAGTCCCAGGGCACGCGCGGCCCTGCGCCGGGATCCACCGCTCCCCCGGTCCGCGAGGACGAGCGCGGCGGCGTCGGCCGCCAGGCTGGGGAACCCACCGAGCAGGTACTGCCGGCTGCCGCGATCGAGCCGCCGGGCCGCCGCCTCGGGCAGCAGCCGTACCGCGAGGTCCAGCAGCTCCACGGCGCCGCCGAGCTCCCTGACCTTGGTGATCGCCACCGCCTCCAGGACGGCCATGAGCCGGAGCTGCAGGGGCGCCGACACCGACATCGCGGCCTCCCGGAACGCGGCCACGGCCGCGATCCGGTCGGCGTCCTCGCCGGTGCCGTCGAACCGGCCCTTGAGGACGGTGCCGAGACCCGCCAGTGCCTGGACGCGCCGGGGATGGTCGGGAGGCGTGGCCGCCACGGCCCGCCGGGCCGCGTCGAGCGCCTCTTCCACATCGGCCCGGTCGCGGTCGCGCTCGTAACGGGCCGCCAGGATCAGGCCGAGATTGGCGAGGTACGCGGCCAGCCGGGGATCGTCCTCGGGAGCGGCGCGCAACGCCTGGCGCGCGACCGTGACGGCCTCGTCGAGGTCCGCCCGCTCACCGGTGCGGCGGAACCGCTCCATCAGGAGGACGCCGAGGCCGCTCTGCTCCCCCCTCGCGTCCGGATGGCCGGGAGGAAGTCCCGCGAGCGCCGAACGGCCGGCGGCGATCGCCTCCTCGAGAGCGGCCGGAGTACCGGTCAGCAGGAACTCGCCTCCCAGGGAGGTGGCGAGGTCGGAGAAGTGGCCGGCCCGGCTCGGGTGCCCGGCGGGGGCTGCCGCCACGGCCCGCCGGATGAGTTCGATCGCCTCGTCCAGGTCGGGCCGGGCCCTGTCGTTCTCGAAGCGGGCCTGCAGGAGCATGCCGAGATTCGCCTGGCGCGCGGCGAGTTCCGGGTGGTCCGGCGGGGTGGCCGCGAGCACCTGCCGTGCCGTCTCGATCGCGCCGTCCAGCTCCGCCCGCTCCCCGGCGCGCCGATGGGCCTCCAGCCGCGCGCCGGCCAGGTTCGTCAGGTGCCGGGGCCCGGCGGGATGTCCGGCGGGCAGGGCCGCCACCGCGCGCTCGCCGGTCGTGAGCGCCTCTTCGAGCACGGACCGGTCCCCGGTGCGTCCGTAGCGTTTCAGCAGGGCGCTGCTCAGGTTCGAGAGGTAGACGCTGTACAGGGGGTGTTCGGCCGGGGTCTCCTGGACCGCCAGACGCGTCGCCTCGATCGCCTCGTCCAGGTCCGCGACCGCGCCGAGACGCCCGAACCGGAACTGCAGGGTGTTGCCGAGACTGCACAGGTACATCGCCCGGGTGCGATGCCCCGGGGGAGTGGCCCGCACGGCCCGCCGCCCGACCTCGACGGCCTCGTTCAGCGCTGCCAGGGCGCCGGTCCGGCGAAACTCGAACTGGAGGGCGATGCCGAGGTTGGACAGGTACATGCCGTGGTGAGGGTGGCCGTGGCTGATCCGCACGGCCTCGCGCCCGGACTCGATGGCATCGTCGAGGTCCCGCTCCTCGCCGATGTGGTCGTACCGCGCCAGCAGGGCGGCGCAGAGCGTGGCCGCGAACGTGCCGGGATCGACATGGGCGTCCGGTGCCGCCGCGACGGCCTGCCGGGCCGCCGTGACGGCCTCTTCGATGTCCGCTCGCGCGCCGGAACGCTCGAACCGTTCCCGCAGCATGCCGCTGAGGTTCGTCAGGAACGTGGCGCGGTGGAAGTGGCCGTCCGGCAGCGCGCGCACGGCCTCCCGCCCCCGCTCGATCGCCTCATCGAGGCGGTCCGGCGAGCCGTCGCGCACGTACCGGGCGTGCATGGAGGCGGCGAGATTGCCGAGGTGGGCGCCGCGGTCCGGGCGGTCCGGCGGCATCTCCCGCACGGCCCGCAGCCCGGCGTCGACGGCTTCTTCCAGGTCGCCGGCGGGTCCGCCGTTCTCGAACCGCGTCCGGAGCGAGACACCCAGGCTCGACAGGCTCTGGAAGCGCCCCGGATGTCCCTCCGGAAAGGCCGTGACCGCCTCCCGGAACGCCGCGATCGCCTCGTCCAGGTCCGCCGCGGCGCCGGTCAGGTCGTGGCGGGTCAGCAGGGCCGTGGCGAAGTTGTGCAGGATGGGCGCGTGGTCGGAACGCGCGGGGCCGGCGGCCGCGACGGCCTGCCGGCCGGCCTCGACGGCCTCGTCCGCGTCCGTCCGCGCGCCGGTGCGCACGGCGCTGGTCCGGAGCGCGGCGCCGAGATTGGAGATCCGCCCGGCTCGATCGGGGTGGGCGGGCGGTGTCGCGGCGAGGGATGCGCCGCCACCAGCCGATGACGATGAGCGGGTCCCCGGAGTCCGTCGAATCACCCAGCCGATCGGTCGCGCCCGCGGCCTCGGCGGCCGCCGCGTCGGCGATCACGGGCAGGACGGGCTCGGGCAGCGGACCGGCGCCCGCGAGGAGGCACGGGACGAACGCCTTGAGCGACCGTACGGCCAGCCCCTCTTCCTCCCGCTGGGGCTCCGGGACGGTGAGCATGCGGTACCAGAGCAGCCAGCCCAGCGCCCAGCGGGCTTCGATCTCGCCGGGATCGCCGTCCAGGACGCCGGACAGGCGGTCGGCGGCGGCGAGCACGCCCGGTTCCGCCGCCCGGGGTTCGTCCGGCGCCGCCTCGATCCGGCGCAGCCAGGCCACGGCCGCCGCGAGACGCTCGTCCCTACTCTCCATTCATCGACCCCCGTCCGTCAGACTTGTGAATCGCGCAGCGGGAAAGGCTCAGCCGCCGGGCGGGTCCGCCGCGGCGCCGGGCTCCCGCCGGGGACGCAGATGCCGGGTGAGCGCGCGGCCGAGTTCGCGGTCGAGCGGGCCGGCGGGCGGGAGCCGCCCGGTGCCGCCGTCGGCCGGTGCGGCGGGGAGCAGGCCGAGTGCGACGGCCAGCGTCGTGCCGTGCAGCCGGACGGCCGCCTCCATGAGCCGGGCGTAGGCGTCGGTGGAGGCCCGGACGCGGTGCCGCGCGGTCAGCGCCATCACCAGGGCGAGCGGCGCCGCGGGCCACCACCAGACGGTCAGTGACGCGTACAGCACGGCCCAGCCCGCCAGCGCGGCGGCGCGGGAGAGGTCGGCGCGGGCGGCGGTGAGTTCCGCGCGGACGGCGGCCGGCAGTTCCAGCCACAGCGGCGGCCACACGGTCGCCAGATCCAGGTGGTGGTCGCGGTCGAGGCGGACGGCCACGGCATGGACGCGGTCACCGCTCCAGGTGGGGCGGTCGGGGCGTTCCGGGGCGATCCGGTCCCGGTCCCCGGCGGCCTTGTGGAGGGCCGCCGGATCCGGGCGGTCCTCCGGCCTGGGCCTCCTGGCCCGCGCGCTCGCGGCCTCCCAGGCCGCCTGCCGCTCGTCCCAGCGGCGCCGGCGGCGTTCGACCCGGCGGCGGGCGACGGCGCGCGGGAGTCCCGGCCAGCGGCGCCAGCCGGCGGCCAGCACCAGCCGTTCCACCAGCGCGCCGAGGGCCTGGACGACCACGCCGACCGCGGCGGCGCCGGCCAGGACCGCCGCCAGCAGCAGCACCTGTCCCCCGGCCGTCCGCACCGGCCGCGCCCCGGCGTGGCGGGTGATCTCGCGGGCGAGCCTGCCGGCGTCCAGCGCGTGCCCGTGCCCGAGGACGAGGGCCGCGGCGGCGACCGCCAGGAACAGCGCGCCGGGCAGCACGAGCAGCGACAGCCAGCGTTCGGCGAGCTTCTTGCCGAGCTCGCCCAGCAGCCCGTTCATCAGCCGAGCCGTTCGCGGGGCAGCGGTGCGCCGTTGACGGAGCAGCGCGGCGGGAACTCGACCACGTCCACCTCGTCCCGGCCGGCGCACAGCCGCAGCGGGCAGCGGTAGACGATCTCCAGGCCCTCCACCCCGGCCGCGTCGATGGCGCTCCGGAATCCCGCGTTCCCATAAACCCCGTACTCGTCCCCCATATTCACCAGGGCCGCGTGCACCAGTTCGAGCAGCCGGTCGGCCTCCTGCTCGAACGAGGAGTCGGGGTCCGTTCCCCGCCATTCCCGAAGCACGTCCAGCAATCGGTCCAGCGGCTCGAACGGCCCCGTGTCATTTCCACCGAGGACCGCGCTGATCTCCCCGTACCGACCGCACACGTAGGCGAGTCCCGCCTCCCGGCGGACGGACCGCGGCGTGGCCTCCAAGCGAACCCCCGATCGACGCACCCTCGACTACCCGAGCATCACCAGGGGTGACCATAACGCCGGGAACGCCATTCCGTAAGGGAGATCTTTTAAGGCCCGGCCGCTTATCCGCATTGCCGCACGGCTGAAAGCGTTCTGAAAGCGGCACGGCTTAGAATCCGCCGCCATGGAGCCCTCTCGGTCCTCACCACGGCCTCCGCTGCCCGTACTGGCGACGCTGCTCCTGCCGCTGGGCATCGCGGCCGTCCTTTTGCAGCAGACCGCCGTCGTCCTGTTCGGGATGGCGCGGATGGTGTCGTCCGCGGACGAGGACGACAACGTGTGGCTGCCCTTCGCCGGCCTGCTCATCGTGTTGTACGTGGTCATCATCGCCGTCCTGGTGAGGGGCGTATACGTGCTCTTCAGGCGGGGCCGTTCCGGGCAGCTGTTCACCGCGCTCGGCGCGGTCTGCTTCGTCGCCCTGTCCCTGCTCCTGACCGGCGTCTCGAACGGTGCGGTGACCGCCGGGGCCCTCGCCGTCCTGCTCGTACCGCCCGCCGTGCTGGCCGTCGCCGGCCTGGCGTCGCGCACGGACTCGTTCCAGCGGTGGGCCGCCGAGCGCCGGAGCCGCTGACCTGCCCTTTCAGCCAGCGGACCCGTCCCGTTCCGGACGGGCCCGGGTGGCGCGGGCGTAGCGGTCGGAGAGGGTGCGGAGGAGGTCGACGAGTTCGGGCGGGTCGGTGACGGTGAAGTCCTCGTCCAGCAGGCCCAGGTGCACGGCGAGGGATTCGACCGTGTCGGCGCCGGTGTGGAGGACGCAGGTGCCTGCGTCGACGGCCTCGACCGTTCCAACGGCCGGGTTGATGCGGGCGGTGACGCGGTCGGCCGGGGCGTGGACCAGGACCCGCGCGGTGTGGCGCCAGGCGGCGGCGGAGACGCCGCGCATGACGCGGGTGACGACGTCCTCGGGTGGTTCGCGGGGGGTGAAGCGGGGGCCGGTGGGGGTGCGCGGGGTCAGCCGGTCGACGCGGAACGTCCGCCAGTCGGCGCGGGCGATGTCCCACGCGACCAGGTACCAGCGGCGGCCCCAGGAGACGAGGCGGTGCGGCTCCACTTCGCGGACGGTCCCGGTGCCGTCGTGGCCGCGGTAGTCGAAGCGGAGCCGCTCGTGGTCGCGGCAGGCGGCGGTCAGGGCGATCAGGGTGTCGGCGGCGACCTTGGGGCCGGGACGGTCGGGCGGTACGGGCACGGTGTGGCTGTGCAGGGCGTTCACGCGGCGGCGGAGCCGGTCCGGGAGGACCTGTTCGAGCTTGGCGAGCGCGCGGAGGGACGTCTCCTCGACGCCGGAGATGCTGCTGGTACGGAGGCCGAGCGCCACCGCGACGGCCTCCTCGTCGTCCAGGAGGAGCGGCGGGAGGCGGGTGCCGGCGCCGAGGCGGTAGCCGCCGGCGGAGCCCCGGGTGGCGTGGACGGGGTAGCCGAGGGCGCGCAGGCGCTCGATGTCGTTGCGGACGGTGCGGGTGCTGACCTCCAGGCGGTCCGCGAGTTCGGAGCCCGGCCACTCGCGGGGCGTCTGGAGGAGGGAGAGCAGGCGGAGCAGGCGCGCCGAGGTTTCCAACATGCTCCGAGAATGCCAGCGCATTAGGAACGGAGTCTGCCTAAAGGCTCCGTAGTGTTCCTCTCATGAACAACAGCACCGAGATCAAGCCGTTCCGCATCGACGTCCCGCAGGCCGAGCTGGACGACCTCAGGGACCGGCTGGCCAGGACGCGCTGGGCCGACGAGCTGCCCGAGTCGGAGGTCACCGACGGCCTGCAGAAGGGGCCGGTGCAGCCGGGCTGGGAGTACGGTGTGCCGGGCTCGTTCGTCCGGGACCTCGTCGCCCGCTGGCGCGACGGGTACGACTGGCGCGCGTGGGAAGCGAAGATCAACGCGTTCCCGCAGTTCACGACCCAGATCGACGGCCAGGTGATCCACTTCCTGCACGTGCGGTCGGAGGTCGAGGACGCCACCCCGCTGATCCTCACGCACGGCTGGCCCAACACGTTCGTCGAGTACCTCGACCTGATCGGCCCGCTGACCGACCCGGTGGCGCACGGCGGGGACGCGAGCGAGGCGTTCCACGTGGTCATCCCGTCGATCCCGGGCTTCGGGTTCTCGTCCCACACGCGCACCAAGGGCTGGAACGCGGCGCGCACGGCGGACGCGTGGGCCGAGCTGATGAGCCGGCTCGGGTACGAGCGGTTCGGCGCGCACGGCAACGACGCCGGGGCGATCATCAGCCCGGAGCTGGGGCGGCGGCACGGCGACCGGGTGATCGGCGTGCACGTCAACCAGATCTTCTCGTTCCCGTCGGGCGACCCGGCCGAGTTCGAGGGATTGAGCCCGGAGGACATGGAGTACCTGGGGTTCCTCCAGTCCTTCGTCGAGCACGCGATCCACGACCGGGCGCAGCAGGCGCAGCCGCAGACGCTCGCGCACGCGCTGGCCGACTCGCCGTCCGGGCAGCTGGCCTGGATCGCGCAGCTGCTCGCGTCGGTGGACCCGGACGTCCTGCTGACCAACGCCAGCATCTACTGGTTCACGAACACGGCCGCGTCGTCGGCCCGGTTCTACTACGAGAACCACCACACCGAGCAGGGGGACGAGCCCACGACGTTCCCGATCGGGCTGGCGTCGTTCGCGTTCGACTTCCGGCCGCTGCGCCGGTTCGCCGAGCGGGACCACAAGAACATCGTCTCGTGGAGCGAGTTCGACCGGGGCAGCCACTGGGCGGCCCACGACGCCCCGGACCTGCTCATCGGCGACATCCGGCGGTTCTTCGGCCGCCTCGGATGAGGAGATCCCCCGCCGGGGCCGGGACTGCGGGCCCGGCCCCGGCGGGGGCGGCACGAACATTTCCGGTGTTTTCCGGGAATCGCCTCCTGCCAGGGCGGGCGTCTGCTGCATCATTGGTCACGGCCGATCGCACGGCCACCGGGACCGGCGGCGTTCCGCGCCCGCCGTGCCCGGCCGCGCCCCGCGAAGGATGACGAATGGCAGCACACGCACCCGGGGGCGCGCCCGCCGCCGCGGAGACCGGCGGGGCCGGGCCCGTCCGGCTGACCGGCGCCGGCATCGCCAGCGAGCCCGCCGAGTTCTACCAGCGGCTGCGGCGCGAGTACGGCCCGGTGGTGCCCGTCCTGCTGGACGGCGACGTGCCCGCCTGGTTCGTGGTCGGCTACCGGGAGCTGAACCACATCACCGGCAACCCGCAGCTGTTCGCCCGCGACTGCCGCCGCTGGAACGCCTGGGACCTGGTGCCCGAGGACTGGCCGCTGATGCCGTACGTCGGCTGGACGCCGTCCGTGATGTTCACCGAGGGCGCCGAGCACCGGCGCCGGGCGGGCGCGATCGGCGACGCGCTGGACGCCGTGGACCGCACCGAGCTGGCGCAGATCTGCGAGCGCACCGCCGACGGGCTCATCGACGGGTTCGCCGGGCATGGCGAGGCCGACCTCGTCGCGCAGTACTCGCACCAGATCCCGCTGCTGGTGCTGGCCCGCCTGTTCGGCCTGCCGAGCGCGGACGTGCCGGTGCTGGTGCGGGACGTGGCCGAGTCGCTCGACGTGAACGAGAAGGCCGCCGCGGCGCACGAGCGCATCCAGGAGCGGATGCGGCGGCTGGTGGCCGAGCGCGCCGAGCGTCCCGGGCCGGACGTGCCGTCCCGGCTGCTGGGCCACCCCGCCGGGCTCACCCAGGACGAGGTGACCATCGACCTGCTGGTCGTGATGGCGGCCGCGCAGCAGCCGACCGGCAACTGGATCGGCAATGCGCTGCGGCTGATGCTGGTGGACGACGAGTTCTCTGTGGGGCTGCAGGGCGGGCGCGACAGCGTGGACCAGGCGCTCAACCAGGTGCTGTGGGAGGACACCCCGACGCAGAACTTCATCGGCCGCTGGGCGGTGCACGCGTGCCGG
Organism: Spirillospora sp. NPDC029432; assembly: GCF_040703975.1. NCBI lineage: Bacteria > Bacillati > Actinomycetota > Actinomycetes > Streptosporangiales > Thermomonosporaceae > Spirillospora > Spirillospora sp. NPDC029432. Next base: position 26,327 of record NZ_JBEZWH010000007.1, read on the forward strand.
CTCGGCGGCCGCGACATCCGCGCCGGCGACCTGCTGGTGATGGGGCTGGCGGCGGCCAACACCGATCCGCAGGTGCGGTCGGCCGGGTACGGCGGCGCCGGCAACCGGGCGCACATGTCGTTCGGGCACGGCGAGCACGGCTGCCCGTTCCCGGCGCCCGAGCTCGCCGAGGTGATCGCGAAGACGGCGGTGGAGGTGTTGCTGGACCGGCTGCCCGACATCAGCCTGGCGGTCCCGGCCGGCGAGCTGGAGTGGCGGCCGTCGCTGTGGATGCGCGGCCTGCACGGGCTGCCGGTCACCTTCAGCCCGGTCGCCTACTAGCGAACGGCGGCGGGACGGGCGGACCCGCCCCGCCGTTCGTCATGCCGCGGGCGTGAACTCCAGGGGCAGCGATCCCGGGCCGCGGGTGAACACGCCGCGCTCGGACGGGTCCGCCCCGGCGGCCAGCCGGACGTCCGGCATGGCGTCCAGCAGCAGGTTCGCGCCGACCTCGACCTCGGTCTTGGCCAGCAGCGCGCCCACGCAGAAGTGCCGGCCCAGCGCGAACGCCAGATGGTCGGCGGCGGCGGAGAACGCGTTGGTGGTGGTCAGGTCGCTCCGGAAGATGTCGAAGCGGTCAGGGTCGGCGTAGCGGCCGGGGTCGCGGCCCGCCGCGCCGATCAGCGCGGTGACGGTGCTGCCGGCGGGGATGGTGACGCCGCTCAGCTCGACGTCCGCGGCCGGCTGCCGCATGATCATGTGCACCGGCGGGGTGTAGCGCAGCGTCTCGGCGAACGCCTGCGGGATCAGGCTCCGGTCGTCCCGTACGGCGGCCAGCTGGTCGGGGTGCGCGAGCAGGTTGGCGAACAGCGCGGAGATCGCCTTGTCGGTGGTCTCGCCGCCGGCGGCCAGCAGCAGGCTGACGAACGCCTTGATGTCCTCGTCGCTCATCCGGGTGCCGTCGATCTCGGCCAGGCACAGCTTCGACAGCAGGTCGTCGCCCGGGTTCGCGCGCCGCTCGGCGATGATCGGCAGCATGTACGCGGCCAGCTCGTCGCGGGTGCGCACCCCCGCGGCGGCCACGTCCGGGTCCTGGGTGAGGTTGCCCAGGAACGCGATGATCGAGGTGTACCACTTCTGGAAGCGGGCGTGGTCGGCCTGGTCGAGCCCGAGCATGTCGACGATGACGTTGATCGGGAAGTGCGTGCTGAACTGGCCGACCAGCTCGACCCGCCCGTCGGCGCGGAACCCGTCGATCAGCGTGCGGGCGTTGCGCTCGATGACCGGCAGGAACTTCTCCTCCAGCTCGCTGCCGCGGAAGGCCGGGGCGACCAGGCCGCGGCGGACGGCGTGCTCGCGGCCGCTGAGCTGGAGGATGGTGCGGCCGTGCACGGGTTCGAGCTGCCAGTCGTAGTTGGCGGTGGTGAAGACCGGGTCGCGGAAGGCGCGGGAGACGTCCTCGTACCGCGACACGATGAAACTCTGCATGCCCTCGTGCCAGTGGACCGGAGCATTTTCGCGGAACACCCGGTAGGAGGAGTAAGGATCGGCGGCGAATTCGGCCGACACGATATCGGGCAGTCCGGGGGTCGTGGTCACGTGGAACGCTCCTGGCAGAAGGACCGGCAGAGATTCTCTCCGAGCCTAGGAAGCGGCGCCGTTCCAGGGCCAGAAACTCGATCTTGGAACGAATTAAGGACAGGGAACCGGGAAGACCGAAACCGCGGAGACCCGGGGCGGCCGTCCGGCCTCTCCACCGGCGAGACTCAGGGGGGCCGGATGGCCGGTCGTGTTCGTGCGGTGGCGCCCGCCGCCGTGTGCGCCGCGGCGGTGCTCGCCGCGACGTTCGTCCACCTTCCGCGGGCCGCCGCCGGAGAGCGCGGCGGGGCGGACCCGTGCCGCGCGCTCGACCTGGGAACGTCCCGCTACGAGCCCGGAAAGGCCCGGCACGTCGTCTTCGCCGTCGCGCCCGCCTACGGGACGACCGAGGTGGCCATCACCGAATGCGCCAGGAAGGGCCTCCGCTGGCGGAAGGTCCTGGCCACTTCCGGGTACGCGGGCCGGAACGGTTTCGCCGCGCCCGGCACCAAGCGTGAGGGCGACGGCAAGTCCCCGACCGGCGCGTACACGCTGACCGAGGCGTTCGGCGAGCGCGATCCCGGGACCGCGCTCCCGTACCGGACGCTGCGCGAGAGCGGCGACTGCTGGGGCTCCACCATCGGCGACGCCCGCTACAACCGCTACTACCGGGGCACATGCCTGCCGGCCGACGAGAACCTCTCCCGGCTCATGCGGGACGGCCCGTACAAGCAGGCCGTCGTGATCGACCACAACCGCGCGCCGGTCGTCCCCGGCGCCGGCTCGGCGATATTCATGCACGTCACCACCGGCCGCCCGACCGCGGGCTGCGTCTCCCTCCCCCGCCCCGAACTCGAGACCGTCATGAGGACGCTCCGCCCGCACGACCGGATCATCATGGGCCCGCGCGAGGCCCTGTTCCGCACCCGAACAGCCTGAAACAGGCTGAGACAGGCTGAGACAGGCTGAGACGCCCCTGGAAGCGGCACGGCGTACTTCCGTTCAGCCGATGCGCGGCTGGGAAGGCATGGTCAGGGGACGGGCGTCCAGGGAGAGGGAGACAGCAGTGGAGCATTCGGGTATGCCGGTCGTCGTCGGTACGGACGGGTCCGAGCACGCGCGGCGCGCGGTGCTTTGGGCCGCGGACGAGGCGGAGCTGCGCGGGCTGCCGTTGAAGATCGTGCTGGCCATGGACATGCCGGGATTCAGGCCGCGCGACATCGAGCAGGCGCTGGCGGCGTCCGGGGAGCGGGTCCTGGCCGGCGCCGCGCGCGAGGCGCGGGAGCGGCGGCCCGGGCTCGACGTGACGGTGGAGCTGCTGCGCGGGGACATGCCGGGGGCGGTACGGGACCAGGCCGGCGGCGCGTTCGAGATCGTGCTCGGCAGCCGGGGGCTGGGCGGCTTCAAGGGGCTGCTGCTCGGATCGACGGCGATGCGGGTGGCCGGGCGGGTGCCCGGGCCGGTGGTGATCGTGCGGGGGCGTACGGAGGGCGGGCACGGGCGGATCGTGCTGGGCGTCGACCCGTTCCACGAGGAGGGGGACCCGCTGGAGTACGCGTTCGAGGCGGCGGTGGCGCGGGAGGCGTCGATCCGCGCGATGCACGTCTTCCAGGTCGCCGACACGCTGCTGCCGCTGACGCCGACCATCTCCACCGAGCAGGTCGCGGAGGTGGCGCGGGACGAGCTGGCCAAGGCGCTGGCACCGTGGAAGGAGAAGTTCCCGCAGGTGGACGTGGACGAGGAGGTCGTCCAGGGGCATCCGGTGGAGACGCTCGTGGACGCCTCCAGGTCGGCGGACCTGCTGGTGCTCGGGGCGCACGGGCACACCGCGCTGGGCGGGATGATCGTCGGCTCGACGACGCAGGGGGCGTTCCAGCACGCGGACTGCCCGGTCGTCGCGGTGCGGCCGCGCGCCTGACATATCACCCGGAATGGATGTTGCCGGGCGGGCCGAGCGGGGCGACCGTGCTCGTATGAGCGAGCCCGAAGCCCCAGCCGAACGCAGGCCCCGGGTGGTGCGGCGCCTCCCGGGGTTCGCCGGCCTCGCCGTCGCCGTGCTGTTCGCGTGCCTGTCGTTCACGCCGTCGCTGCTGCCGCGCTCGTGGCTGCTGCAGGGCGCGATCAGCGGGGTCACGGCCGCGATCGGGTACGGGCTGGGCGCCGGCGCCGGGGCGCTGGTCCGCAAGGCCGTGCGCTGGAGGCCCGGGGCGCGGGGGAAACGCGCCGCCTGGTGGACGCTGGCCGTCGCGGGCATCGGCTGCTTCGTGCTGTTCGACTGGCTCGGCGCGCTCTGGCAGCGGGACCTGCGGCGGCAGATGGACATGGAGGCGAACGTCACCAGGGACGGGCTGCTCATCCTCGTCGTGACGGTCGTGGTGTTCGTGCTGTTCGTGCTGCTGGCGCGGGCGCTCCGGCTGCTCACCCGCAAGCTCGTCGCGGTGCTGGGACGGTGGGTGCCGCGCCCGGCGGCCTACGCCGGGGCGGTCGCGATCACGGTGTTCCTGGTGGTCGGGTTCGTGGAGGGCTTCCTGTTCAAGGCGCTGGTCAACACCATGAACGAGACGGCGCACCTTGCCAACGGCGGGACGACCGAAGGGATCACGCGGCCCGGCGCGGCCGGGCTGTCGGGGAGTCCCGCGTCGTACGTCCCGTGGGACAGTCTCGGCGTGAAGGGCCGCGACTTCGTCGGGAGGGCGAACACGGCCGCGGAGATCGGCCGCTACACCGGGCGCCCGGCGAAGGAGCCGGTACGGGTGTACGTCGGCCTGGAGTCGGCGGACACGACCGAGGAGCGGGCGGAGCTGGCGGTGCGCGAGCTGGAGCGCACGGGCGCGTTCGACCGCCGCGTCCTGGTGATCGTCGGCACCACCGGGTCGGGCTGGATCGACGAGACGGTGCCGGACGCGCTGGAGCACATGTACGGCGGCGACTCGGCCGTCGTGGCGGTCCAGTACTCGTACCTGCCGAGCTGGATCTCGTTCCTCACCGACAAGTCCAAGGCGACCGCCGCGTCGGAGGACCTGGTGCGGGCCGTGCACGCGCGCTGGTCGAAGGAGCCCGCGAGCGAGCGGCCCAAGCTGGCGCTGTTCGGGGAGAGCCTCGGGTCGTACGGGACGGAGACGGCGTTCGACGAGCTGTCGAGGCTCACGTCCTCGACCGACGGGGCGCTGCTGGTCGGGCCGCCGTTCGACAACCCGATCTGGAAGCAGGTGACCACCGGCCGCGACAAGGGGAGCCCGATCTGGCGTCCGGTGGTGAAACAGGGCCGTACGGTGCGGTTCGGGCAGGATCCCGCCGATCTGCGCTCGCCCGCCACGGCCTGGGAGTTCCCCCGGGTGGTGTACCTGCAGAACGCGTCGGACCCGATCACCTGGTGGAGTCCCGGGCTGGTGCTGCGCCCGCCGGACTGGCTGGACCGGCCGCGCGGCACGGACGTGTCGCGGCACATGCGGTGGTACCCGGTCATCAGCTTCTGGCAGGTGTCGGCCGACATGGTGTTCGCCAACGACGTGCCGGACGGGCACGGCCACAGCTACGGCGCCAACATCGTGGACGGCTGGGCGGCGCTGCTGTCCCCGCCGGGCTGGACGGGTGAGGACACCGCCCGGCTGCGCGCCCACCTCGGCGGCTGAGCCTTCTCAGCCGGCGGCGAGGGCGGCGGCGAACGCGAAGCCGATCCCGTTCAGCGACCAGTGCAGGCCCATCGGCGCGAGCAGGCTGCCGGAGCGGCGGCGCAGCTCGCAGAACACCGCCCCGCCGAGCGCGGTCACGGCGACGGCCGCCGTGACCGCCGCGGCGGTCGCGCCCGTTCCGGTGCCGACGAGCGACTCGACGGCGGCGTTGCGGGAGGCCAGGCCCAGCGACGGGAGCACGTGCCAGAGCCCGAACAGGAACGAGGACACGGCGACGGCCTTGGGGACGCCGTAGCGGCGGGCGAGCATCGCGTACAGGACGCCCCGGAACGCGATCTCCTCCAGCAGCACCGTGCCCAGCGGGATGTGGACGAGGACGTTGTAGAGCACCTCGGGGAACGGCGAGCCGCCCGCCCGCTCGTCCTCGAACGCGGTACGGGTCGGCGGCAGCAGGGCGGCCACCGTGTAGACGGCGAGCACGAGGAGCGCCAGGACGGCGGCCCAGCGCAGGCCCCGGCGGAGGCTGTCGCGGCCGAGTCCGAGGTCGGGCCAGGAGCAGCCGTCCCAGCGCGCGGCGAGGAGCAGGAGGGCGGCGCCGCCGGCGCACGTGGCGACGTACGCGCCGGGGGCGAGCCGGTTGTTGAGCAGGTTCGCGGCGATCAGAACGACCGCGACGGCGGCGGGCGCGATCGCGGGGCCCACCGCTCTGAGCTGCGACGTTCTGTCGTTGGAGCGCGCCATACCGTAGTTTCCGTCAGGCCGGATTTCGGGGAGAAGCTACCCGCTGAGATTCTCAGGTATTCGCTTCTGGCCGCTTACGGCACCGCAGTCCCGTTTGGCGCCCTGAAAGCTTTCGCATCACGGTCTCCGGGGGAGACCATGCCCCATGAAGCCCGCGTCGCGGCACGACCCCTCCGCGCGGCCGGCGCCCGGCCCGCGGCGCGCCGCCGGCCTGCGGATCGCCCGCCCGGACAGCGTCATCGACCGGCCCGGCCTGGTCCGGACGCTGGTGGCGGCGCGCGCGGCCCGGGTGGTGCTGATCGCGGCGCCCGCCGGGTACGGCAAGACGACGCTGGTCTCCCGCTGGGAGGCCGACCCCGCCGAGACCAGGCCGTTCGCCCGGGTCGCGCTCGACGAGACCTGCGACGGCCCGGTCGCGCTGTGGACGGCGATCCTGCTCGCCCTCGACTCCGCGACCGGCGGCGCGGCGGGCGACGACCTGGGCCGGCTGCTGCGGGCGCGCGGCGCGGACGAGCAGGTGCGGGACCTGCTCGTCCCGCACCTGCTCGGCCGGCTCGGCGCGCTGCGCACCCCGCTCGTCCTGGTGCTGGACGGCTACCACGCCGTCACCGACCCCGATTGCCACCGGCGGCTCGCGTCCCTGATCGCCAGGCTGCCCGAGGCGGTGCAGCTCGTGCTGGTCACCCGGGCCGGCCCGGCGCTGCCGCTCGCCCGCTACCGGGCGGCCGGCGAGACGCTGGAGCTGCGGGCGGACCGGCTGCGGTTCACCCGGGCCGAGGCCGGGCGGCTGGTCCGGCTCGTCGCCGGGCTCGACCTCGCCGGCCGCGACCTGGACGCGCTCGCCGAGCGCACCGAGGGGTGGCCGGCCGCCGTGTCGCTGGCGGCGCTGGCGCTGCGCGAACATCCCGACACGGCGATCGCGCGCGACCTCACCGGCACCGACCGGCACATCGCCGACTACCTGGCCGAGGAGGTCCTGGAGCCGCTGCCGGCCGCGCTGCGCGCGTTCCTCGTCCGGACGTCGATCCTCGCCGAGTTCACCGCCCCGCTGTGCGGCGCCGTCACCGGCACGGACGACGCGGAGGCCGCGCTCGGCCGGTTCGACCGGGACGACCTGTTCCTGGTGCCGCTGGACGGCGCCCGCCGCCGGTACCGCTACCACCGGCTGTTCGCCGAGGCGCTGCGCGGCGAGCTGGCCCGTACCGAACCCGGCCTGGTCCCGGAGCTGCACCGGCGGGCGAGCGACTGGTACGAGCGGGCGGGCATGGCCGGGGAGGCGATCGGCCACGCGCTGGCGGCGGGCGACCTCGACCGCGCGGTCGCCGTCGCGGCCCGCGGCTGGTTCGGGCTCGTCGCGGCGGGCCGGGCGGCGGCGCTGCGCGGCTGGCTGGCCGCGATCGGCTCCGACCGCGTCCACTCCGATCCGGTGGCGGCGGTCTGCGCCGCCTGGGCGGCCGCGGCCTGCGGCGACCGGCCCGGCCTGCGGTACTGGCTGCGCGAGATCGAGGGGATGCCCGGCGGCGGCCGGCTGCCCGACGGCGCCGCGTCGCCGCGCGCGGCCGTGGCGCTGATCCGCGCGACGTACGGGTACGACGGCGTCCGCCGCACGGTCGAGGCCGCCGGGACGGCCGCCGGGCTGGAGCGGGACCCGACCTCGCCCTGGTACGCGCTCGCCCGCCTCGCCCTCGGCTTCGCCCGCTACCTGGCCGGGGACGCCGCCGCGGCGGTCGAGCCGCTGGAGGAGGCGGTCCGGGCCGAGGGCGCGCGGGACGTCATGCGCCCGGCCGGCCTGGCGCTGCTCGCGATGGCGGCTGCCGAGCGCGGCCGGGCCGGCGAGGCCGCCGAGCTGGCCCGCGCGGCGGGCGCGGCGCTCGCCGAGCAGGGGACGGACCAGGGCCCGGCGGCCGGGCTGATCCACACCGCGCACGGTGTCGCGCTGGCCGCGCTGGGCCGCGGCGCCGAGGCCGTCCGGGACCTGGAGCGCGGGCTGCGGCTGTTCCGCGAGCTGCCCGGGATCCCGCCCGCGCACGTGGCGCTCAACCTCATCGCCACCGCGGAGCTCGCGGCCGGCCGCGGCGAGCCGGACCGGGCCGGCGCGCTCCTGGACGACGCCGCCGCCCTGCTCGGCGGCGTCCCCGGCGACGGCGGCCTCCTGGAGTCCCGGCACGCGGCGCTGCGGCGGCACCTCGCGACGGCCGCGCGGCGCTCCGCCGGGGGCGCCGGGAGCCCGCCCGCCGAGCCGCTGACCGAGCGCGAGCGGGCCGTGCTGCGGCTGCTGCGCGGGCCGCTGTCGTACCGGGAGATCGGCGCGCGGCTCTTCGTCTCGGTCAACACGGTCAAGACGCACGCCCGGTCGATCTACCGCAAGCTCGGCGCGTCGTCGCGCGAGGAGGCCGTCCGGAAGGCGCGCGACCTCGGCCTGCTGTGACGCCGCCCATCACCGCCTATCACCGCCTATCACCTACAGGGGGTGAGGCCCGCCCGCACCGGCGGCGCGCGAGGAACCGTCTCCGTGCGGCTCGGTGAGATGCCCGGCGGCTGAATCCAGCGGCCCGCCCAGCGGGACCCGCGCCGCGGGCGGCCGCCCGATCCCGCACACTCGCCCGATATGAACGCCCCACGGACCGAGTGGTCCGACCGCCAGCAGATCCACGACGCCGTCCTGCGGTACTGCCGCGGGATCGACCGGCTCGACTTCGACCTCGTCAGGTCCGCGTACCATCCGGACGCCATCGACCACCACACCGGCTTCGACGGGCCCCTGGACGACTACATCGCCTGGGTCGAGCCGAAGCTGCGCGCCCGGCGCGGCGGGACGATGCACATCGTCGGCAACCACCTCGTCGAGCTGCTCGGCGACACCGCCATCAGCGAGACGTACGGGACGTCGGTCCACTGGGGCGAGCCCGCCGACAGCCCGCGCGCCAACTTCACCAGCGGCGTGCGGTTCGTCGACCACATGGCCTTCCGGGACGGCCGGTGGGCGATCGCCGAGCGGTGGGCCGTGCGGGAGTGGACCAGGTCCGACGCCGGCCGGCTGATCGCCAAGGAGGCCCCGGGGCCGGCCGGCACCCGCGATGAGAACGACCCCTTGGCGCGGCTCCAGCGGAGGCTGCGCGGAACGGAGGCAGGCGAGTGAAGGTCGGTATCAGCTCCCCGATCCTGGCGCTGGCGGGCAAGCGCCCGGCGTGGGAGGCGGAGGCGGGGACGGCGGAGGTCGTCCGGGTGGCGCGGGCCGCCGACCGGCTCGGGTACGAGTTCATGACGTGCCCGGACCATGTGGCCGTACCGCCCGGGCTGGAGCGCGGGGAGCGCTTCTACGACCCGCTGGCGACGTTCGCGTTCCTGGCCGGGCAGACCCGCCGGCTCCGGTTCCTGCCGTACGTGCTGGTGCTGCCCTTCTACCACCCGCTGGAGATCGCCAAGCGGTACGGGACGCTCGACCACCTCAGCGACGGCCGGCTGATCCTCGCGTTCGGCGTCGGGAACCTGAAGGAGGAGTTCGACATGCTCGGCGCCCCCTTCGAGGACCGCGGGCCGCGCGCCGACGACGCCCTCAGGGCGCTGCGGGCCGCGCTCGCCGGGCGGACGGTGTCGTACGAGGGGCCGTACTACTCGTTCACGGACATGGTGGTCGATCCGCACGCCGCCCAGGAGCGGGTGCCGCTGTGGATCGGCGGGCACAGCGAGCGCGCCCTGCGCCGCGCGGTCACCCTCGGCGACGGGTGGGCGCCCGCGCCGCAGTCGTTCCGCGGCCCCTCGCCGGAGCTGATGCGGGAGATGCTGGACCGGCACGACCTGCCGGACGGCTTCGACGTCGTCCTCACGCCCGGCGAGCGCCTGGACGCGGTCAACGCCCCCGGCCGGGTCGCCGAGGTCATCGCCATGGCGGAGCGCGCGGGCGCGACCCAGATCAACCTGACGGTCCGGCACGAGTCGCTCGCCCACTACCTGGAGCAGCTGGAGGCCTTCGCGGAGGTCGCCGGGCTGGACGCCCAGGCGGACTGATCGTTCAGGAGGCGGTACGGCCGCCCGGGGTGTGGCCGTACCGCTTGCTGTACGCGGCGATGAACGCCGACGGGCTGGCGTACCCGACCCGGTGGGCGACCTTGGTGACCGGCAGGGAGTCGAGCAGGACGCGGGCCGCGCTCAGCCGGAGCAGGGTGCGGTAGCGCGTGTACGGCACGCCGAACTCGCGGACGAAGTCGCGCTGGAGCGTCTTCGGGCTGATGAGGAGGCGTTCGGCCCACTCGTCGAGCCGGGTGGGGTCGGCGGGGTCCCGGGAGAGGGCGCGGGCGACGGTCATCGCGTAGCCCGTCCCGGCCGCCCGGCCGCGGGACCCGGCGTCCGGGCCCGCGGGCGGGCCGGCGGGGACGGGGTGCAGGCCGGCCATGATGCGGCCGCGCGCGTCCAGCGCCGTCGCCAGGTCGCAGCCGGGGCTCCCGATGGTCTCGATGAGGCCCGCCGCCTCGGCGTCGATCGCGACCGGGCCCGCGCGCAGGTCCTCCAGGGCGGCGGGTATCTCGCGCAGGCAGACGCGGTAGACGGTCTGCCGGTCGCTCGCGCGGACCTCGTGCCGCATCGCGCGCTGCGCCCAGAACCCCTCGCGCGGCCCGGTGAACCCGGCCGCGGAGCCGTGCACGGTCGCGAGCAGGCCGTCGGGGGACCAGTAGAGCTGGTGCAGGAAGTCCTGGCGGCTCTCGCCGAAGGACAGGCCGGCCGCCGACCGGTACTTGAGCACGAAGATCCCGTCCGGGCGGCCGAGACCGTAGCCGTACTCGTCGCACCGCACCGGATCACCTCCGGCCTCCGCGGGGTCCTCGATCCCTCTGAGGTGTCCTCTGGGCGACACAGGTTGTCCTCCCACCGTTATGGTCGCGAGTCAGGTAAGGCTAACCTAAGTGAGCCGTCCGGCGAGGTCCGGGCGGTGCCTCACCTTCTTCGCACCATAAGGAACGACCCTCATGTCCCCTCGCAAGCCCTGGAGACTGGCCGGCGCGCTGGCGGCCGCCCTCGTCCTCGCGTCCGCCTGCGGATCCGGTTCGGGCGGGTCCGGCGGGTCCGGCAAGACCCGGACCTTCGCCGCCGACAACGGCTCCGTCACCATCCCCGCCGACCCGAAGCGCGTGGTCGCGACAGGCTACGCGGTACCGGTGCTGATCGAGGCCGGCGCGGCGCTGGTCGGCATCTCCAGCTGGAAGCGCGGGCTGCCGATGATGACCGCCGAGGACCGCGCCGCCTACGACGAGCTCACCAAGATCGCCGGTGAGACCGCCGCCGAGACCAACTACGAGGCGATCGCCAAGGCCAAGCCCGACCTGATCGTCATCGGGGTGCCGAAGCCCGTGCTCGGCGACCTGGACATGAAGCGCCTCGAGTCGATCGCGCCCGTCGTGGCGATCGGCCCCAGCGTCCCGTCGGCCTGGCGCGACCTGTCCCGCCGCCAGTCGGACGCCGCCGGCCGGCTGCAGAACTTCGAGAACCGCAAGGCCGCGTACGAGAAGAAGGCCGCCGAGATCAAGGCGAAGTACAAGGACGCGCTGGCCGGGCTGAAGTTCGGGCACGTGGGCGGGTACGGCGAGGCGTCGTCCGGGACGTTCCAGCGCGAGTTCACCGGATCCTGGGGCACCAACATCGCCACCGACGTCGGCGCGACGTACTACGGCCAGGTCAAGAAGAAGACCGGCGGCTCCGGCGACGTGTCCGAGATGCCGTCCATCGAGGAGCTGCCCGAGAGCCTCGGCGACGCCGACGTGATCACGTACACGCTGCAGGCGGACGGCACGCCCGGCGCGTCCGTGAAGTACGTGCTCGACTCCAAGCTCTGGAAGAACCTGCCCGCGGTGAAGGCCGGCAAGGCGTACGGGCTGCGCTACACCGAGGCCGCCACCTACGCCTCGGCGATCAAGACCCTGGAAGCCATCGACCAGGCGCTCGCGCCGCTGCTGAAGAAGTGAACCGCGACAACCCGCAGGGCCGGGTCGAAGAGCACCACCGGACGGGCACCGCCCTGGAGCGCATCCCGTACCCCATCGGCATCCGCGTCGCCGAGGTCGTGCGCCGCGAGGAGATCACGCCGCGGATGCTGCGGCTGACCCTCGGCGGCCCCGGGCTCGACGGCATGCACACGTACCAGGCCGACGACCACGTCAGGATCGTCTTCCCGGACCCGGACGGCACCCGCCGGCTGCCGATCCCGAACGACCGGCGGATGCTCGACTGGCCGCGCCCGTTCCCGAGGACGCGCAAGTACACGATCCGGCGGTACGACGCCGCGGCCCGCGAGCTCGACCTGGACTTCGTCCTGCACGAGGGCGGGCTCGCGTCCGAGTGGGCCGGGAACGCGCGGATCGGCGAGGAGGTCGCGGTCGCGGGCCCGCCCGGCGCCAAGTCGTTCCCGCACAACTACGACCACTACGTGTTCGCGGTCGACTCGACCGCGCTGCCCGCGCTCGGGCGCTGGCTGGACGAGTCGCCCGCGGACGTGTCGGCCACCGCCGTCGTCGACGGCGACGCGGACTACCCGCTCGCGGAGCGCGACGGCGTCCGGATCGTCCGCGGCGACCTCGGGGAGACCGTGCGGGGCCTCGCCCTGCCGGAGGGGCGGACGTTCCTGTTCGCCGCCGGCGAGGCCGACGCCCTCAAGCCGCTGCGGTCGTGGAGCAAGGGCCGCATGGACGGCCTGTTCACCGGCTACTGGAAGCGCGGGGTCGTCGAGTTTGAGGACTGACGTGACCCGGCGGGTCGCGATCCTGCTGGCGTCGGTCCTGGTCCTGCTGGTCCTGGCCGGCGCCAGCGTGTGCGTCGGGGCGCACGCCGTACCACCGCACGCGATCTGGGACGCCTTCACCTCCTACGCGGGCACCGACGAGCATGTGATCGTCCGCGACATCCGGGGGCCGCGGACGGTCATCGCGCTCTGCGTCGGCGCCGCGCTCGGCACCGCCGGAACGCTGATCCAGACGCTGACCCGCAACCCGCTCGCCGAACCCGGCGTCCTCGGTGTCACCGCGGGCGCCGGCTTCGCCGTCATCCTCGGCACGGTGGCGGGCGTGGCCGCGTCGCAGACCGCCCAGCTCGGGCTCGCCGTGGCCGGCGCCGCGGCCGCGGCCGTGCTCGTGTACGGCGTCGGCCGCGCGTTCCCGCTGCGGCTGGTCCTGGCCGGCGTCGCGCTGACGTACGTGCTGACCGGCCTGTCGCTCGCGCTGCGGCTGGTGTACCCGGACGCGCTCGACCGCTACCGGTTCTGGTCGGTGGGCGCGCTCGCCGGGCGCGAGCAACTGCCGCTCGCCCTGCCGCTGGCGGCCATCGCGATCGGGCTCATCGGAGCCGTGCTCGTGACCCGCCCGCTGGGCGGCATGGCCCTCGGCGAGAGCGTCGCGCACGCGCTCGGCGCCCGCGTCAAGCACACCAGGATCGCCGTGCTCGCCCTGTTCACCGTGCTCTCCGGCGCCGCGACCGCGATCGCCGGGCCGATCCTGTTCGTGGGGCTGATGGTCCCGCACCTGGCGCGGCGGCTCGCGGCCGGCTCGATCCCGTGGCTGATGACGTACACGATCGTGTTCGGACCGATCCTGCTCGTGGCCTCCGACATCGGCTCGCGGATCCTGCTGCCGACCGGGGAGGTCCCGGTGGCGATCGTGACCGCGTTCGTCGGCGCGCCCGTGCTGATCTGGGCGGTCCGCAAGTACGGGACGGTGTCGCTGTGAACGCCGCCGCGAGCACCCTCGTCCTGCGGGCGGGCCCGTTCTCGGCCCAGATCGAGCGGCGCCTGCTCGTCTCCTCGCTCATCCTCACGGCCGCCACGCTCGTCCTCGCCGTCGCCGCGCTGTGCCGCGGCGATACCTGGGACTCGCCCGGCGAGGTCCTGTCCGGGCTCTTCGGCTACGGGGACTCGGTCCTGGTCGTCCAGGAGTGGCGGCTGCCCCGGGTGGCCGCCGCGCTGGTCTTCGGCGCGGCGCTCGGCGCGGCCGGGGCCGTCTTCCAGAACATCACCCGCAACGCGCTCGGCAGCCCGGACGTCATCGGGCTGGACGCCGGCGCGTACACCGGGGTGCTGATCGCGATCACGCTGTTCGGCGGGACCGCCGCCGGGCTCGCCGCCGGCTCGCTCGCCGGCGGCCTGCTGGCCGCGGCGGCCGTGTACGCGCTGTCGCTGCGCCAGGGCCTCAGCGGCATCCGGCTCGTCGTCATCGGCATCGCCGCCAACGCGATGCTCACGGCGGTGAACTCGTGGATCATCTTGCGCGCCGACCTGGACGTCGCCATCGCCGCCGTCGGCTGGAACTCCGGCTCGCTGAACGGCCTCGACTGGAACGAGGTCCGGCTGCCGTTCCTCGTCATCGGCGCGCTGGGCCTGCTGCTCGCCGTGCTGTCGCGCGCCATGCACCAGGTGGCCCTCGGGGACGAGGTCGGCGCCTCGTCCGGCGTCCATCTCGGCCGCTTCCGGCTGCTGGTCGTCGTGGCCGGGGTCGGGCTCACCGCGGCCGTCACCTCGGCGGCCGGGCCGATCGTGTTCGTCGCGCTCGCCGCGCCGCAGATCGGCCGCCGGATCGCGGGCGCGCCCGGCGTGCCGCCGCTGCCCGCCGCGCTGACCGGCGCGCTGCTGCTGGTGGCCGCGGACCTGGCCGCGCAGACCGTGCTGGCCCCCGTCCAGCTGCCGGTCGGCGTCGTGACCACCGCGATCGGCGGCACCTACCTCATCTGGCTGCTCCTCAAGGAAGTGAGACAACCGTGAAAGGGCGCCTGACCGCCCGCGACATCACCCTCGGCTACGGCGACCGGGTGGTGTCGGAGTGCCTGGCCCTCGACGTACCGGACGGCGCGTTCACCGCCATCGTCGGCGCGAACGCGTGCGGCAAGTCGACCCTGCTGCGCGCCTTCGCCCGGCTGCTCTCCCCGTCGTCCGGCGAGGTGGCCTTCGACGGGCGGGACGTGGCGGGCTACAAGCCGAAGGTGTTCGCGCGCGAGGTCGGCTTCCTGCCGCAGGGCCTGGTCGCGCCCGAGAACATCGCCGTGCGGCAGCTCGTCGCGCGGGGCCGCTACCCGCACCAGACGCTGCTGTCGACGTGGTCGCCGGAGGACGAGCGCGTCGTGGCGGCCGCGATGGAGGCGGCGGGCGTCACCGACCTCGCCGAACGCCCCGTCGAGAACCTCTCCGGCGGCCAGCGGCAGCGGGTGTGGGTCGCGATGGTGCTGGCCCAGGAGACCTCCTACCTGCTCCTGGACGAGCCCACGACGTTCCTCGACATCACCCACCAGTACCAGCTGCTCGCGCTGTTCGCCCGGCTCCGCGACGAGGGCCGGACGGTCATCGCGGTGCTGCACGACATCAACCAGGCGTGCCGCTTCGCCGACCACCTGGTCGCCATGCGCGGCGGCCGGATCGTGGCCGAGGGGGCGCCAGGCGACATCGTGGACGCGGCGCTGATCAAGGAGGTGTTCGACCTGCCGTGCATCGTCGTCCCGGACCCGGTCACCGGCACCCCGATGATCGTCCCCACGGCGGAGGTCTGACCCCTCCTCAGCGCAGCAGGCCGGCGAGGAAGTCGGCGGTGTCGCGGCGCAGCTCGTCCAGCGTCGGTTCGGGGCCGGCGCCGGCGAGCGCGTAGAACGTCACGCCCTCGGTGTAGATCACGAGGCGGCGGCCGTCGTACTCCGGGTCGGCCGAGCCCAGCGCCGCCATCAGCGCCGCGGCCGGCTCCCGGAAGCGGCGGCCGCTCGCGTCGTACCGGGCGCGCAGCTCCGGCCGCCGGGTGGCCTCCAGCGCCAGCTCGTAGCGCGCCAGCGTGCGCCGCCGGTCCTGGGTGAGCTGCGCGTGCAGCAGCCGCGCCACCAGCTCCACCGCGCCCGCCCGGTCGCTCGGGAGCGGGGCGGCGGCGGACGCGGCGAGCTGCCGCTCCTCCAGCTCGTTCAGGCGTTCCAGGGTGAGGTCCAGCAGCGCCGCGCGGGTGCGCGCGACGTTGGACGCGGCCCCCGGCGGGAGGCCGGCCGCCTCGTCCACGGCCCGGTGGGTCAGCCCGCGCATCCCGCGCTCGGCCAGCAGCGTCACGGCGGTCTCGGCGACCAGCTCGGCGCGGGACGATCTCATGCCCCCGGATACTACTTGCGTAGTGGCCACTACATCCGTAGTCTGCACTACAGACGTAGTGTAGGAGGCACGGGATGAAGGCGATCGTGATCGGCGGCGGGATCGGCGGGCTGACCGCCGCCGCGGCCCTCAAGCGCAAGGGCTGGACGGTCCGCGTCCACGAGCGGGCCGCGTCGCTCGAACCGGTCGGCTCCGGACTGGCCATGGCCCCCAACGCGCTGCGCGCCCTCGACACCATCGGCCTCGGCGACCCGGTCCGCGAGCTGGCCGCGTTCGCCGGGGACGGCGGCCTGCGGCGGCCGGACGGCGGCTGGCTCAGCCGCACCAGCGCCGAGGCCGCGCGGGAGCGCTTCGGCGACCCCCTCGTCGTCATGCTCCGCGCCACCCTGATCGACCTGCTCCGGGACCGGCTCGACCCCGGCGACCTGCGGCTGGGCGACACCGTCGAGTCCGCCTCCCCGGACGGCACCGTGATCACCTCGGCGGGCGCGCACACCGCCGACCTGATCGTGGCCGCCGACGGCATCGGCTCCCGCGTCCGGGCCGCGCTCTTCCCCGGCCACCCCGGCCCCCGCCACACCGGGCTGACCGCCTGGCGGCTGCTCACCGACGACCCGGAGGGCAGGAGCACGCCCGCCGAGACCTGGGGCCGCGGCCTGGTCTTCGGCGTCAACCCGATCGCCGACGGCAAGGTCTACTGCTACGCCACCGCACCGGCGCCCGCGGGCGCGACCGCGCCGGACGAACGGGAGGAGCTGCTGCGCCTCTTCGGCTCCTGGCACGACCCGATCCCCGGCCTGCTGGACCGCGCCGACCCCGCGCGCGTCCTGCGCAACGACGTCCACTACATGCCGCGGCCGCTGCCCGCGTTCCACCGCGGCCGCATCGCCCTGCTCGGCGACGCCGCCCACCCCATGACGCCCAACCTCGGCCAGGGCGCCTGCCAGGCCATCGAGGACGCCGTCACCCTCGCCCACGTCGCCGCCGCCGGCGCGGACCTCGCCGCCTACACCCGGGCCCGGCTGCCCCGCACGACCCAGATCATGAAGAGCTCGCACCGGATCGCCCGCCTCACCACCCTGCGGACCCCGCTCCGCGACACCGCCATGAGGGCCGTCGGACGTCTCGGCCCCAACCTCCTGCTCCGCCAGGGCGACCGCACGTTCGGCTGGCGCCCGCCGGCCTGAGGCATGCGAAGAAGCGCAGGTCACTGTACGTTCGCGTGCCCGAGTCGTACCGTTGAGACGTGACTCTGGTCCCGCCCGCCACCGGGCGCGCCGTACCGGCGGAGCGGACCGGCACGGCCGTGTTCGAGGCCGTCGTGCTGGCCTCGTCCCTGGGCGGGATCGGCGTGCTGCACCAGGTGCTGGGCGGGCTGCCGCCCGGCTTCCCGGCCGCGCTGCTGATCGTCCAGCACCGCGCGCCCGCCCCCGCCGGGACCGACGCGCTGGCCGCCCTGCTGGACCGGAGCGGCGCGCTGCCCGTGGACGCGGCGGCCGATCGGAGCCCCCTCCTGCCCGGCCGGGTCGCGGTGGTGCCGCCGCGCACCTCCGCCTGGGTGGACGCCCGCGGGCTGGTACGGCTGCGGCCCGCGAGCCCGCGGCGGATGGCCGATCCCACGCTGGCGGCGCTGGCGGAACGGTTCGGGCCGCGGCTGCTCGGGGCCGTCCTGACCGGGCTGCTGGACGACGGCGCGGCCGGGGCCCGCGCGGTCAAGGCCGCCGGCGGCCGGATCCTGGTGCAGGACCCCGCCGACGCCACCGCGGCGGGCATGCCGGCCGCGGCGCTGGCGACCGGATGCGCCGACCTGGTGCTGCCGGCGTCCCGGCTGGCGGCGGCGCTCACCGCGCTGGTCACCGTCCCGGGCGCCTGAACCGCCGGTCAGAGCGCCCGGACGTCGGCTACTCCGGCCGCGTCGTGAACGTGTGGAACGTGGCGGGCCCGGTCGCGTCCGTGAACGCCACCGGCCGGTGCAGGGCGGCGCCCCACGTCTGGTGCCAGACGGTGTTCCGCGCGCCGGCCGACGCCGCCGACTGGAACAGGCCGCCGACCAGGGCCATGCACGCGAGGCCCGCGAGGGGGCCGGCGGCCTTGCGGGCGGGAGACTTGAAGTTCATGCCGTCCAGTCCACCCCGGCGGCCCCGTCCTCCACATCACGGCGGCCACCCGTCTTGCAGGTAGGGCCAGCCCCACCATGCCGGGGGTCGCGTGGCGTACGCGCGTGCTCGCGCTCCCGCTGGCGGACCTGGAACGGCGGCGGGCACGGCTGGTGGACGTCCTGCGCGCCGGGGCCTGACCACTAGCGGACGGCCCCGGCCGCCGCTGGCCCTCGCCCGTACGCCCGAGCCGTGGTCTCCCACCTCCGGCTCGACCTGCGGATCAGCGCGGCGGCTCCCCCGCAAGAGCGAAGAACGGGCGGCGACCAGTGCCGTCGCGGACCACTCTCATGAGCGATGCGGCCCCCGTTCCCGCGCCCTACGTTCGAGTTCCCCCAACGAACGGAGGGAGCGCATGCTCCTCGAGAACAAGACGGCCGTCGTCTACGGCGGCGGCGGGTCGATCGGCGGCGCGATGGCGCGCGGGTTCGCGGCCGAGGGCGCCCGCGTCTTCCTGGCCGGCCGGACGCCCGCCACCCTCGACGCGGTCGCCGAGCAGATCAGGAAGGCCGGCGGCCAGGCCGAGACCGCCCGGGTGGACGCCCTGGACGAGTCCGCCGTCGACGCCTGGGTCGACTCGGTCGCGGGCATCACCGGCTCGATCGACGTGTCCGTCAATGTCATCACGCAGGACGCGCTGTTCAAGCCGATGATCGAGATGCCGGTGGACGGCTTCGCCGCGGCGATGGAGAAGGTGGCCCGGTCGTTCCTGATCACCACCAGGGCGGCGGCGCGCCACATGGTCAAGCAGAACTCGGGCGTGATCCTGCACTTCGGCGGCTCCGACAGCGGCAACCGCATGCCCAACATCGGCACCGTGCAGATCGGCGCCGACATGGTCGAGGCGATGCGCCGGCAGTGGGCGTGCGAGCTGGGGCCGCAAGGGGTGCGGGTGCTGTCGATGCGTACCGGCGGCATCCCCGAGAGCATGCCGGACATGCCGCAGACCGAGCAGTACAAGCAGCAGATGGTGGACGCGACCCTGCTCAAGCGCGCCGCGACGCTCCAGGACGTCGGCCGCGTCGCCGCGTTCCTGGCGTCCGACCACGCGGCCAGCCTCACGTCCACCCAGGTCAACATCTCCGCGGGAGCACTGATCGACTGATGAGCGCCGACGAGTTCGACAAGGCCGTGGAGGCCAAGGTCCCCGAGCACTACCGCCCGATCGTGGCCCGCCTGCGGGAGCTGATGCGCGAGGGCGCGCCGGAGGCGGAGGAGGTCACGCTGTACGGCTCGCCCGGGTCGCCCGCCTGGAAGGGCGCCAAGGGACTGGCGGTGATCAGCGTGAGCAAGACGCATCTGACGTTCGCGTTCGACCGCGGCGCCGAGTTCACCGACACCCACGGCCTGCTGGCGGGGGCGGGCAAGAAGACCCGGCACGTCAAGATCAAGTCACTCGACACGATGGACGAGGAGGCGATCCGGGACTACATCGCCCAGGCCGCCGCCCTCGACAAGGACTAGCAAGGGCTAGCAACAAGTAGCGGGGAGCGAGCGCGCCCCGGCCCGCCCGCCGGGCCGGGGCGTTCAGACGCGTACCGGGAGGGCGACGAGGCCGCGGACGATGGAGCCGGCGCGGTGGTGGCGCAGTTCCTCCGCCGGTACGGCGAGGGCGAGGTCCGGGAACCGCTCCAGCAGCGACCCGATGGCGATCTGCCCTTCGAGCCGGGCGAGCGGGGCGCCCAGGCAGAAGTGCAGGCCGTGGCCGAACGCGACGTGGCGGTTCGGGGTGCGGGTGAGGTCCAGCTCGTCCGGGTCCCGGAACGCGGCCGGGTCGCGGCCCGCCGCGCCCAGCGAGACGTGCACCCAGGCGCCCTTGGGGATCGGCGTCCCGGCGATCTCCATGTCCTCCAGGGCGACGCGCTGGCTCGCGCGGTCCACCGGCCCGTCGTACCGCAGCAGCTCCTCGATCGCCGCGGGCAGCAGCTCGGGCCGCTTGCGGAGCAGCGCGAGCTGGTCGGGTGCCTGGAGGAGGGCGAGCACGCCGTTCCCGATGAGGTTCATCGTGGTCTCGTGCCCGGCGACGAGCAGCAGCGCGACGATGTTGAGCATCTCGACCTCGGTGAGGGCGGCGTCGCCCTCCCGGGCCTCGATCAGGCCGCTGATCAGGTCGTCCCCGGGGTGCTCCCGGCGCTCGGCGATCACGCCCATGAGGTAGTCGTTGAACGCCAGCGCGACATCGCGCCGCAGGGCCCGCGCCTCCCGCGTCGGCGCCGGAACGGTCAGCACGGCCGTCCACTCGCGGAACCGGTCGCGGTCGGCCGCCGGCACGCCGAGCAGCTCGCAGATCACCTGGACGGGCAGCGGCACGGCCAGCGCCCGGATCAGGTCGGCCTCGCCGTCGATCGCGTCCAGCAGCCGGTCGGTGATCTCCTGGACACGGGGCCGCAGCGCCTCCGTCCGCCGCGCCGTGAACGCCTTGGCGACCAGCGCGCGCAGCCGGGTGTGGTCGGGCGGGTCCATCCCGAGCAGGGTGCCGCCGAAGAACTGGTCGCCGTCCACCGGCACGGAGCTGTGCGCGGTGTCCTTGGACAGGCGCGGGTCGTTCAGCGCGGCGCGGCCGTGCTCGTGGTCGACGACCAGGAAGGCCGTGGCGCCGCGCGGGAAGTCGATCGGGTGCACCGGGCCCTTGGCGCGCAGCTCGGCGTACGCCGCGTACGGGTCCTCGCTGAAGTCGCGGCCGAACAGGAACTCGTGCGGCAGCATCAGAGCACCCTCCCCACCCCGCCGAGGAAGCCGGGCCGCGACAGGTCCAGGCGGGCCGGGTCGACCGGCTCGCCGTCCGGCCGCCAGTCCTCCACCTGCACCAGCCCGGAGCCGATCAGCTCGGTCCCGGCGAAGAACGCCGAGACCTCGGCGTAGTCCCTCGGGATGATGTCGCGCGCTCCCGTCCTGCCGTACGCGGACCTCACCCGGGTCTCGACCTCCTGGGTGACGGCGCCCGCGTGCCCGTGCGAGATGACCAGGTGGCTCCCGGGGGACAGCGGCTCGCGCAGCGTCGCGACGATCTCGGCGGGGCGCGCCTCGTCCGGGACGAAGTGGAGGATCGCCAGCAGCAGCACGGCGACCGGCTGCGTGAAGTCGAACCTGGCCTTGACCTCGGGATGGTCGAGGATGCCCTGCGGGTCCAGGAGGTCGGCCTGCACCACGGTCGTCAGCGGGTTGTCGGCCAGCAGCGCCCGCGCGTGCACGAGGACGATCGGGTCGTTGTCGACGTAGATGACGCGCGAGTCGGGGGCGGCCCGCTGCGCGACCTCGTGCACGTTCTCCTGCGTCGGCAGCCCGGAGCCGATGTCGAGGAACTGCCGCACGCCGCGCCCGGCGAGCATCGTGACGGCCCGGGAGAGCAGCCGGCGGTTGGCCCGGGTGAACTCCAGCACGTTCGGCATCGCCGCGACGACCTGGTCCGCGGCGGCCCGGTCGGCGGCGAAGTTGTCCTTGCCGCCGAGGTAGTAGTCGTACATCCGGGCCACGCTGGGCGTCTCGGGGTCGATCACCCACTCCGGATGCTGCTGATCGCTCACTCGGCCTCCCTGGCTGGGCAATCCGATCCGCCCGATTGTAGGGGCGCGCGTCCGCGCCCGGATAAGCGAATTCGGATATCGCGCAGCGCGACGGGACAATCACTCGAATAATTGTTGAATCTTCTTTCACCCGTTCCGTCAAGGGCAGAAATGATCATGTGGATCCCCGCCGGCGGCGGGGATCGCGCCTGATCGGCGCCCTCCTCCCCCGCGAGCACCCCCGGTTTAGGCCGTGTTTTGGGAGGTAGAGGGCTATATGTCGGCTTTGACCGGCGCGACCGCATGGCCGTACCACGCGCTCGACCAGGTGGGAGGTGAGCACGACCTTGCTGCTGCTAGTGATGGCGCCTCTCGCGGTGCTGCTCCTGCTGATGCTCATGGAGCGCCTCGAATCCGCGCTGCTGACACCGGACCGTCCGAAGCACGCCCGCCGCGAGCGCCCGAACGGCTCCTGACGCCTCGCCCCGGCCGGAACGGCACCGTCCGGCCAGGCGAGACGTGATCGCTTCCCCGTGGCGGCGTTTAGATTTGCTCCATGAGCCTGCCGATTCTGCTGACCGTCGACGACGACCCGTCGGTCTCCCGTGCCGTGGCCCGCGACCTGCGCCGCCGGTACGGGCGCGACTACCGGGTGATGCGGGCCGCCTCCGGCGCGGACGCGCTGGAGGCGCTGCGCGAGATCAAGCTGCGGGGTGAGACGGTCGCGGCGATCCTGGCCGACTACCGGATGCCGCAGATGAACGGCATCGAGTTCCTGGAGCAGGCCATGGACCTGTTCCCGCACGCGCGGCGGGCGCTGCTGACGGCGTACGCCGACACCGAGGCCGCGATCCAGGCGATCAACGTCGTGGACGTCGACCACTACCTGCTCAAGCCGTGGGACCCGCCGGAGGAGAAGCTCTACCCGGTCGTGGACGCGCTGGTCGAGACCTGGAAGGCGGTCGGGGACCGGCCGGTGGAGGAGGTCAAGGTCGTCGGGCACCGCTGGTCGGAGCCCGCGTACCGGGTCCGGGACTTCCTCGCCCGCAACGCGGTCCCGTACCGCTGGTACTCGGTGGACGAGCCCGAGGGGAGGCGCCTGCTGGACGCGGCGGGCGCCGGCCCGGACGACATCCCCGTGGTCGTCACGCCGGACGGGGAGTCGCTGGTCAAGCCGAGCACGGCGGAGATCGCCGCGGCGGCCGGGCTCTCGACCGACCCGGCGGGCGACTTCTACGACCTGGTCGTGGTCGGCGGCGGGCCGGCCGGGCTGGGCGCCGCCGTGTACGGGGCGTCCGAGGGCCTGCGGACGGTCCTGGTCGAGAAGCAGGCCACCGGCGGGCAGGCCGGGCAGAGCTCGCGGATCGAGAACTACCTCGGCTTCCCGGACGGCGTGTCGGGCGCCCAGCTGACCGACCGGGCGCGGCGGCAGGCGCGCAAGTTCGGCGCCGAGGTGCTGACGGCGCGGAAGGTGAAGGCGCTGGAGGCGCGGGGGTCGGCGCGGGTCGTCCGCTTCGAGGACGGGACGGAGATCTCGGCGCACTCGGTGATCCTCGCGACGGGCGTCATGTACCGGGCGCTGGACGCGGCGGGCTGCCGGGACCTGACCGGGCGCGGGATCTTCTACGGGTCGGCGTCCACCGAGGCGCAGGCGTGCGAGGGCGAGCACGTCTACATCGTCGGCGGGGCGAACTCGGCGGGCCAGGCGGCCGTGTTCTTCTCCCGGCACGCCCGGAAGGTGACGCTGCTCGTCCGCGGCAAGGACCTCGCGCAGTCGATGTCGCACTACCTGATCGAGCAGATCGACGCCATCGGCAACATCGAGGTGCGGGTCCGGACGACCGTGGCCGCCGCGCACGGCGGCGACCGGCTGGAGCGGCTGACGCTCGCGGACGCCGACACCGGCGAGACCGAGGACGTCCCGTGCCGGCACGTGTTCGTGTTCATCGGCGCCGCGCCGCACACCGACTGGCTCGGCGACGCGGTCGCCCGGGACGCGCACGGCTTCGTGTGCACCGGTCCCGACCTGCTGGACGAGGGGCGCCGCCCGGCGGGCTGGCCGCCGGACCGGGACCCGTACTACCTGGAGTCGTCCATCCCGGGCGTGTTCGTGGCCGGCGACGTCCGGGCGCAGTCGGTGAAGCGGGTCGCGTCGGCGGTCGGCGAGGGCGCCATGGCCGTGACGCTCGTCCACAGATACCTGGAGGAACGGTGAACGGAGCGGAGCGGTGAGCGCACTGAGCAACGAGGAACTGCGGACGCTGTTCCTCTTCGAGCGCCTGGAGCCCGGGCAGCTCGACTGGATCGCCGCGCACGGCCGGGTCGAGACGGTCCCCGAAGGGCAGCCGGTGTTCCGCGAGGGCGAGCCGGCGACCTGCTTCTACGTGCTGCTGTCCGGGACGCTGAAGCTGACCCGGGCGGTCCGCGGCGAGGAGGTGGAGCTCAACCGGTCGAGCCGGCGCGGCGTCTACTGCGGCGCGATCCAGTTCTTCGTGGACGGCGACGACGACCAGCGGTACGGGGCGACGGCGTACGCGGTGACCGAGGCGTCGTTCTTCCTGCTGCCGGCCGCCGACTTCGCCGAGCGGTTCCGCGAATGGTTCCCGATGCCGACGCACCTGCTGGAGGGGATGCTGTCCGGCACCCGCAACACCCAGCTGGTCATCGGCCAGCGGGAGCGGCTGCTGGCCCTGGGCGTGCTGTCGGCCGGGCTCACGCACGAGCTGAACAACCCGGCCGCGGCGGCCGTGCGGGCGACGGCGGCGCTGCGCGAGCGGGTCGCCGGGATGCGGCACAAGCTGGCGAAGCTCGCCCATGAGGACATCGAGCCGGGGCTGCTGGAGAAGCTCATCGACGTCCAGGAGCGCCTGGTCAAGCGGGTCTCGGAGGCGCCGCCGATGACGGCGATGCAGGTCGCCGACCGGGAGGACGAGCTGACCGACTGGCTGGACGACCACGACGTGGAGGACGGCTGGGACCTGGCGCCCGTCCTCGTCCCCGCCGGGATCGGCGCGGCCGACCTGGACGAGGTGGGCGGCGCGGTCGGCGAGGAGTTCCTGAGCACGGCGCTGCGCTGGCTCGGGTACGCGCTGGAGACCGAGACGCTGATGGGCGAGATCGAGGACGCCACCGCGCGGATCTCGAACCTGCTGGGCGCGGCGAAGCAGTACTCGCAGATGGACCGGGCGCCGTACCAGTGGATCGACGTCCACGAGGGCCTGGACTCCACCCTCGTCATGCTGTCCGGCAAGATCGGCTCGGGTGTGCGGGTGGTGAAGGAGTACGACCGGGGGCTGCCGACCGTCCCGGCGTACGCGGGCGAGCTCAACCAGGTGTGGACGAACCTGGTCGACAACGCGGTCGCCGCGATGGGCGGCGAGGGCACGCTCACCGTCACGACCCGGGCGGCCGACGACCGGCTGCTGGTGGAGATCCGCGACACCGGCACCGGCATCCCGGCGGAGAACCTGGAGCGGATCTTCGAGCCGTTCTTCACCACCAAGCCGGTCGGCGACGGCACCGGCCTCGGGCTGGACATCGCGTACCGGATCGTGGCCGACCGCCACCACGGCGTCCTGCGGGTGGACTCCGAGCCGGGCGACACCCGCTTCCAGGTCCTCCTCCCCCTCACCGAGCCGTAGGAAGGCGGGGCGTCAGGCGGAGTTCTGGTCCGCGTACGGGTCGGACGACTCCAGCGCGAGCCGCCGGATCCCGACGAGGTCGTCGTCGGTGTAGTCGGCCGGCAGCTCGATGCCGAGGCCCTGGAAGAGCGCGCGGATCTCGTCCGGCGCGGGCTCCTCGCCGAGCGGCAGGCCCTTGACGTCGTGCAGCCGCAGCCGCCTGGCCTGCTGGAAGCTGACGTGCAGCTCCGACTCCCAGCAGAGGTAGCTGGGCGTGCCGCCGGCGATGACGATCGCGGGGAACTCCGGGCCGCGCTGGGTGAAGATGACGCAGCTGCTGGACAGCTCGTAGCGCAGCAGCGAGTAGCTCGCCGACAGCCGGACGTCGATGTCGAGCAGCTCGTACCGCTGCTGGTGCCAGCACGCCGCCAGGATCGTCGCGTACAGCTCCCGCCGGGTCTCCCGTACGGTCCAGGACCGCTCGGGGCTGTCGGTGCCGACCGCCATCCGCCGGTGCAGGCCGACGAACTCCTCGCACAGGTCCGGGTCGCTCGGGTCGAGGATCTCCAGCCGGAAGTCGAGCCGGCGGCGGTGCGGCCGGGCGGCGCGCACGCACTCGGGGAGCGTGACGGCCCGGACGTACGCGCCGGTGGCGCCGCGGAACACCCAGCGGCCGGTCTCCCGGCGCGCCTCCTCCAGCACCCGGTTGGCCTCGGAACCGCTGATCACCCGGACCTCCGGGCGGCGCTGGAACTCGTCGGTCAGCCGGTCGAGCCGCCGGTGCGTCTCGCCCACCGACTCCAGGACGGACTGCCCCTGGCCGTCGCCGCGCACCCGCTCGCGCAGCAGCACGATCGCGACCACCGCGAGCGTCGCCATCGTCGCGCTCTGCACGATCTTCGCGGACGTCACGCCGGTGAAGTCGAGGATGAGGATGACGACCGCCAGCGTCACCGCGACCATGACGTCGACGTTGGCCCCCGCCCACATGAAAGCCTTCTTCATCGCCACCCCAGAAGCGCCCGCGTCGCCAGAACCGTTTGATCCTAGGCAACACGGGCGCCTCCGCTTAAGAGGTCACGTGAACTGATCTTTCAGGACAGGGTGAGGCCGGAGACGCCGCCCGAGACGAGGATCAGGTAGCGGTCCTCGGCGGTGTCGTAGCCCGGCGTCTGGTCGGCGAGGCCGTTGCCCACCGCGCCGAACGCGCGGTCGTCCAGGGCGACCCGCGTGACGCCCTTGGCGGCCTCGATCCGTACCGGGACGCCCGCCGGACGGGAGATCCGGAGGTCGTCGGCGGACGCGAACCGGACGGTACGGGTGCCGCGCGGCCGGCCGAGCGCGATCGACGCGTGCGCCACGCCGCCGTGGAAGGCGAGCGAGCGCAGGTCGGCGCCGGTGAGGTCGGCGTCGAGGTGGGCGGCGCCGCCGTGGACGTCCACCGCCCACGGCACGGCCGGGTCGAGCCGCATGGTGCTGGGGGCGGTGCGGCGGAGCAGGCGCGCGCCGAGCGGGTACTCCACGTGCGTCCTGCCGTCCACCGACCAGACGGCCGGCGGCGGGCCGCCGAACTCGGCCTCCAGCAGGTTCCCCAGCCCCTCGCGGGCCGCCAGCTCCAGCCGGCCGAGCCCGTTGTCGAAGCTCAGCCGGGCGGTCTCCAGGCCGGCCGGCATCGGGACGGTGACGCGGGCGGCGCGGACGCCTTCGGACGTGGCCTCGTGCACGGCCTTCCGCGTGTCGTTCCGCATGGTCTTCTCCTTCATGGCCTCGTCCTGCATGCCCTCGTCCTGCATGCCCTCGTCCTGCATGGCCTCGTCCTTCATGACCGGCTCCTGATGGCGGCGAGGGCGGCGGCCAGGTCGGCGGGGCCGGTGCCGCGCCAGCCGACGAACCCGTCGGGCCGGACGAGCAGGGCGTGGCCGCCGGGAACGGTGCCGTGGGACGGGGCGGAGTCGATGCCGAGGTCGACGGCGGCCTTCTCCCAGACCGGCCCGTCGCCGACCACGACGAACCCGCGGCCGTAGCGGTCGAGCGTGGAGCGGCCGCCGCCCAGGTCGGCGTGCGGCGCGCGGCTGCCGGGTCGGCCGTCCAGGTCGGCGGGGAGCATCGGCGCCGGGTCCGGGTCGCCGCCGACGACGGCGGCCGAGTCGTACCGGTACCCCATCGAGACGGCGCCGTAGTCGATGATCTCCGGTCCGGCGCCGGGGCCCATCCGGGCGCCGAACCGCGCCATGGCCTGCTCCATCGTCATCGCCCCGGCCGGCCGCCGCTCGGCCTCGTAGGTGGCGAGCAGGCCGGTGCCGGCGCGGTCGGCGAGGACCTCGGCGAGCTTCCAGGCCAGGTTGTGCGCGTCCTGGACGCCCGCGTTCGCGCCGAGCCCGCCGGTGGGCGGCCAGGCGTGCGCGGCGTCGCCGGCCAGGAAGACGCGGCCCGCGCCGTAGCGGCGGGCGAGGTGCGCCCCGATCGGAAAGCCGAGGATCTTGATGTCGGTGCCGGGGACCTGCGGGCGGAGCGCGACCTCGGCGTCCGGGAGGCCGGCCGCGGCCCGCACCATCCCCGCGACCCGCTCGTCGGTGAAGTCGCCGGGCGACTCCCGGGACGGGTCGTACCCGGTGCCGAACACCCACCGCCTCCCCGCCTCGTCGTGCGCCATGATGATCGTGAACGGCCGGGGGCGTTCCAGGTAGGCGGTGCCGACCGGACGGCCGCGCACGGCCGGGGCCAGGTCGGCGTCCACGATCGCGGTGATCGTGTGGAACAGCGTGCCGGGACCGTCCAGCGCGATGCCCAGCTCTGCGCGGACCGGGCTGTGGAAGCCGTCGGCGGCGATCATGTAGTCCGCGCGCACCGTCTCGCCGCCGCCGAGCCGCGCGGTCACGCCGGCCGCGTCCTGCTCGAACGCGGCCAGCTCGGTCCCGAACCGCACGTCGGCGCCCAGCCCGCGGGCCCGGTCCCGCAGCAGCACCTCCAGCCTGTCCTGGTCGATCGGGCCGAACCCGGTGGGGCTGGACGCGGAACCGTCGTCCTCGAACGGCTCGTCGGGCTCCTCGTACACCGCGTCGTTCAGCGTCTCCGCCTTCACCGGCCGCCACACGAAGTCCTCGCCGGCGTACGCGGCCGCGCGGATCCCGGGCTCCAGCCCGTACTGCCGGTAGATCTCCATCGTGCGCGGCGTCAGCCCCCGCGCCCGGGGGTGGATCAGCAGGTCGGGGTGCTTCTCCACGAGCGTGCAGGCGACGCCCTGCCCGGCCAGGAACACCGCGGCGGACAGGCCGGTCACCCCGCCGCCCACGATCAGCACCGGTATCCGGTTCGTCATGTCGTCCTCCCTCTGTCGGTGCGATGGGACGAGACTCCGCGCTGAGGGGGGCGGCGCACGTCCGGCGAATGCCTTATCCGGGTCCTCAGATCCGGCCCGGCGGGGGATGATGGCGATCATGCGGCGGGGAGGGTTCGTGGGCCGGGGCGCGCAGCTGGCGCGGATCGAGGAGGCGCTGCGGGCCGCCGAGTCCGGCGCGCCGCGGTTCGTGGTCGTCGGCGGGGACGGCGGCGCGGGCAAGACCCGGCTGCTGGAGCACGCCGCCTCCCGGTTCGAGGACTCCGGTGTCCGGGTGCTGCGCGGCGCGTGCGTGGAGCTGGGCGAGGGCGGGCTGCCGTTCGTCCCTTTCACCGGCATGCTCCGCGAGCTGGGCGTCGACGGCCTGTCCTCGCTGGCGGGCGACCGGGCCTCGATGTTCGACACGTTCGCGGGCCTCCTGGAGCGCCTCGGAGCGGAACGCACGACGCTCCTGGTCATCGACGACCTGCAATGGGCGGGCGGCTCAACGCGCGACCTCCTGGGCTTTCTCGCGCGGGCCCTGCGTTCGGCGCGGATCCTGGTCCTCGTGGCGGTACGCACGGACGCCCTGCATGGCGGGCACCCGCTGCGTTCGTTCCTCGCGGAACTTCAGCGGCTGCCCCATGTCGTACGCCTCGACCTGCCGCGCTTCGACCGCGCCGAGACGGCCGAGCTGATCGCGGCCGTCTTGGGGGAACGCGCACCGGAGGAGCTGACCGACCGCGTCTTCCGCAGCTCGGGAGGCAACCCGCTCTTCGCGGAGGAACTCGTCCGGACGCAGGGCACGGAACTCCCCGAGTCCCTGCGCGACCTCCTGCTGAGCCGCTTCACCAGCCTTCCCGAGACGACCCGGGACGCCGTACGGGAGGCGTCCGTGGGAGGTCCGGTCGTCTCGCACGAACTGCTGGCGGAGGTCACCCGCCTCCCAGAGGACGACCTGCTGGCCGCCCTCCGCACGGCCAGGGACGCGCAGGTCCTCGTCGCCCGTGAAGACGGGTACGCCTTCCGGCACGCGCTCCTGCGCGAGGCCATCGCCGGCGACCTGCTCCCGGCGGAGCGGACCCGCATGCACCGCCGCTACGCGGAGGCGCTCGACGCCGACCCCGCCTTGACGCTTCCCGACCGTTTCGCGGCCGAGGTCGCGTTCCATTGGTACGAGGCGGGGGACGCGGAGCGCGCGCTGCCCGCCCTCCTCACCGCCGCCGACGCGGCCGCGGCCGTGTACGCCCATGCCGAGGAGTGCCGGCTGCTCGTCCGGGCACTGGACCTCTGGCCGGGGTCAGGACGTCCCGCGTCGGAGCGCGGCGCCGTCCAGGACAGGGCCCTGCGCGCGGGCGGCTGGGCGGGCGAGGACCACCAGGTCCTCGACCTCCTGGACCGGGCCCTGGTGGAGGAGACGTCTCCCGGCCGCACGGCGATGCTGCTCGCCCACCGCGGGATGGCCCTGCACAGCCTCGGCAGGGACGGTGCCCTGACCGCGCTGGACGAGGCGCTGCGCACCGTCGCCGACGCCGGGCCGCTCGCCCGCGCGCGCGTGCTCGACCTGGCCGGCGCCGTCCTCGTCCTGCGCGGCCGGCCGGAGAAGGCGCACGACACCGCGCGGGAAGCGGCCCGGCTGGCCGCCGGCCTGGGCGAGGAGGGGCTGGTCACCAACGCGGTCACGACCGCCGGGATGGCGCTGGCCCGGCTCGGCCGCCACGCCGGCGCGCTGGCGGCGTTCGAGGAGGCCGAGGGGATCGCGGTCCGCCTGGACGACGCCGTACTGCTCTCCCGGGTCCTGCTGAACCGCGCCGACCTCCACGGCGACACGGGCGACCACCCGGCCGCGATCGCGGCGGCGCGGGCCGGGCTGGAGGCCGCCCGCACGGCCGGCCTCTTCCGTACCCTGGGCGCCCTCATCGGCCTGCGCCTGGCCGCCTCCCTGTTCGCCACCGGCGCCTGGGACGAGGCGGAGACGGCCGCCGCCGACGCCCTCCGCCGCGACCCCGCCCCCGGCTTCACCGCCTCCCTGTACGCCCTGCGCGGCGAGCTGGCGCTGGCGCGCGGCGAGACGCGGCAGGCACGCGACCACCTGGCGCTGGCCCGCGACGCCCCGTATCTGGAGGCGGCCCTGGCCCTCCGGGAGCGGCGCCGGACCGAGGCGCGCACGATCATCGGCAGGGCCCTGGACGCGCCGCTGCCTCCCGTCCGCGCCTGGCGCCTGCTCCTGCTCGCCGCCGGAACCGGGGACGGCTCCAGGGAACGGGCCCTCCGGGAACGGGCGGCCGCGCTCCCCTCGGACACGCCCCTCACCGCCGCGTACGCCGCCCACTTCCGGGCGGAGTCGGGCGACGCCTCCTGGCGGCACGCCGTGGCCGCCTACGACGGGATCGGCGAGGTGTACGCGGCCTCCCAGGCACGCCTGCGCGCCGCCGAAGAGGCCGCGGCGGGCAACGACCGGAAAGCTGCGGCCGATCTGCTCCGTACCGCGGCCGAGCAGTGCGCTCTCCTGGGCGCGCGTCCGCTCCGCGACGAGATCGCCGTGATGGCCCGCGCCGCCCGCATCGACCTCGCGGACGGGACGGCCGCGCGGGAGGAGCCCGTCCCGCTGGGCCTCACCGACCGCGAGACCGAGGTCCTGAGGCTCATCACGGCGGGCAGGTCCAACCGCCAGATCGCCGAGCGCCTCTTCATCAGCCCGAAGACCGCCAGCGTCCATGTCTCCCGCATCCTCGCCAAGCTCGGCGTCAGGACGCGCGGCGAGGCCGCGGCCGCCGCCCACCGCCTGGGCCTCTTCCCGGACGTCCGGTAGGAGGCCGGGGCGGGGGCGCCGGGACGTCCTCAGGCGGGCAGGGCGCCGGCGGTCGGTGCCACCAGGCCGAACAGGTCGCCGATCTGGGTCAGGGCGGCCTCGTGCAGCGTCTCGGCGGGCAGCGGCGTACCGCCGGGCCCCGGCAGCGGGCGGGTGGCGCAGGCGTCGGCGACGACGGTCGGCCGGTAGCCCAGGTTGAACGCCCCCTGCGCGGTGGACGCGACGCACATGTGCGTCATGAAGCCCGCCAGGACCAGGTCGGGCCCGGCGTCCATGTCCGTGAGGACCTGCTGGAGTTCGGTCCGGTGGAACGAGTCGGGGAACGTCTTCACCACCACCGGCTCGCCGTCGCGCGGCGCGACCTGCGGGCTGATGGCGCCGCTCTCGGCCCGCACGTCGTAGGGGCTGCCGGGGCCGCCGTCGTTCACGACGTGGACGACGCGGGTCCCGGCGGCGCGGGCGCGTTCCAGCAGGCGGCCCCCGGCCTCCAGGGCCCGCTCGGCGTCCGGCAGGGCCATCACGCCGCTGCGGTAGGTGTTCTGGTAGTCGATCAGGACGAGGGTCGCGCCGCCCAGCCGCGGCAGGTCGGCGGGCAGGCCGACGACCTCGCGGAGGGTCTGCGAAACGGTGGTGCTCATGGGACGTTCCTCTCTGGTCTCGGGCAGGCTGACGCCTCCGCCGGATCCCGGCGGGACGAGGGTGGAAGGGATGAGGGTCAGGCCACCGTGCGGAAGCGGCGGCGGTAGGAGCCCGGGCCGGTGCCCAGGCGCCGGCGGAACGCGCGGTGCAGGGTCTCGGTCGAGCCGAACCCGCTCTCGGCCGCCACCCGAGGCAGCGGCAGCTCGGTCGTCTCCAGCAGCCGCCGCGCCGCCTCCACGCGCGCGGACTCGATGTAGGCGGCCGGGGTGCTCCCGGTCTGGCGCCGGAAGACGCGGGTGAACTGGCGCTGGCTGAGCCCGAGCCGCGCCGCCAGCTCCGCGATCGTGAGCTCCTCGGCGAGGTGCTCGGCGATCCACAGGCGCAGCTCGTCGATGTCGCGGCGGCCCCCGGCGGCATGGGCCAGCGGGACGCTGAACTGGCTCTGCCCGCCCTGCCGCTTGAGGTACACGACCAGGGCCCGGGCCACCGCCAGCGCCGTCTCCTCGCCGTGGTCCTCGGCCACCAGCGCCAGCGACAGGTCCAGGCAGGCGCTGATGCCCGCGCCCGTCCACACCCGGCCGCTGGACCGTACGAAGATCGGGTCGGGGTCGACGGTGACGCCCGGGTGATCTGCGGCCAGCTGCGCCGCCGTAGTCCAGTGGGTGGTGGCGGTCAGGCCGTCCAGCAGCCCGGCCTCGGCCAGGATGTGCGCGCCGACGCACACCGACGCGATCCGCCGCGCGGCGGGGGCGGTCCGCCGCACCCAGTCCACCACCTCCGCGTCGGCCGTCGCGCGGGTCGACCCGTCAGGGGCGAGGTCCACGGCACCGGGGACGAGCAGGGTGTCCACCCGGTCGCCGACCTCGTCGAACCGCAGGTCGGCCACCAGCCGCACCCCGGCGGACGTGGCGACGTGCCCGCCCTCCGGCGCGGCGAGCCGCACGTCGTACAGCGCGCGGCCGGCGACCCGGTTGGCCAGGGCGAACACCTCGGCCGGGCCGGTGACGTCGAGCAGGTCGACGTCCGGGAAGAGCGCGATGACGACGCGATGCTCAGCGGACATGTCTCGATTGTCGGTGATTTCATAGAGTGACCGCAACGACAGTTATCTGTCACTTACGGACATCGCCTACCAGTCGGCGACGCCCGGCCCGAGCAGCCCGGCTTCCGAGAGCAGCCTCATCCAGCCGTCCCGATGCCGCCCCTTGCGGTCACGCTCGGTGACGGCACCCGGCCCCAGGACGGCCTCGACGAGCTCCGGATACCCCTCGCCGAGGACGTGGTGGTCGAAGAACGAGACGATGTCGCCGGCAAGATCCTCGCTGTGGATCTCCTCCACCTCCACATGCTTGTAGAAGTGGATGTAGTCGTCCGGATCGACGTAGTAGACGCTGCCGTCGGTCACGTCGAGGCGGATGGGGGCGCCGCCGTCGATGCTCTCGCGAAGGTCCGCCGGCATCCCGTACCGCTCGTACCCGATCTCCAGCGGATCGCCCAGCGGGCACTCCGGGTTGACCGGCCATGCCGCCCACGCGCGGGCGCTCCGGATGATCGCGGGCTGCTTGAAGCAGAAGTAGTCCCCGCCCAGCCGGTAGAACAGCCGGAACACCTCGACCACGCCCCCGGGAAGCCCGGGCAGGTCCTCCAGCTCCCTGGGCTCCTCGAAGGTGATCCCGAAGCCGTGCTCCGCCTCCACCCGCCGCACCAGTTCCAGCTTCGTCTCGATCGCCGCCAGCCCCGCCCGCAACCGATCACTCGAGTCCGCCACGCTTACCACCCTCCCTAGCCTCCCAGCCTCCCAGTGCGGCCTTCCGCTCCGACGGGACCGGCGCTCCAACGGTTTCGACGAACGTACGGGTGATCCCCGGCGGGTAGTGTCGGCGCATGCTCGATCGTGGTGCGGCCGCCGTCCGGCCGGTGAAGGAGCCCCCGCGGCCGCGGATCCCGCGGACGCTCACGGCGGCGGGCGGCACCGATCTCGAACTGGCGCACGACGGCGCGTACCTGTCGCTGGAGTACGGCCCCGTACGGCTGTCCGGCACCGGCGTCGAGGACGCCGAGTTCGAGCGCTGCCGCTTCAGCGAGACGTCGTTCGCGGGCGTCGGGCTGGAGCGCGCCACGTTCGCCGACGTGGCGTTCACCGGCTGCGACCTGGCCAATCTGCGGCTGGCGAACGCGCGCTTGGCCGGCGCGACCGTCACCGGCTGCCGCATGACCGGCGCGCAGTTCGTCGAGGGCGGCGTCCGGAACGCGCTCTTCGACGGCTGCCGCGCGGACCTCGCGGGCTTCCGCTTCTGCACCCTGCGGGACGTGGTCTTCCGCGACTGCAACCTGTCCGAGGCGAACTTCCAGAACGCCGACCTGAGGAACGTCACGTTCGAGGGCTGCAAGCTGGTGGCGGCCCAGTTCAGCGGCGCGAAGATGGCGTCCGTCCGCTTCACCGGCGGCTGCGACCTGAACGGCGTCCGCGGCGTGCAGAGCTTCGCGGGCGCGAGCGTCGACGCCGCCGACGCCATCAGCCTCCTCACCGCTCTGGCCGCGACGCTGGGCATCACCGTCGAGGGCTGACTTCAGGGAGTGGCGCCGCCGAGGCGTTCGCACAGGTCCCAGACGGCGTCGCAGGCGCGCTCGTCCAGGACGGCGGCGGGCCAGGGAGTGCGCCGGACCTTGGCGTTCACGTACACCCCGGTGACGCCCTCCATCTCGGGACTGGACGCCAGGTAGATGCTGGACCGGGCGGGCTTGGCGAGATCGTTCAGCAGCCGGGGGCCCAGGAGCCGGATGACCGGCGCCAGCGGCCGGTAGGCGTAGGGGAACGCGGCGGCGGCCGTGGCCCGGTTGCCGGGCGTGTAGGCGTGGCCGGGATAGGCGACGTTGACGGTGACGCCGTCGCCGGCGACCCGGGCGGCGAAGCGGCGGCTCATCGCCATCAGCGCGGTCTTCGCGTGGTTGTACTGGGAGAACGTCCATCCCAGGTAGCGCCGCTCGCCCTGGAGGTTGGCCGGGTCGATCCGGCCGCCGGGCATGCCGCCGGTCAGGTTGACCACGCGCGCGGCCGGGGCGGCGCGCAGCAGGGGCAGCAGCAGGCAGGTCAGGGCGTAGGGCGCGAGGACGTTGGCGGCGAACGTCCGCTCGACGCCGTCGCCGGTGAGCGTGCGCGGGGAGCTCATGCCGCCGAGGTTGTTGACGAGCACGTCGAGCCGGTCGTGCCGCGCGCCGACCTCGGCCGCGAGGGCGCGCAGGCCGTCCAGGCGGGACAGGTCGGCGGTGAACGCGCTCACCTCGGCACCGTCGCGGCCCAGTTCCCGCGCGGCGGCGTCCGCGCGCCCCCGGTCGCGGCCCACCAGGATCACGCGCGCGCCCATCGCCGCGAGCCCCCGTGCCGTCTCCTTGCCGATCCCTCCGGTGCCGCCCGTCACCAGAACCGTCCTGCCGCGCATCGCGCCTCCTCGGTAGATCCGGACCATGATGTCACCGAGTGACAAGTTTGTCATCAGACGCCATAACTATCATCGACACGTGGACGGTGCGGAGCGATCGGGACTGCGGGAACGGACGAGGCGCGCGGTACGGGCCGAACTGGCCGAGCTGGCGCTCTCGCTGTTCGTCGAGCGCGGCTACGAGGAGACGACGGTCGAGGACATCGCGGCGGCGGCGGGGCTGTCCAAGCGCAGCTTCTTCCGCTACTTCCCCGCCAAGGAGGACGTGGTGTTCGGGGACGTCGAGGACCTGGCCGACCAGGTCGCCGACGCCGTACGGGCCCGTCCGGCCGGCGAGGCGCCATGGGCGGTGCTGCGCGCCGTACTGCGCGAATGGGAGGGCCGGATCCACGCAGCGCGGCGCGACCCGGCGACCCTGCGGCTGATCGAGTCGACGCCGGCGCTGCGCGCGCGCCTGAACCTGCGGCGCGACGGGATGCGCGAACGGATCACCGCCGCGCTGCTCGACCGCCCCGGCGACGGGCTCGACGCGTTCACCGCCGACCTGCTCACCGCCTGCGCCGCGGCCGCCGTGGACGCCGCGGGCCGCGAGTGGCTCCGCGGCGACGGCACGGCCGACCGCGGCGAGCTGGTCGACCGCGCGTTCACCCTCCTGGCCCCCGCCCCCTGAGGACCGCCCGTCACCGGGCGCACACGCCTTGACGCCGTCCCGCCCGGCCCGGATCATCGACGTGACCGGAGGTCGGTGATGCGGTGCGGAGCGGGCGGGCGGTGACGGCGGCACTCGCCGCCATCGGGCTTCTCGGCGGCTGCGCCACGGAAGAGGTCGTCGTCGAGAGGTCGTTCACCGACAAGCACGGACGCGCCTGCACGTACGTGCTCGTCAAGGACTGGGAACGGGACGAGAGAGGCCGCACATTGCCAGAGCTCGACGCGGAGAACATCGACTGCGACGCCCCGCCCGCCGGAGGGGGACGGCCGTGAGCGCCCCGCCCCTCCGGACGGCGGCCGCGCTGGCCGTCCCGGCCGTCCTCTGCCTCGCGCTCGCCGGGTGCAGCACCGAGAAGGCCGTCGAGAAGTCGTTCACCGACAAGCACGGACGCGCCTGCACGTACGTGATGGTCGAGGGCCGCAACGGCGACAAGGACGTCGCGAACCTCTCCTGCGAGTACCCGCCGACCCCGGCCCCCTCCAGCCCCTCGCCTTCCCCCAGCTGAACGCGCGGCGCGGTCGCCCCCGACCGCGTTCACCTTGCCGAGGAACCCGAAACTGTTGGCTATCCCAACGATCATGTATCGTTGGGGTAGCCAACATTGGCGACCCCAATCACTGGTCGCCGGGTGAACCCCTGGAGGCAAGGCAATGATCAAGCCGTTCCGTATCGACGTCCCGCAGGCCGACCTCGACGACCTGGCCGGCCGGCTCGCCCGTACCCGCTGGCCCAACGAGGTCGCCGGCGCCGGATGGGACTACGGCTTCCCGCTGGCGCGGCTCCAGGAGCTGGCCGAGTACTGGCGCACCGGCTACGACTGGCGCGAGCACGAGGCCGAGCTCAACGGGCTGCCGCACTTCACCACCGAGATCGAGGGCCAGAACGTCCACTTCGTCCACGTCCGGTCCACGAAGCCGGACGCGCTCGCGCTGGTCCTCACCCACGGCTGGCCCGGCTCGTTCCTGGAGTTCCTCGACGTGATCGAGCCGCTGTCGCGCGACTTCCACCTGGTGATCCCGTCGATCCCCGGGTACGGCTTCTCCGGGCCGACCCACGAGCGCGGCTGGGACGCCGTCCGGATCGCGCGGGCCTGGGCCGAGCTCATGCGCCGGCTCGGGTACGAGCGCTACGGCGCGCAGGGCGGCGACTTCGGCGCGGGCATCTCCACGGCCCTCGGCGCGGTCGCCCCCGAACACGTCGTCGGCGTCCACGTCAACTACCTGCCGACCCGCCCCGACCCGGACGCCGGCATCGAACTCTCCGAAACGGACGAGGCCCGCCTCGACAAGGTCAGGCACCTGATGGCGAACCGGCCGCCGTACCAGGCCCTTCAGGCCCTCACCCCGCAGACCATCGGCTACGCGCTGACCGACTCGCCCGTCGGCCAGCTCGTCTGGATCGCCGAACGCTTCGCGCACTGGACCGACCCGCGCACGCAGATCGACGACGACCGCATGCTGACCGACATCTCCCTGTACTGGCTGACCGCCACCGCCGCCTCCTCCGCACGCCTGCACCACGACGCCCAGCGCGGGCACACGCCATGCCCCGTCCCGCTGGGCGTGGCGGTGCTCCCGTACGACATCACGCAGTCGGTGCGGCCGCTGGCCGAGCGGCTGTACGACATCAGGCACTGGACGGAGTTCGAGCGCGGCGGCCACTTCGCCGCGATGGAGGTCCCGGACCTGCTCGCCGAGGACGTCCGCGACTTCTTCCTCACCCTGGCCGAGTAGCGGGACCCGCGGTCAGCGCACGTCGGTGAGGCCGTACTCCGCCGCCACGTCCGCGACCGGCAGCGTACGGCCCGCGTGCCGGGCGACCCGTGGATCCTCGAAGAGCGCGCGCACGGCCCGGCCGGGGAACTCGACCGAGTCGGCGTCCGGCAGGCCGGCGTCCCCCACCGCCGCCACGATCGCCTCGGTACGGGTGAACCCCGGCGACAGCGCGAGCGCGGTGGCGCCGTGCGGGCGCAGGTCGTGCGCCAGGGTACGGGCCAGCCGCGACACGCTCGTCATCGCCAGGTCGTAGAAGGCGTGCCCGGCGATCACCTCGGCGTCCGGATCGACGTATCCGGTGAGCACGGCCAGCCCGCGCCGCTCGATCAGCAGCGGCGCCGCGTACCACGCGGCGACCAGGTGGGACCGCACCCCGGCGTCCATCATGTTGCGCCAGTGGCCGAGCGGCAGCTCCCAGAACGGCGCGCCGCCGAACGGCAGCGCGTTGCCGTCGAACGCGTTCGCCACCAGCAGGTCCAGGCCGCCGCCGTGCTCCTCCCGTACCCGCGCGAACAGCGCCTCGACGGCCCGGTCGTCGGTGTGGTCGACCCGTACCGGGACGCCGCGCCCGCCGCGTGCGGTGAGCTGCTCGGCGGTGTCCTCCACGGTCCCCGGCAGCCCGGAGTGCCGGTGCCCGCGCGCCTCCCGGTCGGTGACGTACACGGTCGCCCCCGCCTCCCCGAGCACGAGCGCGATCCCGCGTCCCACGCCGCGCGCGGCCCCGGTCACGACGGCGACGGCGTCCTCCATGGCCCGCTCCTTCCGTACCGATCCCTCACGTGTACGCGCCCTCCCCGGGTGAGTCAACGCCGGGGAGGCGTCGAGGGGATCGTCACGGAGTCACGATCGGGAAGTCCGGCTCCGGGGCGTCCATGACCGCCAGCAGCCGCCGCAGCACCGCAGTGTC
Source organism: Spirillospora sp. NPDC029432 (assembly GCF_040703975.1). Taxonomy (NCBI): domain Bacteria; kingdom Bacillati; phylum Actinomycetota; class Actinomycetes; order Streptosporangiales; family Thermomonosporaceae; genus Spirillospora; species Spirillospora sp. NPDC029432. Next base: position 65,227 of record NZ_JBEZWH010000007.1, read on the forward strand.
CCCGCGGCTGCCGACCCCCTCGGTGCCCTTCCCGCCGAGCAGCCCGAACAGTGCCGGCCTGGTGAGCGTCAGGGTCAGCCCGGCGTCCTCGTCGCCCTCGCTGGCGCGCCGGTGGACGAGCGCGCCGTTGGACAGCGTCATCCGGTAGCGGTCGCCGGTGTCGGTGAAGTCCCAGTCGATCGTCAGGTGCTCGTCCCACGCCTTGGGGCCGTTCACCCGGATCGCCATCGAGTCGAAGACCTGCTCGACGCTGAGCCCAGCCGCCATCCCGCCCGAGATGCTCATCGGGACGGGCCGGACCCCCTCGCGCAGCTCCATCGCGCCGGTCAGGTAGAAGTTGCGCCACGTCCCGCACTCGGCGCCCTCACCGAGCCGCTGCAGGACGTCCGCCAGGGCCGTCTTGGCGTGCTCGTTGCCGGGGTCGGCGAACACCACGTGGTTGAGCAGCGTCGCGGCGAACCGCAGGTCCCCCTGGCCGGCGTAGTCGCGGGCCATCGCCAGCACCCTGGACGCCCCGCCCATGCACTCCACGTACCGCTGCGACGCCTCGACCGGCGGATGCTCCCACAGGTGCGACGGATTGCCGTCGAACCACCCCATGTACCGCTGGTAGATCGCCTTGACGTTGTGGCTGACGGAGCCGTAATAGCCGCGGGCGTGCCAGGCCCCGGCCAGCGCGGGCGGCAGCTCCATCATCTCGGCGATCTCGATGCCGGTGTGGCCCTGGTTCAGCAGCCGCAGCGTCTGGTCGTGCAGGTACGCGTACACGTCCCGCTGCTGCGACAGGAACTCCACGATGTTGTCGCGCCCCCACGTGGGCCAGTGGTGGGACGCGAACGCCACGTCCGTGGCGTCGGCGAAAAGCGTGATCGCCTCGTCCAGGTACCGGGACCACACCCGCGCGTCCCGGACCACCGCGCCGCGCAGCGTCAGGATGTTGTGCAGGTTGCGGGTGGCGTTCTCGGCCAGGCACAGCGCCCGCCGCTCCGGGAAGTGGAAGTTCATCTCCGCGGGCGCCTCGGTGCCCGGCGTCAGCTGGAAGACGATCCGTACCCCGTCGAGGACCTCCTCCTGCCCGGACCGCGTGATGTCCAGGTTCGGCGGGATCAGCGAGACCCGCCCCGAGGAGGCCGTCTGCCCCAGGCCCGTCCCCACCATCCCCTCGGGGTCCTTCGGCAGGAGGACCCCCGCGTGGTACATCGCCCGGCGCGTCATCGCGACGCCCGCGTACACGTTCTCGGACACGGCGTGCTCCAGGAACCCGGCCGGCGCCAGGATCGGCACCCCGTCCGGATCATCGGCCGGAACGATTCCCTCCGCGCCGCCGAAGTGGTCCACGTGCGAGTGCGTGTAGACGAGCCCGGTCACCGGACGTTCACCGCGATGCTCCCGGTACAGCTTGAGCGCCGCGGCCGCCGTCTCGACCGACACCAGCGGATCGATCACGATCACGCCCCGGTCGCCCTCGACCAGCGTCATGTTCGACAGGTCCAGGCCCCGCACCTGGTAGATGCCGCCGGTCACCTCGTACAGGCCCTGCTTGGCGCAGAGCTGCGACTGCCGCCACAACGACGGATGCACCGACTCGGGGCACGGGCCGTCCAGGAAGCCGAACGCGTCCCCGTCCCACACCACCCGCCCGCTCGCGTCCTTCACCACGCCGGGCGTCAGCGATCCCACCAGCCCGCGCTCGGCGTTCTCGAAATCCGTCCGGTCCCCGAAAGCAAGATCCCCCATAAGAAGGTTCACTCTCCGAACGGGCGGCCGGACAAAACCGCCATCCCGCAAAGAACACGTCAATGCGCCCGGCGGGTCGCTCAGCGCTTGGTGTAGTCCCGGGTGTACCAGCGCTCCGGACGCACGCGGACCGTGACCATGGTGCCCGCGACACCCTTCGTGTCCTCCAGGTACGCCGCGGCGTCTTCGCGGGACAGGTAGCGCTCGGCCATCGTCACACGGTCTTCCTGCCGTGCCGGGTCCTGGACCTCCACGACCGGCCCCTCCACCGAGGCGTACCGGTAGTAGGGCGGCTCCTCGTCCTGCGCGACCAGGCTCACCCGGCCCGCCTCGCGGATCAGTTCCATCTTGCGGCTGTCGCGAGCGGTGATGAAGGCGATGTCACCGCCGGGCTCGTACAGGTACCAGACCGGCAGCGCCAGCGGAGCCCGGCCGTCCTCGTCCGCGACGCTCAGGACCCCCACATGCGCCCCGGCCAGAAAAGCTTCCCGTTCGTCCGCACTCATCACCAGAGTCATCACGGCTCCCGCCCTCAGGCTGGTCCTCTGGCCGATTATGCATTCACACAAATGAACGCGCCCTAGGGACCGAGCCGCCCAGCCTTGATGGCATCGATCAAGCTGCCGATCCCCCGGCGCGCAACAACGATGTGCCCCGCATCCGGAGCCTTGCTGTCCCTGACACCCACGCCCTCGGCGAACACGGCCAGCTCAACACAATCGCTGTTGTTCGAGGTACCGCTGTGACTGGACTTGCGCCACTGCGTCATGCGTACTGCTCCATGGTCTGCCGGATGAGAGCCTCAGAAAGCCCCCTAGTCAGGGCATCAGCTCCTATTAGGTCGAAGCGTAGCCGACGGTCGGCCACATCGGCCGGGTCTTGAGTGGTCCTTCCTCCGCCACAGGCTTCCATATAGACGACGTCACCCTCCCTGACCGTGATGACCTTGAACGAACCGTCCAAGGCAAGGTGCGCTCCCACGCTCCTGGGAAGAACTCTGATGACCACGTTCGGGAGTTGGGACAACTCCAGTAGTCGGCCTAACTGCCCCCGCATCACGGCGTCGCCCCCCACAGGCCACTCCAGCACGTTCTGGGACAGGATGACCCACAGGTTGGGCGCTCCCTCCTTGGTGAGGATCGCCTGTCGCCCCATCCTCAGATCCGCCTGCTTGTCCACAAGGCTGCTCGGGTTGGCGGAGAGGAGGGCCCTGGCGTACGACTCCGTCTGAAGGAGGCCGGGCACCACCAGCGCTTCATAGATCTTGATGATGCTGGCGCGTTGCTCGTAGACCACGTGGGCCTTGAACCAGTCGGGGTCCCGGCCCGCGCGGGCGTACAGCAGGAGCCTCTGGAAGTGCTTGTTCAGGTCCCACAACTCGTCGAGGATGCGCGCCTTGGTGGTGTCCAGGTTGTGGCGACCGGCCTCCATGTTCGAGACAGCCTGCCTGTTCACCTTGAGGATGCGTCCCAACTGGGCGCATGAGAGCCCTGCCCGAGTTCGGTAGAAGTGCAGGTCAACCGCTATCCAGTCCCAGAGCGAGTGGTCCGGATCGAGCGACTCTCTGAGGGGCATGGGTCACTCCCAGACGTCTCGGATGTCTAACCAAGACACGCGAGATTACCGCCTGTAGAGCAATCTTTGCATTCAGTCACGGAATCTCGTATGGAGTGTGATCAGTGATGACCGCATCGATCACCGGCCGTCCGGTCGTTGTCAGGGAGCTGCTCGCGACCAAGGCTTCTGTGGGGTTGGCGCGGTCGATCGTGGCCGCGTTCCTGCGGGTGCACGGGCTCGTGCGGTACGAGGAACGGGCGCTGGCGATCGTCAGCGAGCTCGTCACGAACGCCGTCGCCGTATCGAGGCCGACCGGCACCGTCCGGGTGTACGGGACGGTCGAGCCCGCGCGGCTGTGGCTGGCCGTCTCCGACGCCTTCCCGGAACGCGACCCGGCGCCGCGGAACGCCGTCTCCACGGTGGAGGAGATCGACGCGGCCGGCTCGGAGGAGTTCGGCGGCTGGGGGCTGATGCTGGTGCGGGCGTACGCGGACCGGGTGTGGGTCGAACGGCCCGCGGGCGGCGGCCGCAAGTGGGTGTGCGCCTCGATCGACGTGGCGGGCCCGGGCGCCGGGGCTACTCGGGTGGGCGGTCGCGGCGGAGGCGGGCGTTGAGGCGCTGGGCTTCGGCGAGCTGGTCTTCCAGGATGATGATGCGGCAGGCCGCCTCCAGCGCGGTGCCCTGGTCGACCATGTCGCGGGCGCGCTGGGCGAGGCGCAGCTGGTAGCGCGAGTAGCGGCGGTGCCCGCCGGCGGAGCGCTGCGGGACGATCAGCTTGGAGGCGTCCAGGCTGCGCAGGAAGGCCGGGGTGACGCCCAGCATGTCGGCGGCGCGGCCCATGCTGTACGCCGGGTAGTCCTCGTCGTCCAGTTTGTCGTCGAGAGTGTCGTCGTGGTCGCCCTGCGGGGCGGGGAGGTCGCCGGTCAGGTCCGGCTCGGGTGCTTTCATAAGTCCTTCCGTACTGCCTGGGGAACCGAGGTGGGGCGGGCAAGGGAAAAGGGCCCCGGCGCCAACGCGGCGCCGGGGCCAACAGGTACAACACCATCTATCCGGCGCGAAGGCCGGGCTTCTTCCGCGTCTGCCGCCCGTGTTCGGGGCGGGGACGCGGGGATCGCGGTTGCGTGACCGTAGACCACCGTCCAATCTGGGCAGCTGCGGTACCCGCGCGACGTGACTGGAGCCGCATGCGGGCGATCCTGATGGCGCCGAACCCTCCTTTCCTCGACTTCACTGCGTGCCGTGCTACTGCGTTTCCCACTTGCTTCCGCGGCCCGTTGGCCGCGGTGCGGACCGGCCGCCGGAGCCCCTTGCCTTGCGTCGGCCCTGGCGCGCCCGGTCCGCTGATCCATCGCCTCGGGTAGTTCGTCCTCTACCCGCTTCCCATGGACTCGTCTCTGTTCGATGACAGGAATGCTACCCGCTCTTGGCTCGAAAATCTACCTCGATCACTACAGGTTTTCGTAGATCGCGCGGATCGGATATCTCGCGTGCGGGCGGCCGGGTCCATCAGGGGCAGGCGGGGAAGAGGGGGCGCGTTCCCGTGGGGTACGCGGTCGGGTCCGTGAAGCGGCAGCCGAAGTCGGGGGCGCCGGGACGCAGGACGTCGTCGCCGGCGGGGCGCTCGCCGGTCCGCTCCCAGCGGACCAGGTCGTCCCAGGCGGCGCCGGCCTCGGCGGGGCTGAACTCGCAGTGCCCGGCGTTGCGGACGGCGCGCTGGACGAGCCGCCCGCCGCGGTGGTTGCGGGCCACGTCCTTCCGGTAGTGCTGCTCCATCGAGAACGGGACGAACATGTCACCGATGTTGTGCAGGGACAGGACCGGGACATTCGGGCGACCGGCGATGCTCGGGACGGCCGTCAGGCGGCGGGTGTGGCGGGCGCCCGGGTCGGCGGGCCGGACCCGCTGGACGGTGCGGTTCACGTTCACCGGGGTGGACGGCGTGTAGCGGGTGAAGACGTTGGTCGCGACGCGATCGGGCTGCTGGGCGAGGCTGTCGCCAGGCGCGGGCTCCGCCAGGTTGAAGAGGAAGTTCTGCCAGTACGCGAACGCGGCGTGGGCGCCGGGCCGGTCGCCACCGCTGCGGTTGACGGCGATGGCGCGGAACTGCTTCCCGAGGGCGTTCGGAGCGGGGTCGTTCAGGCCCAGCCTCTCCTGGATCTTCGGGACGACCGACGTCACGTAGTCGGGCGGCGGCGGGTACGCGGGCAGGTCCGCCAGGTCCTGGGCGACGACCTGGAAGTCCAGGAAGAAGTCGAAGAGGGCGTGGTCGCCGAGGACGCCGCACATCGGGAGCGCGGCGTCGTACGTGCGCGGGAACTCCTCGATCGAACGTGCCGTGACGTGGCCGCCCATCGAGACGCCCGCGATGAACGTCTTGCGCGGGGAGCCGACCTCGCGGGCGAAACGGCGGGTCAGGGCGTGGGTGCTCAGGACGCCCGCGCGCACGTCGTAGTCGTTGGCGTAGTAGGAGGACGCCGCCCACGCGTACCCCTGGTCCAGGAGCCGCTGGCGGAGTCCGTACGAGGGCGGCTCGACCGTGAGGACGCGGGACGCGCCGCGGTAGCCGTGCGCCCACATGACCAGCTGGCCGTTCCAGCGGGGCGGCACCTCGATGTCGTACGCGGCGTGCTCGTGGACGCCCTGCAGCACGCGCGAAGGGCGGCCGTCCACCATGGCGGGCGGCAGCGGCGGGTTCGAGATCGTGTAGCCGGGGAGCGGCTGGTCACCGGGGGGATCCGCGGCGGCCGGGGCGGCCGGGATCACGGCCGTCAAGGTCGCGGCGGTCAGGGTCGCCAGTACGGTCCGACGGCGCACGGCCGTCACCTCCTGTCACGGTCAGCGGCAGCCCGAGGGCGCGCTTGAGGATCTTGCCGGTGGGGCTGGTCGGCATCTCGTCGACGAACCAGACCTGCCGGGGGTACTTGTAGGCGGCCACGCGCTCCTTCACCCAGACGCGCAGCTCGTCGGGGCCGGCCGGGGCGCGCAGCGCGACGACGGCCGCGATCTCCTCGCCGACCTCGGGGTGCGGGACGCCGAGGACGGCCGCCTGGCGTACGGCGGGATGCTCGTACAGGACCTCCTCGACCTCGCGCGGATAGACGGTGTAGCCGCCCCGGATGATCACGTCGCGGCGGCGGTCGACGAGGAAGAAGAAGCCGTCGCCGTCGACGCGGCCCAGGTCGCCGGTGTGGAACCAGCCGTCCCGGACGGCTTCGGCGGTGGCCTCCGGGTTGTTCCAGTAGCCCTTCATGACGTTGGGCCCGCGCACGACGATCTCGCCGATCTCGCCGTGCGGCAGCTCGCGGCCGTCGTCGCCGACGACCCGCATCTCCACGTCCCGCACGGGCCGCCCGATCGAGCCCGGTCGGCGGCCCGCGCCGCCCCGGTTGGACGCGGACACGGGCGAGGTCTCGCTCAGCCCGTACCCCTCGATGATCGGGCAGCCGAACCGGGTCTCGTACGCGCGCAGCACGTCCAGCGGCAGCGCCGCGCCGCCGGACACGCAGATCCGCAGCAGCGACAGGTCGGACACGCCGGGCTGGTCGAGGAGGGCGATGTACATGGCCGGGACGCCCTGGAAGACCGTCACGCCGTCCCGCCGGATCACCTCCAGCGCCTTGCCGGCCTCGAAGCGTTCGAGGAGGGTGAGGCGGCCGCCCGCCTGGATGGTGGCGTTGAGCGCGCACGTCTGGCCGAACGCGTGGTACAGCGGCAGCGCCCCCAGCACCACGTCGTCCACGCCGAGCGCGTGCATGCGGGCGACGGTCGCCGCGTTGCCGCCGAGGTTGGCGTGCGTCAGCTCGATGCCCTTGGCGAGCCCGGTCGTGCCCGCGCTGTAGAGGATCACGGCGGTCTCGTCGCCCGCGACCTGGACGATGTCGTGCTCGGGCGGCACCACCCGCAGCAGCCGGCGGAACTCGTCGGGCACCACGAACAGGTAGTCGGCGCGCGTGTGCGCGGTGCCCGCCTCGACGGTCTCCGCGTACGCGTGCCAGGCGATCACGAGCCGGGCCGTGCTGTCGGCCAGGTACGCGGCGATCTCGCGCCGCTTCAGCAGCGGATCGAGCGGGACGACGACCGCCCCGGCCCGCAGCACCCCGTAGTAGACGACGGCGAACTCGGGGACGTTCGGGAGCATGACCGCGACGCGGTCGCCGGGCCGGATCCCGCGGCGCCGCAGCAGCGCCGCGGTCCGCGCGCTGAGCAGGTCGAGCGCCCGGTAGCTGAGGCCGTCCCGGTCCAGGGTGAGGACCGTCCGCCCGCCGAGCCGTTCGGCGGCGGTCCGCAGCCGGTCAGCGAGGTTCATGGACCGACGGTACGTCCGTGGTCCCATCCCCCTCATTGGTCGCGGAGACCAGTCTTTTCGGTGCCCGGTTGGTCGGGCGGCAGGACGTCCTGGAGCGCGATCGCGACGAGCAGGTCCACCAGATCGGTGATGTGCCGCAGGTTGCGGCCGGTCCGCTCCTGGATGCGGCGCAGCCGGTACTGGGCGGTGTTGTGGTGGATCTGGAGCCGTTCGGCGGCGGCGCGCAGGTTGAGGTCGGCGGCGGCGAACGCGCGGATCGTCGCGGTCAGCACCCCGCCGCGCATCCGGTCCTCGGCGAGCAGCCCGGTGATCCGCGGATCGACGAGGTGGCGGGCGGTGTCGTCGGCGCGCAGCGCCATGTACTCGAACGGCGAGATGCGCGGCAGCGCGGCCACGCCGCCGTCCTCGGGCAGGAACTCCAGGACGGCCCGCGCCTCCTGGTACGCGCGCGGGATCTCGGCCGTACCGGCGACGACGGTGCTGATGCCCATTGCGAGCGCGATGCCCTCGGCCAGCAGGTTCTCCTGCACCCGCTGGAGCCGGTCGCAGAGCCGTCCGGGGTCGCCGGCGGGGCCCAGCGCGGGCACGGCGACGATCTCCGACTGGCGGACGACCGACAGCGTGCGGTGCCCGTTCACCCCGGTACGGGCGATCGCCGCGCACGCCATGTGCCGCGCGTCGGCCTTGGCCTCCGGCCCGACGAGGATCGCCGTCACGACCAGCAGCGGGGTGCGCGACCCGGCGTCCAGGCCGTGCGCGTGGGCGGTGGCGAGCTGCGGGCCGCGGGTGGGCATCTCGCCGTCGAGGAGGATCTCCACCAGGTCGCGGCTCTCCCGCACGGCCTCCGCCGCCGCGTACTGCTGGAACTCCATGTACGCGTTGGCCGCGTGCGTGCTGGCGAAGTCGCAGTACCGCATCAACGCGGACGCCAGCGTCAGCGCCGCCTCGTGGCCGGCGTACGAGGCGCCCGCGTGCTCGACGACCGCCTCCCAGAAGACCTGCTGCCCGACCCGGAACGCGTTGATGTAGTCGGCCAGCGCGAACCCGGCGCGGGCGCGCCGCATCGACGCCCGCCGGGTGAACGCGATGTCCTCGAACGTGACCGTCCGCTCCTCCAGGAAGATGGCCAGCTTGGTGCGGTAGTGGCGGGCGACCTGCTCGCGCACGTCGGCGTGGAACGCGTCGTCCCGCTCCTGGTACGCGGGGATCTCGGCGCGCATCGTCGCGACCGCGCGGTCCGCCAGTTCGTCGACGCGGGTGAGGAGTTCGGCGAGGATCCGTGAGCGTTCGGTACGGACCGTGTCCGCACCGGTGATCGTTCCCGTGCTGAAACCACCGGACATGTCCGGATGATCCATGTCTGTAGCACCAGCGTCAACGGGCCGTAACCCGTCCGAGACTGACGCTGTGCTCCACGGACAATTCCCTGTTCGCATCTTGGGTGCCCGTGCCCAATGTGCGCGCTGAGGTGCGGATTTTACGCTGACGGCCCCCGCGCTCTGGAGGCCGGATGCTGGAGGTACACGACCTGACCGTCCGTTTCGGCGGCATCACCGCGCTCGGCGGCGTCGGCTTCGCCGTGGAACGCGGCGAGATGGTGGGACTGATCGGGCCGAACGGCGCCGGCAAGACCACCCTGTTCAACTGCCTGACCCGCCGCTACGACGCCGACGAGGGACGGGTCGCGTACGAGGGCCGCGACCTCCTCGCCGTGGCGCCGCACGCGATCGCGCCGCTGGGGATCGCCCGCACGTTCCAGAACCTCGGGCTGTTCCCGCGCATGTCCGTACGCGACAACGTCATGGTCGGCGCGCACACCCACGGCCGCGCCGGGTTCGTCACGGCGAGCCTGCGGCTGCCGGCCGTCCGCCGCGAGGAGGCGCGGCTGCGCGCGGAGGCCGAGGAGGTGCTGGAACGGCTGGAGCTGGCGCGCGTCGCCGACCATCCGGCGGCCGGGCTCCCGTTCGGCACGCTCAAGCGGGTCGAGCTGGCCCGCGCCCTCGCCGCCCGCCCCCGCCTGCTGCTCCTGGACGAGCCGGTGAACGGCCTCAGCTCCGGCGAGGTCGAGGAGTTCTCCGGCTGGCTGCGCGCCATCCGCGCCGACCTGGACGTGACCGTGATCGTGGTGGAGCACCACATGGGCTTCGTGATGGGGATCTGCGACCGCGTCGTCTGCCTCGACTTCGGCAAGAAGATCGCCGAAGGCCCGCCCGAAGAGGTCCAGCGCGATCCGGCGGTCATCGAGGCGTATCTAGGGACCGCGGCATGAAGGAGCGAAGCGAGTTCATGGTGCGTGCGGTTGCCGGGGGGTGTGGACGGTCGTCCCCCCACAAGGAGACGGCATGAGCAAGGGCACGAGCGACGACTTTCTGGTCGTGGACGACCTGCATGCGGGGTACGGCGACGTGCGCGTGCTGCATGGGGTGAGCCTGCGTGTCGGGGAGGGCGAGATCTGCGCGATCCTCGGCCCGAACGGCGCGGGCAAGACGACCCTGCTGCGCGCGCTGTGCGGGATGGTCCGCGGGCGCGGCACCGTACGGCTGGACGGGACGGCGCTGTCCGGCCGCTCGCCCGACACCGTCGCGCGCAAGGGCGTGGCGCACGTGCCCGAGGGGCGCGGGACGTTCATGCCGCTGACCGTGGAGGAGAACCTGCGGCTCGGCGCGTTCGCGCGGCGCGACCGGTCCGCGGTGCAGAAGGACCTCGACCGCGTGTACGGGCACTTCCCCGTGCTCAAGGAACGGCTGAAGCAGGCGGCGGGCAGCCTCAGCGGCGGCGAGCAGCAGATGCTCGCGATCGGCCGCGCGCTGATGTCGCGGCCCCGGCTGCTGCTGCTGGACGAACCGTCGCTCGGGCTGGCGCCGCTGGTCACCCGGGAGCTGTTCGGGATCGTCCGTTCGATCAACGAGGAGGAGCGCACCACCGTGGTCGTCGTGGAGCAGAACGCCCATCTCGCCCTGGGCATCGCCGGGCAGGCGCACGTGCTGGAGACCGGCCGGATCGTGCTGTCGGGGTCGGCGGACGACATCAGGGCCGACGAGCAGGTCGCCCAGTCCTACCTCGGATACCGGATCTGACATGGCCGACTTCCTGCAGCAGATCGTCGCCGGGCTGGGGGCGGGCGCCATCTACGCCAGCCTCGCCCTGGCACTCGTGCTGATCTACCAGTTCACCGGGATCGTCAACTTCGCGCAGGGCGAGCTGGCCATGTTCGCCACGTACATCGCGTGGACGTTCATCGACGCTGGGCTGCCGTTCTGGCTGGCGCTCCTGCTCGCGCTGGCGATCTCGTTCCTCGGCGGGATGCTGATCGAACGGGTGATCATCCGTCCGGTCGAGGGCGCGCCCGAGCTGACCGTCGTGATCGTGACCGTGGGCCTGTTCATCTTCGTGAACGCGGCGGCCGGCTGGATCTGGTCGTTCCTGATCAAGGACTTCCCGAACCCGTTCCCGGGCGGCGCGCTGGAGGCCGGCGGGGTCAGCGTCGGCTACTCCACGCTGGGCGTGCTGGGCGTCGTGGGCGCGGTGATGGGGCTGCTCTACCTGCTGTTCCGGCACACCAAGATCGGCCTGGGGATGCGCGCGGTGGCGACCAACCCCGAGTCGGCGCGGCTGGTCGGCATCCGGGTCGGCTGGACGCTCGCGCTCGGCTGGGGCCTGGCCGCCCTGGTCGGCGCGGTGTCGGGGGTGCTGGTCGCGCCGCTGCTGTTCCTGGAGCCGAACATGATGGGCGGCGTCCTGATCTACGCGTTCGCCGCGGCGACGCTGGGCGGCTTCGACAGCCCGGCGGGCGCGGTGGCCGGCGGGCTGATCGTCGGGGTGGCCGAGACGCTGGCCGGCGCGTACGTCGGCTTCATCGGCTCCGACCTGAAGATCGGCGTACCGCTGGCGATCATCCTCGGCGTCCTGCTGCTACGGCCCCAGGGCCTCTTCGGACGAGCGGTGGTGGAGAGGGCATGAGCGAGCCGGAGGGGCGCGGGGCCGCCTGGACCGAGGAACGAGGGACGAGCGACGAGGGAAGGCGGCGCCATGAAAGCGCCCCGGAGGCTCGCGAGGAACACAGCGTGAAGGCGACGGCGAACGACGAGCCGGTGGCCGCGGAGAAGGGCGTCCCGGAGGCGCGGGGGCGGATGGCCGGGTTCGCCTCCCGGCACTGGCGGTGGATCCTCGCCGTCGTGGTACTGCTGGTGGTGCTGCGGGCGCCGTTCGAGCTGGTGCCGTTCCGGGTCTTCCAGTTCACGATGGTCATGGTGTACGCGGTGGCGCTGCTCGGGCTGAACCTGCTGACCGGGCACGCCGGGCAGATCTCGCTCGGGCACGGGGCGTTCTTCGCGGTCGGCGCGTACGGGACCGCGATCATGATGTACCACTGGGACCTCCCGTACCCGCTGACGTTCCCGCTGGCGGCGGCGCTGGCGTTCGTGATCGGGCTGGCGCTGGGGGTGCCGGCGACCCGGCTGCGCGGGCTGTATCTGGCGCTGGTCACGCTGGCCATCGCGATCTTCCTGGTGCCGCTGCTCAAGCGGTTCGAGTCGGTGACCGGCGGGTCGATGGGGCTGACGCTGGAGAAGCCGGCGGCGCCCGGCTGGACGGGCCTGGCCGAGGACCAGTGGCTGTACTACCTGGCGCTGGCGGCGACCGCGCTGGCGTTCGCCGTCGTGCACTTCCTGCTGCGGTCGCGGGTCGGGCGGGCGCTGCACTCCGTCCGCGACAACGAGACGGCGGCCGAGGTCATGGGGGTGAAGCCGGCCTCGTACAAGCGGCTGGCGTTCGCGTGGAGCGCGATGTTCGCGGGCGCGGCCGGCTGCCTCTACACGTGGACGATCGGGTTCGTCTCGCCCGACTCGTTCACCGTCAACCTCTCGATCACGCTGCTGGCCGGGATCGTGGTCGGCGGCCTGGGGTCGACCTGGGGGCCCGTGCTCGGCGGGCTGTTCGTGATGTTCGTGCCGAGCCTGTCCCAGGACATCAACAAGGCGGCGCCGGGCGTGATCTTCGGGCTGCTGATCATCGCGGTGATGTACGTGGCCCCGACCGGGCTGGCCGGGCTGGCGGGACGCGCCGCGCACTCGTTCAACAGGACCCTCCGGAAGGGGTAGCGGCATGCGCGCGGAACAGCGGCTTTCATTCACGAGGTGGACGGCGGGGTCGGCGGCCGTGCTGCTGGCGGCCACGGCGGCGGCCGCCTGCGGCGGGCGCGAGGAGGAGGGCGGGACCACGGCCTCCGGCGAGTGCAAGGGCCAGCAGACGACCGGCATCACCGACAAGGCGATCAAACTGGGCGGCATCTACCCGCTGTCGGGCCCGGCGTCGGCGTACGGCGACATCCCCAAGGGCATCAAGGCGTACTTCGACTACGTCAACGCCGAGCAGAACGGCATCGGCGGCCGCAAGGTCGAGTTCGTCGTGCGCGACGACGGCTACCAGCCGCCGAAGGCCGTGGAGGAGGCGCGCCGGCTGGTCGAGCAGGAGCAGGTGTTCGCGCTGTTCCAGACGCTCGGCACCCCGTCGACCACCGCGACCTGGGACTACGCCGGCCAGCGCAAGGTGCCGCAGATCTTCGTGGCGACCGGCGCGTCCAAGTGGGGCACCGACACCAAGCACCCGTGGACGATCGGCTGGCAGCCCAACTACATCTCCGAGGCGCGGGTGTACGCGCAGTACCTCAAGACCGAGAAGCCCGACGCCAAGGTCGCGGTGCTCTACCAGAACGACGACTTCGGCAAGGACCTGCTCGGCGGCTTCAAGAAGGCGATCGAGGGCTCGAAGATCTCGATCGCGCAGGAGCAGAGCTACGAGGTCACCGACCCGAGCGTCGAGCCGCAGATGCGCAACCTGGCGGGCTCGAAGGCGGACGTGTTCCTCAACATCACCACGCCGAAGTTCGGCTCGCAGGCGCTGGCCGCCGACGCGAAGATCACCGACTGGAACCCGCTGCACATCGTGAACAACGTGGCCGCGTCCATCACGGTGCTGCGCCCGGTCGGCTTCAAGAACGTGCAGAACGTCGTCTCCGCCACGTACTACAAGGATCCGATCGATCCGCAGTGGAAGGACGACGCGGAGATGAAGCTCTACACGGCGAAGATGAAGCAGTACGCGCCGAACGCCGACCCGTCGGTGCCGTACCACGCGTTCGGGTGGGCCGTGGCGAGCAGCTTCCACAAGACGATGCAGGCCGCGAAGTGCCCGACCCGCGAGGGCCTGCGCGACTCGATGCGCAACCTCAACAACGTGCAGGTCCCGATGCTGCTGCCCGGCGTGACCATGACGACCGGCAACGGTGACGGTTTCCCGATCGAGTCGATGCAGATGATGCGGTTCAAGGGCGAGCGCTGGGAGCTGTTCGGCGACGTCATCGACACCCGCAAGGTGTTCGGCCCGCTCACCGGCTGACGGCGTCCCGTCCCCCTCGGTCCTCCTGGTCCGGCCGCGCGCGCAGCCGGGCCAGGAGGTCCTGCTGCGCGGCCTCGACGCCGGCGTCGCTCCACGGCTCGAACGGGACGGCGCGCAGGTGGCGGCCGTCGGGATCCAGGATGTTGCAGCCCAGCTTCATCGGCCACAGCGCCACCGCGCTGTCGTTGACCTCCAGCGTCGGGAACCGCCGGCCGAGGTCCGCCTCGAACGCCTGGATCTGCTCGTACGAGCGCAGCCACACCGTGAACAGCAGGTTCGACGGGCCCGACAGGGACGTGCAGAGGCGGATCTCGCGCAGCCCGGCGAGCCGGGCCGCGACGTCGGCGACCTCGGCGGGCGCGACCGCGCCCCAGTAGCTGACGGCGACGGGCCAGCCGGAGGCGAAGCGCGCGACCTCGCAGCGGTAGATGAGGGCGCGGTCGGCGTCCAGCCGCTGGAGCTTGCGCCGCACGGTCGTCGGGCTGAGGCCGGTCCGCTCCGCCAGCCGCGCCACCGGCATCCGGCAGTCGTAGCCGAGCAGCCGGACCAGCTCCATGTCCGACCGCTTGATCGCGCCGCGGCCGCGGCCCGCGCGCTCCTGCGCCGCCCGGAACGGCTCCCCGACCGGGCCCTCCAGCCGGTCGATCCGCCACCGGCTGCCCTCGGCGTACACGGCCGTCCCGATCTGGGTGCGGGTCGCCACCACCTCCGGCAGCCGGCCCAGCCGCAGCGCGATGTACCGCGACAGCGGCGCCTGGCCGGACAGCAGCACGGTCAGCAGCAGGTCCCGGTGGCCGGTCACATGCTCGACGTTGATCACGTGCGGGTCGGCGGCGATCCGGGCGGCCGCCTCGTGCGCCATCCCCGGCGCGCAGTCCACCTCGATGAACGCCGGGACCGTGACCATGCCCTCGATCAGGCCCGGATAGCAGCTGATCCACGCCAGCCCGGCCTCGGTCAGCCGGGCCCAGCGGCGCGCGGCCGTGGTGGCGTCCACGCCCACCGCGTGCCCGACCCGCCGCCAGTCGGCGCGCGGCGACGACTGGAGCGCGGTGACGATCTGGAAGTCGACCTCGTCCAGCATGACCGGGGACGCCGTGTCCCTATCCGGCATGCCCCGCACGGGAGCGGTGGATCCCTGCATTTCACGGCCCCCTCACGGCGATAACCGGCGCATCGGCCGACCTAGCGGCCCGGCTCCGCACGATACCCGCATGCCTCTCCTCGACGATGCCGCCGCGCTGCTGCCCGAACTCACCGAACTGCGCCATGACCTGCACCGGGAGCCGGAACTCGGCCTCGATCTGCCGCGGACCCAGGAACGGGTCCTGGCGGCGCTGAAGGGACTGCCGCTGGAGATCGGCACCGGCAAGGGCCTCAGCTCGGTGACCGCCGTACTGCGCGGCGGCGGGCCCGGCCCGGCCGTCCTGCTGCGCGGCGACATGGACGCGCTGCCCGTCCAGGAGGAGACCGACGTCCCGTACGCCTCCCAGGTGCCCGGCAAGATGCACGCCTGCGGCCACGACATGCACGTCGCGGGGCTGGTCGGGGCCGCGAAGCTGCTCGCCGCGCGGCGGGCGGAGCTGCCCGGGGACGTCGTGTTCATGTTCCAGCCCGGCGAGGAGGGCATGGGCGGCGCCAAGATCATGATCGACGAGGGGGTGCTGGACGCCGCCGGGGAGCGCGTCGCCGCCGCGTACGCGCTGCACGTCTTCTCCACGCTGCTGCCCAGCGGCTACGCGATCACCCGGCCCGGCCCGATCCTCGCCGCCTCCGACGAGGTACGGGTCACCGTCCGCGGCGCCGGCGGGCACGGCTCGTCCCCGCACAGCGCCCTCGACCCGATCCCCGCGCTGTGCGCCATGGTCGGCGAGCTCCAGACCATGGTCACCCGCACCATGGACGCGCACGACCCCGCCGTCGTCACCGTCGGGAACATCCACGCGGGCACGATCGCCAACGTCATCCCCGACTCGGGGTACTTCCAGGCCACCGTGCGGACGTTCTCCGACGAGGCCCACCAGAAGGTCCGCGCGGGCGTCGAGCGGGTCGTCCGCGGCGTCGCCGCCGCCCACGGGGTGGAGGCCGACATCGAGTACGAGGAGCAGTACCCGGTCACCGTCAACCATCCCGGCGAGGCCGCGTTCGCGCTGGAGACCGCCCAGGACCTCTTCGGCGCCGACCTCGCCTTCGAGGCGCCGAAGCCGATGTCCGGGGCCGAGGACTTCTCGTTCGTGCTCCGCGAGGTCCCCGGCGCGTACCTCTTCCTCAGCGCCTGCCCGGCCGGCGTCGACCCGGCGACCGCCGCCATGAACCACTCCCCGAAGGCCGTCTACGGCGACGAGGCGCTGCCCGGCGCGGCCGCGCTGCTCGCCGCGCTCGCCCTCCGCCGCCTCGACCAGGAGACCGCTCGATGACCCTCACCACCCCGCCCCCGGACCGCGAGGCGCCCCCCGTCGCGTCGGTCACCGCCGTGGTCGGGCTGCTGGTGCTGTTCGAGATCGTCAGCGGGATCCTCCAGGCCGGGATCGCGCCGATCCTGCCCAGCATCGGCGAGCTGCACGGCGTCTCCGACTCCGCGCTCACCTGGGTCGTCTCCGTCCAGCTGCTGGCCGCCGCCGTCTGCGTCCCGGCGTTCGGCCGGCTCGGCGACCTGTACGGGCACCGGCGCATGCTGCGGGTCGCGCTGATCTCCGTCGCGATCGGCAGCGTGCTGGTCGCGGTCGCGCCCTCGTTCCCCGTCCTGCTCCTCGGCCGCTTCCTCCAGGGCCCGCTGGCCGCGCTGCTGCCGCTGGAGATCGCCCTGGTCCGCGACCGGCTGCCGGTCGAGCAGGCCCGCAAGGCCATCGCCCGCCTCGTCGGCGCGCTCACCCTCGGCGGCCTGCTCGGCACCATCGGGCTGGGCATGGCCGAGAAGGCGTTCGGCGACGTCCGCGGCGCCCTGTGGCTGGCCGCCGCCCTCGCCGTGATCTGCGTCCCGGTCTCGTTCGTCGCCGTGCCCGAGTCGCTGCGCCGCGCCGCCGGCCGGGCCGACTGGCCGGGGATCTGCACGCTCAGCCTGTCCATGCTCGCCCTCATGGCCGGCGTCTCCACGGCCGGTTCCAAGGGCTGGCTCAGCGCGTCCGCCCTCGTCCCGATCCTGCTCGGCGCCGCCCTGCTGGCCCTCTGGGTCCGGATCGAGCTGCGCACCCGCGAACCCCTCGTCGACCTGCGCGCCATGGCCGGGCGCAACGTCGCCCCGTTCTACGGCGCCTCGTTCGTCTTCGGCGTCCTGTACTTCGGGAGCCAGTCGCCGAACTCCACGTTCCTGGCCGCCAAGCCCGAAGAGGCCGGGTACGGCTTCGGCCTCTCGGCGGTGTCCATCGCGATGGTCATGCTCCCGGCGCTGGTCCTCAGCGTCGCCGGGTCGGTGTGCACCCCGTACACCGCCCGCCTCCTCGGCTACCGCGGCGCGCTGATGGCGTCGTTCGGGATGGTCGCGCTCGCCACGTTCGCGTTCGCGCTGTTCCACGACCAGCTCTGGCAGATGGCCGTGCTGACGTCCCTGCTCGGCCTCGGCATGGGCACCGCCCTCGGCGCCATGCCCACGGTGATCGTCGAGGCGACCGATCCGTCCCGTACCGGCATCGCGACCGCCCTCTACAACAACGTGAAGACCCTGGGCGGCGCCCTCGCCGGCGGCGTCTTCGGAACGGTCCTGACCGCCTTCACCGCCCCCGGCGCCAAGGAGTCGGGCGAGGGCGGCTACGTCACGATCTGGGTGACCTGCGGCATCTGCGCCCTCCTGGCCGTAGCCGCCGCCCTCCTGGCCCAACGCCAGGAAACAACCACCCCCGTCCCCCAGAACGCGTAGAAGAACGAGCGGGCTCACCCAGAGTGAGCCCGCTCCCACGCCCGACCGTTTCAGCCCCCGACCGTTCTCTCAGGCAACAGCACACCAAGCACCTTCAGAGGCGCGCAAGCAGGAGCAATGAGCCGACCATCAGCTCCCCAGACGAACCACCACTGCGCCTCCCGGTAATCGCACCCGATCTCCAGTTCGGCCCCGTCCCGCATAACCCAGAGGACGGGAACACCTCGCCGCTGTATTAGGCGACACCCCAGCCGCGCGCTAACGGCCCGTTCCAACACCGCCAGATGCTCACGCCGTTGATTGCGCACCCCACTCCCCCCTAACACGAAACAGCGGCACGGCCGATGCGCCCGGGGGACGCCCATCGACCGCGCCGCCTCTTTCCGGTGACCGAAGGACCCGTCACCAGCTCATGTCACGCCGGTTCTCCGCCCATACGCGCTCGTTCTTGAGCGCGTCCCGCAGTTGCTCAGGCGTCGGATACATCAGCGTGGGCGTGACCCCGGCCGCCGGATCGTGCAGGCTGGCCACCCACTCGCCGAGCCGCCCATCGGAACGGATCGACCGCCATATCCGATGCCCGCCGAACTCTTCACGGAGCCGGACCAACGCCTGATCTTCGTGACTGCTTCGCACGTCCATGCCAGGAACCCTCGTGTCGATTTTGCGGAACGTACGACCACTGTCACATGCGATGACTACGCTACGAAAGCGACCGATCACCAGACGTCGCAAACCCGAACCGAGATCAACCAAACCTGCCAGCCAGGTTCGACGCCGGGAGCCCCCCCATGCCCGCACGTACCGAGCCCTACGACATCCCCACCGTCATCACATTCGCCAACGAGCTCGAAGCGTGGCGAACGGAAGCCGGCACGACGAAGACCGGCCTTTCCGAGGCTCTCGGCTACACAGACTCGTACGTAGGGCAGATCGAACTCCGCAAGAACCTCCCGTCCCAGAAGTTCGCCGAAGACCTCGACACGTACTTCAAGACGAACGGCTTGTTCCTGCGCCTGTGGCGACACATCGACGAGACCCGCCACCTGTCCACGATGCCCCCAGGCTTCCCGCAGTACCTCGACTACGAGTCCCGCGCCGCGACTCTCCGAAATTTCAGCCCCAACCTGGTGAACGGGCTGCTTCAGACTGAGAGCTACGCCCGGACCGTACTCGGAGCAAACGAGGCCCCGGACAACGTTGAAGGACTGTTGCAGGAACGCATGAAGCGGCAGGACGTCTTCACTGACGGGAACAGACCGAGAACGTGGTTCATATTGGACGAGGCGGTCCTCCGTCGCTTGATCGGCAGTCGAGAGATCATGCGCGAGCAGCTCATGCATCTCCTGGAATTCGGCGAACGCCCCACCAACATGGTCCAGATCGTGCCGCTCAGTGTCGGCTATCACGAGGGGCTTGCAGGGACCTTCACCGTCCTCGGCTTCCAAGACGGCACGAGCGTCGCCTACACAGAGTCGGCGGGGGAAGGAGTGCTCATCAACCAGCCTTCCCGCGTTGCAATGCACCTCGTACAGTTTGACTTGATACGAGGCCACGCCCTGCACATCGAGGAGTCGCGAGCTTTGATCAAGACTCTGATGGAGGAGCTATGAGCACCACGGACATGTCAGGCACCCGGTGGCGAAAGAGCAGCCACAGCGACCACCACGGCGGCGACTGTGTGGAAATCGCCGACCTCGATCCCACGATCGCCGTACGCGACTCCAAAGACCCCCACGGCCCCACACTCACCTTCGACGCCACCGCCTGGCGCACGTTCACCCACCAGATCAAGACCGGACGACACGATCTGAGCTGAACTCGCGTCCGGCCCGCGCTCGGCACCGTCGTTCTCACAGATGACGAGCGCGGGCGGCTCAGCAGCAGGGCGCGGAGGAGCTATGAGCACCATGGACATGCCATGCCCCCAATGGCGCAAGAGCAGCCGTAGCGCTCATGAAGGCGGCGAATGCGTCGAGGTCGCGGACCTCATTCCCACGATCGCCGTACGCGACTCCAAAGATCCCCACGGCCCAATGCTCACCTTCGACGCCACCGGGTGGCGCACGTTCACCCACCAAATCAAGGCCGGTCACCACGATCTGAGCTGAACCACGTCCCGTCCGCGCTCAGCTCACCCGTACTCGCGGGTTGTAAGCGCGAACGGCTCTCCAGCGGGACGCTGCTCTCAAGGCAGGAGCGGCAACGCCACAGTTGCGAACATGCGGAGGAGCTATGAGCACCACAGACCTATCGGGCGCGAGATGGTGCAAGGGCAGCCGCAGCGACCAGCACGGTGGTGACTGTGTCGAGGTCGCCGGCCTTGGTCCCACGATCGCTGTCCGCGACTCCAAAGATCCTGAAGGCCCCATGCTCACCTTCGACGCCACCGGCTGGAGCGCGTTCGCCCGACAGGTCAAGGCCGGTCGGCACGATCTGGGCTGACGCCCGGCCCCGCTCGCGGCGGCACGTTCGCGGTCGGTCTAGCGGACGGTCAGGGGGAGGCGGACGGCCGGTGGGAGGGGTGTTGGGGAGGGGGCCGCGCGGAACGACTGGATGATCAGGGCGGCGAAGCGGCGGGAGGCCGCCACTCTCAGGTCGGCCGCCTCGGCGCGGATGCCCTCGTTCGCCATCAGGGCCAGGACGATGTCCTCCAGGACTATGTCCGGACGCAGGTCGCCCGACTCCTTCGCGCGGCGGACGAGTTCGTGCAGCATGCGCAGGGTGCGGTCGCGGTCGGCGGTGAAGTGCTCGATCGTCCGGGGGAACTGCGAGGTGAACGCGCGGGAGAAGCCGCGGTCGAGGGCGTGCATCTCCAGGAGTCTCTCGATCACCAGGCAGAGGCCGCGCCACGGGTCGGCGGCCGCCAGGCCCTCCTCGACGACCGCGGAGCACACGGTCATCTGCTCGGCGAAGGCGGCGGTGAACAGGGCCTCCTTGGTCGGGAAGTGCCGGTAGACGGTCGCCGGGCCCACCTCGGACCGGCGGGCGATCTCCCTGATCGGTACGTCGAGGCCCTCGGTCGCGAACGCCAGCCGGGCCACCGCGAGGATCCGGGCGCGGTTGTCGCTGGCGTCCGAGCGCAGCTTGTGCGTCACTTCGGGCTTCACCTCTCTCACTTTAGCTAAACGGACGGGGTGTTCCGTTACGGTCCGGAGGCATGAGAGCAGTGCAGTTTTCCGAGTACGGCCCGCCCGGCGTCCTGGAGGTCGCCGAGGTCGAGGCGCCGCACGCCGGGCCCGGGGAGATCCGCGTCGCCGTACGGGCGTCCGGGATATCGGCGGGCGAGACGTCCATCCGAGCCGGGAGGATGCGCGAGGCGATGACGGGGGCGTTCCCGTATCGGATGGGGATGGAGGCCGCGGGTGTCGTGGACGAGGTCGGCGCCGGAGTCACGGGCGTCGGGATCGGCGACGAGGTGTACGGCCTGGCCCCGATGGCCGTGCGCGGCGCCAACGCCGACCGCGCGGTCCTGGCCGCCTGGGCGCCCAAGCCGGCGGCGTGGAGCTGGACGGAGGCGGGCGGTGCGGCGGGCGGCGTCGAGACGTCCACCCGGGTCCTGGACCGGCTCGGGGTCGGCGCCGGGCACACCGTGCTGGTGCAGGGCGCGGCCGGCGGGGTCGGGACGATCGCCGTCCAGCTCGCGGCCGCCCGCGGCGCGCGGGTCGTCGGCACGGCGAGCGAGCGCAACCACGACTTCCTGCGCTCCCTCGGCGCCGAGCCGACCGTGTACGGGAACGGGCTGGTCGAACGGGTCCGCGCGCTGGCCCCGGGCGGCGTGGACGCGGTGTTCGACTGCGCCGGAGGGGCGCTGCCCGACCTGGTCGCGATCGCGGGGGATCCGGCGCGCGTGGTGACGATCGCCCCCGATCCCGCGGCGGCGGCCCACGGCGTCCACCTGTCGCACACCGCGCCGGGCGAGCCCCTCGGCTTCGCGGCCGACACGATGGCGCTGCACGGCCTCGGGGCCGGGGCCGAACTCGCCGAGCGGGGGCGGCTGCGGGTGCCGGTCGCGGCGGCGTTCCCGCTCGCCGAGGCCGCGGCCGCGCACGAGCTGAGCGAGACCCGGCACGCCCGCGGCAAGATCGTCCTGCTGCACTGACCGCCGTACTCGTGGAGGCGCTGGCGGACACCCCGCCCGCCCTCTAGGCGTCAGCGGGAGCGGCGGGAGCGGCGGGCGGCGAGTCTGGCCGCGCGGCGCAGGGCCGGGTCGTCCGGGTGGAGTTCGCGCGCCAGGCTGGGACGGAGCGGGCGGTTCCGGCAGAAGGAGCATTGGGGATCCGGGCAGGCGGGCTCCCGCCACTCGTCGCAGCGGGGGCAGAGCGCGGCGTCGAAGGGGTCGGAGTACTCCTGGCGGCCGCCGCACCGGGGGCAGGAGCCGGGCCAAGGCTCCTTGCGCGCCCGCTTGCCCATGGGGTGATGATCCCGCGCCGGGCCGCGGTGGCGCCATCCCGTACGGGATCAGGGTTCGTCGTCCGCCATGCGGAAGGCGCCGTCTTCGAGACGGCGGATCAGGCGGCGCGTCCACTTCGCGCGGCTTTCGGCGGTGTGCAGCCACAGGCCGACGACCTCGCCGATCGGGCCCCAGTCGTCCAGGTCGGTGCCGGGCGGCAGGTGCTCGGTGACGCTCTCACGCCACTCGTCCATCGCCTCGGTCCGCCGCCGCAGCAGCTCGACGGCCTCCGCGCGCGGGAGGTCGTCGATGAGGCCAACGGCGGCGGCGAGGAGGTCGAGCCGCGGATCGCGGTCGGCGAGCGCCCGGCGGAGGAGGGCGAGGTACGCCCGCTCGCCCTCCCCGGTCAGCTCGTACTCCATGCGCGGCGGCCCGCCCGCGGCGCTCGGGGTGGTCTCGTGCAGGAGCAGCAGGCCCTGCCCGGTCATCGCCCTGAGCGCGTGGTAGACGGACCCGGACGCGGCGCTGGACCACTCGTGCGCGCCCCAGGACTCCAGGTCGGCGCGCACCTGGTAGCCGTGCGCCCGGCCGCGGCGCCGTACCGCGCCGAGCACGAGCAGGCGGACCGCCGACATGCGCCGTTCTCCGTTCTCAGGCGGGGGCTTCGGTGCTGAGCCACCACAGTGTGCCGAACGGGTCGACGAAGCCGCCCATGCGGGCACCGTCCTCCTGCGCGGTGATCTCCATGGCGGGGCGGGCGCCGGCGGCGACGGCGCGGGCGAACACGGTCTCGGGGTCGGGCACGGTCGTCCACAGCTGGACGTGCACCGGCTCGTCGGGCGAGGTCAGGCAGCGCATGCCGCCGGCGCCCGAGTCGGCGAAGAACAGCACGCCGGTGCCGATGCGCGCCTCGGCGTGGATGATCCGGTCGGGGTCCTCGGGCAGGGGTACGACGTTGCGGACCTCGGCGTCGAAGGCGTTCTCCAGGAAGTCTCGGTAGGCGCTGGCGCTGTCCACCATCACGTAGGGGGTGATCGTCGGCATGATCGTCCTCCTCACTAGCCAAATTTGGCTACTGAGGTCGAGCGTAGCCCGGCCGGTGCCGGTAGACAAGTTTGATTAGTGAGTCTTCAGCCCTGCGCGCTCGCGGCGGCGAGGGCCTCGGTCGCGCGCTCCTCCAGGGGCGGGATGGCCGCAGCCTTCTTGGCGACCGCCGCATGGTCCGGTTCCGGGTCGCCGGCCGCGGCCGCCAGGGCGCTCCATGCCTCGGCGCACGCGGCGTACGCCTCGCCGGCCCGGCGGAACGGCGCGTCCCCCGTGATCGTCGCGACCTCGCCGCAGAAGCCGGCCTGGAGGCGGCGGAAGAGGCCGCCGCCGGTGCCGGCCTTCTCGACGCAGATCCGTACGGTGCGGTACATCGCGGCCAGCGTGCCGGGATCGTGCAGGCCGGGCCAGCCGGCCACCTCGGCGGCGAACTCCCGGACGCCGGCCAGCCCGGACGCGACGCCCGCGATCTCCAGTGGCGGCTCGCCGGTCTCCTCGTGCTCGCCGCTCATGGTCGCCACCGCGTCCGCCGCCGCGTCCCGGGCCGCGGGGAGCAGGTCGGGCAGCCGCTCCGGGAAGCGCATCGGGAACGTGGAGTGCCGGTTCGGGTGCGGGAAGCCGTGCGAGTTCCGGGCATGGGCGAGCGCTTCGAGCGGGACCCGCTGGATGTCCTCGCGGTCGTTGTCGGCGACCCAGGCGACCCCCGCCCCGGCGTCGTACCCGACCACGACGATGTCGTGACGGGTGTTGGTCAGCCGTACGCGCAGGTACGGGAGCCGCAGGATGTCCGCCCACACCATGACGGGACGCCCGGCGTCCAGCTCGGCGGCGACCCAGGACCAGCCCTCCGCGGCGTCGTCGGTCCGCCGGTGCTCGACCTCGATCCCCAGGCGGTGACAGAGGTCGAACTCCAGGTCCAGGGTGCGGCCGCCGAGGTAGACCGGCGGTTCCAGGCCGGGGATCCGGAGGAACTTGAAGTCCAGCGCGCCGCCGAGCCCGAACACGAGCGGTTCGCTCGGCGGGCCCTGCCAGCCGAGCCCCGCCCAGTCGAGCAGGTCGCGCAGCGCGCCCGACCCGCAGTGGCCCGCCATCCGGTGCGGAAAGTCCTCGATCATCGTCGCGGTCACCCGGCGCCTCCCGTCGTCCCGGTTCACCGAACCACGTTCGGCCCCTTTTGACCACCGGTACGCGCGATGATCCGGCGCCGCTCAGGCCGTCTTGACGGCACCGCCGTCGATGAGGTGGTCGGCGCCGGTGGTGCTGGCCGCGAGCGGCGAGGCGAGGTAGGCGATGAGCGCCGCCACCTCCGCCGGTTCCACCAGGCGTCCCGTGGTCACGCCCATCGCCGCGGGCAGGCCCGCCACGAGCTGCTCCAGTTCCAGGCCCATGGCCGCGGCCAGCCCGGCGCCGTAGCCGTCCGGGGACTCCCACATGGCGGTGCGCACCGGGCCGGGCGACACCGTGTTGACCCGTACCCCCCGCGGCCCGAACTCCTCCGACAGCGCCTTCCCGAACGCCGTCAGCGCCGCCTTCGCGGTCGTGTACGGGACGGGCCCCGCGTGCGGGATCCGCGCCCCGTTCGACGAGACGTTGACGACGGCGCCGCGCCGCCGCAGCAGGCTCGGCATCGCGGCGCGCGTCGCCCGCACGGCGGCGAAGAGGTTCAGCCCGTAGATCTCCTCCCACACCCGGTCGTCGAACGAGAGGAACCCGCCCGCGCCGCCGCCGTCCCCGCCGCCGACGTTGTTGACCAGCAGGTCCAGCTCGCCGAGCTCCGCGAGCGCCGTCTCGATCAGGCGGCCCGGGGCCTCCGGGTCGGACAGGTCGGCCGGCACCACGATCGCGCCGGTCCTCTCCAGTTCGGGTGTTGCGGTACGGGCCGCGGCGACCACGCGCATGCCCTCCACCGCCAGCGCCTCCACCGTGGCCAGCCCGATGCCGCGGCTCGCTCCGGTCACCACGGCGGTCTTCCCGTCCAGCCTCAGATCCATGGCGATCAGCTCCTCGCTTCTATTGCGTCAACTTCGATGCGGCTAACCTAGAACTTGCAACATGAATGATGCAAGTCTTGGTCATAGCGCCACTCACATGTAGTGTTTTCCGGTGACGAAACAGCAGGCGTCCGGAGGCAGGCCGCTACGCGCGGACGCCGAACGCACCGTGCGCACGATCCTGGAGGCGGCCGAACGGGTCCTCTCCGCCGATCCCGCCGCCACCATGGAGCAGATCGCCGAGGCCGCCGGGGTCGCGCGGACGACCGTGCACCGGCGGTTCGCCACGCGCGAGGCGCTGCTCGACGCGCTGACCGCGTGGGCGGCCCGGCAGTTCGCCGCGGCGGTCGACGCCACCGCGTCCGACACGGCGCCGCCGCTGGTCGTCCTGCACCGGGTGACCGCGCGGGTGCTGGAGGTCAAGATCGGCTGGGGGTACGCCATGAACCGGGCCGCGTTCTCCGCCGATCCCGAGGTCGTCCGCGTCCACGCCGACGTCGTGGCCAAGTGCGACCGGCTCTTCCGGCGCGCGCAGGAGACCGGCCTGGTCCGTCCCGGCGTCGACCTCGAATGGGCCCGCCGGTTCTACTACGCCCTTATCCACGAGGCCACGCAGCGCGACGACCGCGCTGACGTGGACGCGCTGTCAACGCTGGTCGTCGACACCCTCCTGCACGGCATCGCCGCCTGAAGGGCCGAGGGTAGGGGAAGGGAAGGTCAGCCGCCGAAGACGGCCTTGTCCGCCTTTTCGAGGAGGGCGACCAGTTCGGCGGCCTCGGCCTCGTCGAGGACCGCGAACGCGGGGACCATCAGCTCGTCGGTCAGCTCCTCCGCGGCGGCGCGGCGGCGCCGGATCTCGTCCGTCACCTCGGGGTACGGGCGCGGCCAGCCGAAGTACTCGGCGTTCGCCTCGCCGGAGGGGAGCAGGTCCGAGCGGCCGCTCACCACGGCCTCCAGCGAGGTCAGCCCGCTCGCCAGGACCGCGGCGACGTGCAGGCCGCCGCGGAGCTCGCGTACGACATGGGCGAGCTGGATCACGCGGGCGGCGGCGTCCTCGGGCAGGTCGATCGCGCGCCAGCCGGCGAACACCGGCGCGGCGGCGACGTCCGCGCCGTCCGCGACGCGCTTGAGCAGTTCGGCCAGGCGCTCCGACTCGGCGAAATCGGCCAGCTTGCGGCGGCCGAACTCGTGGGCCACGGCCGCGTACCGGGCGGCGGCCGTCGCGGCGGGGAGCGCGGCGCCCGCGTCCCACGCGGCCCGGACGGCCTCGACCGGGAAGAAGCCGGCCGCGGACGCGATGACGTCCGGGTGGACGTCGCCGAGGACGCCGAAGCGGCCGCGGAAGTACGGCGCCCAGCCGTCCAGCCCCGCCTCCGCCGCGAAGGCCTTCGCCTCCCGGGAGATCATGAACGCTCCGCCCAGGCGCCCGATCGGCTTGCCCGCCGCCGCCGCGATCTCCCGCATCCCCGCCGTCCTCTCCTCGAACCGAATCTCGTTCGATTCTTCTGGTTCCGGACGTCCCCCGTCTACCCCTTCCGGACGGGCGCGGCCAGGATCGCCTTCACCGTCGCGGTGACGGTGGCGGCGACCTCCTCTTCCTTCAGGCGGCCGGCCCGGCGCTCCTCGGCGGCACCCTGCAATACGTAGTGGATGACGCCGACCAGCCAGCTGAGCGGCAGGTCCGTCCGGAACGCGCCCTCGTCCTGGCCCCGGCGCACGAGCTCCTCGACGCGGTTCGCCGGGGCATCGTGCAGCTGGCGGATGCGTCCGGCGGGAAGCACGTCCTGGGCGGCCGTCAGCAGGGCCGTGGACTCGGCCACCAGCGACCAGCTGGATTCGAGCAGCCGGGCCAGCACCTCCCGGGCGTCGCCGGTGAGGTCCACAGCGGCCAGCACCTCCTCGCCGGCGCGCAGGGCGTCGGCGAGGGCCGCCTCGACCAGCTCGGCGCGTGTCCGAAAGTGGCCATAAAGCGTCATTCGTCCCACTCCGGCGGCCCTGGCGATGTCGTCGACGCTCGCGTTCGGATCGCGGCCGAGGGTCGCGCGGGCTGCGGAAACGATGCGGGCGATGCTGCGCTCGGCGTCCGCGCGACGGCGCCGGGGTGCGGTGGTGGACATGCCGCACATCCTAACTCGTACGGGAATG
This sequence comes from Spirillospora sp. NPDC029432, assembly GCF_040703975.1. Taxonomy (NCBI): domain Bacteria; kingdom Bacillati; phylum Actinomycetota; class Actinomycetes; order Streptosporangiales; family Thermomonosporaceae; genus Spirillospora; species Spirillospora sp. NPDC029432. The sequence goes on from NZ_JBEZWH010000007.1 coordinate 92,649, forward strand.
TACGTGTTAGCCTCCGCCTTGAAAGTCGTACACAGACGTACGACTTATGGTTTGGAGAGGTGCACGATGGCACACGAGATCCACGAAACGGCCCATCCGCTGCGATGGCGCATCCTGGGCTTCCTCGGGGTGGCGCAGCTGATGCTGATCCTCGACGTCACCGTGGTGGCGATCGCGCTGCCGCACATGGAGACCGACCTGGAGCTGAGCCGCGAGGCCGTGACCTGGACGGTCAGCGCGTACACGCTGACGTTCGGCGGCCTGATGCTGCTCGGCGGGCGGCTCGCCGACCTGATCGGCGCCAAGCGGGTGGTGCTCGCCGGCCTGCTGATCTTCACCGCGGCGTCACTGGTGACCGGATTCGCCGGAACGGCCGGCGTCCTCCTCGGCGGCCGCGTCGCGCAGGGACTGGGCGCGGCGCTGCTGTCACCGGCGGCCCTGTCCCTGGTCGTCGGCCTGTTCGACGGCGACGAGCGCAACAAGGCGCTCGGCGTCTGGTCCGCGCTCGGCGGCGGCGGCGCGGCCCTCGGCGTCCTGCTCGGCGGGCTGCTCACCGCCGGCCCGGGCTGGCCCTGGGTGTTCTTCGTGAACGTGCCGATCGGGCTCGTGATCATCGCGGCGCTGGCCCGGATGCTGCCGCACCGGAGCACCGCCGCGCCGCGCCCGCGGCTCGACGTCCTCGGCGCGGTCCTCGTCACCGCCGCGTCCGGCACCCTGATCTACGCGCTGATCCGCGCCGGCGAGGACGGCTGGCTCACCGCCGCGACCGGGTGGCTCGTCCTGACCGCCGCGATCGGCTACCTGGCGTTCGTCGCGCGGCAGAAGACGGCCGGGTCACCCATGATGGACATCGCGCTGCTGGCCAGGCGCCCGGTGACCACCGGCACGTTCCTCATCCTGATCGCGACCGCCCTGATGATCGCCGTGTTCTTCCTCGGCACGTTCTACTTCCAGCACGCGCGCGATCTCGGGGCCCTCCAGACCGGCCTGCTGTTCCTCCCGGTCGCGGTCGCCACGATGCTCGGCGCCAACCTCACCGGCCGCGCCATCGCCGGGGTGGGAGCACGCCCGCTCGGCGTCGCCGGGCTCCTCGTCGCCGCGGCCGGCCTGGCGCTGCCCGCCCTCTCCATGCAGCCCGTCACCGTCGCGATCGGCACGGCCGTCGCGGGCGCCGGCACCGGCGCGATCTTCGTCGTCGCCTCGGCGACCGCGCTCGGCCAGGTGGCGCCGCACGAGTCCGGCATCGCGTCGGGCATCGTCAGCACGTTCCACGAGTTCGGCGCCTCGATCGGCGCCGCCGTCATCTCCAGCGTCGCGGCCGCCAGCCTCGTCGGCGATACCCTCTCCGGCTTCACGAACGGCTTCGTCGTCGCGGCGTCCACCGCCGCCGTCGCGGCCCTCGTGGCCACCGTCCTGATCCCGCCGCGCCGCCCGGCCGGCGATGGCGATTTGGCCGGGTGATGGCCATGCCGTGAACGTCCTCCGGGAACGGGGCGTCCCGAGACGTTCCGTACGACGAGGGAGTGTTCCGTTGGCCACCCAGCGCACCAAGAAGTCATCCGCGAAGGCGTCCAGCGAACCGTGGGTGCACACCGACGGCCGCGAGATCCAGGAGTTCGGCACGGTACGGATGTTCCCGCTCGGGCTCTCGTTCGACGCGCGGATGTACTCCTGCCAGCGGCTCAACCAGATCCTCGCCGACAGCCAGATCCTCTACAGCCTCTACAAGAAGCACCACTGGCTGATGCGCGGCCCGACGTTCTACCAGCTGCACCTGCTCCTCGACAAGCACGCCGAGGAGCAGGTGCAGCTGGTCGACACCATCGCCGAACGGGTGCAGACGCTGGGCGGCGTCGCCGTCGGCGACCCCCGGCACGTCGCCGAGATCACCGTCATCCCGCGCCCGCCGGACGGCGCCGAGGAGGTCCCGGCGATGCTCTCGCGCCTGATCGCGGGGCACGAGACGATCCTGGTCGCCGCCCACGACGCCGCCGCCCGCGCCCAGGACATGGGCGACGACGGCACCAACGACCTGCTCGTCTCCGAGGTCATCCGCACCCACGAGCTGCAGACGTGGTTCCTGATCGAGCACCTGGTCGACACCCCGCTCGTCGAGGCCCCGCACAACGGCCACCGCTGACCGGCCCGCTCATCCCTGGACGGTGCTCATTGCTCAGGTGTAGGCGATCAGACGCCCGCAGATGATGACGATCGGCCAGGTGCCCAGGGAGACGAGCGCGGCGGCGCGGGCGGACGGCGGCGTGCGCTCGGCGGTGTCCCAGGTGCCGACCGTGCGGAAGACGCCCGTGTGGAAGAGGAGGATGTTCAGGCCGGCGGCGCCGATGAGCAGGATCTTCACCTGGAACGCGGTGTTGTGGGCGACCTGGGTGGCGTTGGCGGCGAAGAGGAGGGAGCCGCTGAGCGCGGTCAGGGCGAAGCCCGCGCGGGACCACCGCAGGGCGTGCCCGGCCAGGGCGCTGACCGGCAGGCGGCGGGAGACGCCGAGCAGGCGCAGGTCGAAGAGCGCGATGGCGCCGAACATGGTGGCCAGGCCGATGAGGTGCGCCGACTCGGTCAGCGGGTAGGTCCAGCGGCCGTCGCGGACGGCGGCGGCCGGGGCGGTGGCCTCCAGCCAGGCCAGGACGCCGTCGAGCGTCAACGGGCGGCCCGGCGGTTGCGGAGCCGGATCAGGCCCGCGACCAGGCCCGCCGCGACGAGCGCGCCGCCGCCGAGGAGGAGCACGGGCGGGTCGTCGGCGCCGGTCGCCACCGGGGACGGGGTGGCGCCGGGCGTTCGGGGACGGGGGCTCGCGGTGCGCAGGCAGCGGTCGACGAAGCGGGTCAGGGTGCCGCGGTACGGGTGCGCGCCGCCCGCCGCGTAGATCATCTGGACGCGCAGCTCGCCCGCGTACTCGTCGCCCTCGGCGTCGCAGCGCCGGTAGACGATCGCCGCGACCTCGTCGCCCACGTTCGGGCGGCCGGACAGGTCGCCGAGCGTGCCGGTGATGTCGGGCGGGAGGAGCAGGTCGCGGACCTGGCCCGCGCCCTCCGGCACGGGCGGCCCGTTCCAGGAGTCGTGGCCGCGCAGGCTCTCGGCGCCGGGCAGCCGGGACGGGACGGTCAGCCCGGCGGGCACCTCGATCCGCAGCTGCCCGTGCGGGAAGCCGTACCGCGCCTGGATCACCCGTCCGCGCAGGTAGAGCGGCCGGCTCTGGTCGTAGCTGCCGCCGCCCCCGTGGTGGGCGAGCAACCCGTACGGCAGCAGGAATCCGAGCGACATGCGTCCCCCTCGGTCGCGAGTGCCTCCTTTCTAGGGAGGGCCGTATAAAGGAGCGCGAAAACTAAAGAGTCTCTCTAGTCCGTGTCTATACTCCCGGCATGGGCGACAGGGCGACGGCCGTGGTGACCGGGGCGAACCGCGGGATCGGGTACGCGGTGGCGGAAGGGCTCCTCCAACACGGGTACGAGGTCGTGCTCGTGTCGCGGGACCGCGAGCGCGGCGAGGCGGCGCGGGCGGCGCTCGGCGCGGGGGCGCGGCTCGTGGTCGGGGACCTGTCCTCGGTACGGGCCGTACGGGCGACCGCCGAGGCGATCGCGGAGGCGTGCCCGCGCGTCGGCGTGCTCGTCCACAACGCGGGCCTGTGGCCGAGCAGGCGGGTCCTGAACGAGGACGGCCTGGAGCAGTCGTTCGTGACGAACCACCTGGCGCCGTTCCTGCTCAACCACGCGCTGGAGCCGGTGCTCAAGGCGTCCGGGACGCGCGTCGTGCAGGTCAGCGCCGGGCTCTACGTCAAGGGGCGGGCCGATGCCGAGCGGACGCCGGAGGGCCTGGACTTCCACCCGGTGCGGACGTACTGCGACACCAAGCTGTGCAACCTGATGACGGTGCCGCTGTTCTCGGACCGCTGGAAGGGCTCGGGGGTGACCATCGACGCCGTGCATCCCGGCGTGATCCGTACCGGGCTGGGCGACCGGCGCGGGACCGCCGGGGCGCTGCTCAAGGGGGCCAAGCGGCTGATCGGGAAGCGGCCCGCGGCCGGGGCCGCGCCCGTGGTGGCGCTCGCGCTGGCCAGGCCCGAGAGCGGCGGGCGCTACTTCCATCTGGAGAAGGAGCAGCGGCTCGCCCCCGTCGCGGCGGACGCGGAGAACGCGCGGCGCCTGTGGGAGCAGGCCGCGAAGCTCACCGATGTCGCCTAAGCAGCGGCGCGGCGCGGAGACGGTCGAGAGGGTCCTGAACGCGGCGCTCGACCTCCACGAGGCCGGCGACCTGTCGATGAGCGCCCTGGTCGGGGACGCCGGGGTCAGCAGCGGCAGCCTGTACCACCATTTCGGCAGCTTCGACGGGATGCGGGCCGCCCTCTACGCGCGATGCATGGGCGAACTCCTCGACTCCGTCGTCGAGGCGCTGGAAAGGTCGCGTACGGCGCGTACCGGGGTGCGCGCGCTCGTCGAGGCGTACCTGCGGTTCACCGAGGAGAGGCGCCCGGCGGCGCACTTCGTCCACGCCTCGCCGTACGCCGGTTTCCTGCCCGCGCACGCGGACCGGATCGCGGCGGCGAAGGGGCCGCGGATGGCGAGGATCGCCGCGTGGCTCGCGCCGCACGTCGAGTCCGGTGAGGTGATCGGCCTGCCGGACCCGTTCACGGAGATGCTGGTGATCGGCCCGGTGGCCGAGACGTCGCGCCGCTGGCTGGCCGGCGACCCGTCGATCGACCTCGCGGCGGCGGCGCGGATCCTGCCGGACCGGATCTGGCAGTCCGTCCGCGCCGTTCCCTGACCGTTCCCTGTCGTTCCTGACCGTTCCTTATCAGTCGGCTTCAGACACCGTCCGGAAACTCCGGCGGCGCCTGCGCAGCAAAACGGCCGGGTGCGTTCCATGATCCTTGCACGCCGAGGAAAGGGAGCTCACCCATGCGAAGGCACCTGATCAAGGCATGCACGGCGGTCCCCGCGGCCGCGCTCCTCGCCGCCACCGCCCTCACCGCCCCGGGCGCCGCGGCCGCCGCGAACCCGTACGAGCGCGGGCCGGCGCCCACAGAGGCGAGCATCACCGCCGAACGCGGGCCGTTCGCCATCGAGAAGATCGACGTGCCGCCGGGCAGCGGGGACGGCTTCAACCGCGGCACGATCTACGCGCCGACCGACCGGAGCGAGGGCACGTTCGGGGCGATCGCGGTCTCCCCCGGCTTCGTGTCGGCGCAGGCGTGGATCGACTGGTACGGCCCGCGCCTGGCGTCGCAGGGCTTCGTGGTCATGACGCTGGAGACGCTGTCGCCGACCAACCTGCCGGACGAGCGCGCCGCGCAGCTGCTGGCGGCGATCGACTACGTCGCCCAGGAGAGCGCCGCCAAGGACCGGGTGGATCCGGGGCGGCTGGCGGTGATGGGGCATTCGATGGGCGGCGGCGGCTCGCTGCGCGCGGCCGAGCGGCGCCCCTCGCTCCAGGCGGCGATCCCGCTCGCGCCCTGGCACACCAACCGGAACTGGCAGAACGTCCGCGTCCCCACCATGATCATCGGCGCGGACAACGACTTCATCGCCGGCGTCGGCACGCACGCCGAGCCGTTCTACCAGAACCTCACCGCCGCGCCCGAGAAGGCGTACCTGGAGCTGAACAACGCGGGCCACATGACGTTCATCAGCCCGCACACCACGACCGCGAAGTACGCCATCGCGTGGATGAAGCGGTACGTGGACGACGACACCCGCTACGACCGCTTCCTGTGCCCGGCACCGGCACCCGACCAGAACATCCAGGAGTACCGCGACACCTGCCCGAACTCCTGATCCCCCGCTCGCGCGAAGGCGGCCCGCAGGTGACGGGCCGCCTTCACCCGTCCGCCGGAAGGCAGGCCCCCATGCTGCGACGTGTCCTGCTCGTCCTCGTTCTGGCCGCCGGGCTCGTGCACGTCCCGTCCCTCCCGGCGGCGGCGCAGCCGGGCACGCACGAACGCGCCGTCACCATGTACGGAGTCTGGGACCGCTCCTATCTCCTGCACGTCCCGCCCGGACCGGAACCGCGCGCCCGGAGACCGCTGGTCGTCGCCCTTCACGGCGGCCTCAACGACATGCACTACATGCGCGAGTCGACGGGACTGGACGCCGTCGCCGACCGGAACGGGTTCCTCGTCGCCTACCCCGACGGCTTCATGCGGACATGGAACGCCGGCGGCTGCTGCTGGTTCGCCCGGATGGCCGGGATCGACGACGTGGCGTTCCTGGACGCGCTGATCGACGGGCTCGTCCGGGAGGGGCTGGCCGATCCGGCGCGGATCTACCTGACCGGGTTCTCCAACGGCGGCGGCATGGCGTACCGGTACGCCTGCGAGCGCGCCCGGCGCGTCGCGGCCGTCGGCGTCGTGTCGGGGTCGCTGGCCGTCGACTGCGCGCCCCGCGACCCCGTGTCGGTGATGGCGTTCCACGGCACGGCCGACTTCTCGGTGCCGTTCGGCGGCGGGGGCGACCAGGACTGGAACAACCCGGTGCCGTTCCCGCCGGTCCGCGCCGTGATCGACTTCTGGCGGGAGGTGGCGCGGCTGGCGCCGCTGCGGCGGATCACGCTGGAGACCGCCAAGACCGTCTGCCGCACCACCGGACCCGGCCGGGGCGGCGCCGAGGTCGAGTTCTGCACGATCTTCGACGGCGGGCACGAGTGGCCGCGCGGCCAGGGCGTCGACCCCGAGATCGAGGCGAGCCCGCTGCTGTGGCGGTTCTTCAGCGCGCACGCGCGGCGCGGCTGACCCCCTCGTGCCCCTTGGCGCCCGCCGGCCGGCCGCCGCCGCTGCTGCGCGGGCGGCCGCGCGGCCCGTCCCGCAGGCCGGACGCCGAGCCGCCGCCGTCGTCCGCGCCGTTCAGCTCCCCGCCCTTCAGCGCGCGCGGCACCTCGGGGAACCTGACCCACGCGTGCAGGAGCAGCAGCAGCTCGATCCGCCGGTCCGGGTCGTACAGCATGTCGCCGAGGAGCTGTTCGAGCCGCCGGATCCGGTAGCGGACGGTCTGCTCGTGCACGATGAGCCGTTCCGCGGCGGCGACCGCGTTGTCGCGGCACTCCATGTACGCGAGCAGGGTGCGCACCAGCGGCTCGCGGCGGTGCCGGGGCAGCTCCATCAGCGGCCGCAGCCGCGCGCCCGCCGCCAGGTCGATCAGCTCCTCGCTCATCGACGCGACCAGCGTGGACACGTGGTCGATCCACCTGACCGGCGCCTTCTCCGGGATCACGCCCCGGACGACCAGGTCCAGCGCCCGCCGCGCCCAGCGCAGCGACACCGCGCCCTTGTTCAGCGGGACGGTCGGACCGACGGCGGCCGGGCGGCCCCGCACCAGCGCCGCCAGCATCCGCTCCTGGCCGGGCCCGTCCGGATCGGGGACGATCAGGTACGGCTCGGGGGCGTGCCAGTCGGCGAGCACGGCCGGCGGCGCGACCGGCGCGCGGCCCGCGTCGCCGTCCATCGACGGGCCGAGCGCGACCAGCGCGACCGTCCGCGGCGGCTCCCAGCCCGCCGCCGCGGCCAGCTCCGCGACCGCCTCCATGCTGGCCGGCGGCTCGACGACCAGCAGGTCGCGCAGCCGCCACCGGTGCCGCTCCCGCTCGGTCGCCAGCCGCTGCTGCGTGTCGGCGTACCCCTGCGCCGCGGAACCGGCCAGCTCCTCAAGGAACACGAACAGCGACTCGATGATCTGCCCGAGCGTGGTCAGCGGCCAGTCGAGCCGCCGGGCGTCCTTGATGAAGCGGCGGCAGGCGACCTGCCCGCCGACCCGGAACGCGGTCTGCAGCCCGTCCAGGCTGCGGCCGCCGCGCGCCTCGTGCGCGCCGATGCCGGTGTAGATCTCGGTCAGCTCGTCCCAGCCGGTGTCGGGCCGGCCCATCGCGTCGACGAAGTGCGTGATGGTCCGCTCGACCGTCCACCGCATCCGCCGCCCGTACCGGCTCTCCTCGGGCCGCGCGTACTCCGGCACCAGGGCCTGGATCTCGCGGAACATCTCCGCCGCGCACGCATCGAGGTGCGGGCGCAGCGGTTCCGCCAGGCCCGCCGGCACATCGGCCAGCCGCAAGCGGGTGCCGGCCGCTCCGATCCGCCCGTTCATCCGATCTGCTCGTTCACGTGGACCTCCGTCGCCAGGGCCCCCATACGCGTTAGCGCACCGCCTTCTTACACGGTCACCCCGGCGCCCTCCACAGCGATAGTCAACGGTGACACTTTCTTGGGCGGTGCGGTTATCAATCTGCACACAAGCCTCAGCGGTCGGCAAGACCCTCTGTGACCGGCCACGGTACGTTCCGTTCCAGGCGCGGAGCGTTCCCAGATCCGGGTCCGCCCCCTTGCGGCGGCACGCGGCGGCCGGTCATGATCGCGCGCCCGCGGAGCACGCGCACGCACGGTCAGTAACATTCAGTGGGCGCGACGAGAGGACTCCGGGATGACGGGACGGGTACGACCGATCACGCTGGTGGGAGAGCCGGTGCTGCATTCGCCGTGCCGCCCGGTGGAGAGCTTCGACGGGGAGCTCGCGGCGCTGGTGGACGACATGTTCGCGAGCATGTACGCCGCCGAGGGCGTCGGCCTGGCCGCCAACCAGATCGGTGTGGGCCTGCGGGTCTTCGTGTACGACTGCCACGACGCCGACGGCGAGCCGCACAAGGGCGTCCTCGTGAACCCGACCCTCGTGCTGCCCGAAGGCGGCGACCGGCGGCTGGACGACGACGATGAGGGCTGCCTGTCGGTGCCCGGCCCGTACGCCAAACTGGCCCGTCCCGACCGCGCCACGTGCCACGGGTACGACGTCGAGGGCAACGAGATCACCGTGGCGGGGACCGGGCTGCTCGCCCGCTGCCTCCAGCACGAGAGCGACCATCTCGAAGGGCGCGTCTATATCGACCGGCTGTCCGGGCGGGCGCGCAAGAAGGTCCTCAAGGAGTACGAGCAGCTGCGCGCCGAACGCGAGAACGAGAACGCCTAGCCGAGCAGGCGCTCGTACGCGTCCAGGGCCCGGTGGAATTCCTCCACCGGCAGCTCGCACGAGCGGCCGCCGAGCCAGAGGTGCTCCAGCCGCACGGTCTCGACGCCGCGGACGAGATGGCACGCGTTGCCGGTGTGCTCCCAGCCGGGGGCCGCGCCGCGCACGACCTCCAGGTGATGCCGGTGGTACTGCACGTCGTGCAGGAGGAACGCGGCCAGCACGTACGGCCGGTACTCCAGGAACCCGGCGGCGAGCGCGCACACCTCCGCCGGATCGGTGGCCGGCGCGTCGAGCAGGACGGGGAAGAACGTCCGGAAGTGCTGGGAGACGCCCGCCACCTGCGGCGGGTCGACGGGCAGCCGGCCGACGCCGTTCGGGTCGAGGTAGCCGTGGCCGGGGACGCCGCCGATCGAGCCCGACCAGGCGCCGGGGATGCCGGGGAGGAACTCCGCGTCCGACATCAGCAGCGTGGTCACGTCCGTCATCACCTGGACGCCGTCGATCCGTCCCGGCAGGAACGTCTTGGTGCCCGTCCACACGCGCCCGGTCGGGTGGTCGCGCAGCTCGATGTCCGCCCAGTACGCGCCCTGGCCCGCGCCCGCGCCGCCCGGTGGCGCGCACGCGCCGTCGTGCGGGGCCAGCCCGGCGACCTCCGCGAGCGTGGCGCCCGACGTCTGGAGCAGGCCCCAGCCCCACACCGGCGCGGTCGCCGCGCCCAGCCCCAGCATCGTCACCGCCGCGCCCGGCTTGGGGTGCGGCTCGGCGCCCTTCTCCGGTTCCGGATCCGCGCGGATGCCACGTTCCATCGCGCGCCTTTGCAGGGCCAGGCCGACCTGGTCGGCGTACTCCTTGAGGCAGGCGCCGAACACCGCCGGCGGCACCTCGCACTCGGTGCCCCGCGCCCGCGCCCGGACGCGCACCCTCGCGCCGTCGCAGTCGAGCCGGTGGTGCCGGTAGAGGCCCTGCCAGGGCGTGAACGGGCCGTCCCCGGCCGCCGGGACGCGGGCCCGCGCGATCGCGGCGGCGTCCCCGCCGAGATCCCGGACGAGGAAGTCCCGCAGCGGCTCGTACCCGGGGTCGCCGTCGACCAGCACGCGGCCGGCCTCGCGGCGGAAGCGCAACGGAAGTGGCATCGCCATCCTGACGATTATTCCGCCGTTCCCGCCCGGCGACCAGAGCCCGCGGCGGAAGACCGCGAAAAAGGGGGTTGACACCCGACCCGATCATGGAGATATATTCATGGCCATGGAGTTCTGATACCCCCTCGGTCGAGCCGCCGCGAAACCGCCGACGCCAGCGTCGGCGTGACGATCGCGGCCCGCTCCCGCATCCCGGCGCCACGGGCGCATCGGCATCGCATCCACGCTTGGCACGTACCTGACGATTCCCGTGCTCGCACGGGGGCGGCAGGCTCGCGACCTGGCGCGACGTCTCCATGCACCCGTACCGGCGCTTCTTTTCCAAGCCATTTCATCGGCCTTTTCGCGGCCGAATTCGACCATGCCCGGAGGTGTCGGCTCTTGCGTGCCATCAATCAGAACCCGAACAACGAGAACCCCTTCCAGAAGGCCCTCGAAAAGAAGGCCAAGGGGCGGAACACCGACCCGAAGTCGGCGAACTTCGCCCGCAACGGCGTCCGCCGGAACGCCCGGCGGACGCCGACCCGGCAGTTCCAGCGCGGCCGCTGACGCCGCCCGGACCGGCCCGCCCGCCGCGGCGGGCCGGTCCGGCGGGTTCACGCGCGCACCCGCCCCGCCTCCTGATCAGCCGGTACCCGCCCGAGCTGCTGGAATGCTTCGAGGCGTTCCTCGACGACCTGGAGACGACCATGGAGGACGCGCTCGCCGAGCGGACGGAGCCGCCCGGCGGGTGAGCGCGGGCGGGCAGGTCAGGACGGGCGGCGCCGGATGAGGTTCATGGCGCGCAGGGTCAGCACCGTGCGGTCGTCGTCCTTGGTGATCAGTTCGCCGTCGGTGGTGATGATGCCGCGGTCGGGCTTGGACCGGGACGGGCGCGCCTCGACGATCGTGGCGCGCAGCCGGACGGAGTCGCCGGGGCGCAGCGGCGACGGCCAGCGCAGCTCGTCGATCCCGGGCGAGGCCAGGCTCGCGACGCGGGACAGGTAGTGGTCGGCGAACAGCCGCATGCAGAGGGCGGAGGTGTGCCAGCCGCTGGCGATGATCCCGCCGAACGGGCCGGACTCGGCGTACGCGCGGTCGATGTGGATCGGCTGCGGGTCGAACCGCTCCGCGAACTCCAGGATCTCCGCCTCGGTCACGGTGATGTGGCCGTACTCGTAGACGGCTCCGGCCTGGTAGTCCTCGAAGTACCGTTCGCCGATGGGGTTGGGGAAGTCGGTGTCGCTGAGCGTCCTGGTGCCGTTCGTCATGAACGACAGCATCGCTCATCGGGTTCCGGCATGCCCGGCATGGGCAGGCTTTCCGCGCCGTTGAGGAGAAACCTGCCGTCAGCCACCGGGCCGGGTCAGATGAGGCCCTGGGCGAGGATGGCGTCCGAGACGCGCTCGAAGCCCGCGATGTTGGCGCCCTTGACGTAGTCACCGGGGGCGCCGTACCGCTCGGCGGTCTCGTAGCACTCGTCGTGGACGGACTTCATGATCCGGGTCAGCTCGGCCTCGACCTGCTCGAACGACCAGACCGCGCGGCCGGCGTTCTGGGCCATCTCCAGGCCGCTGGTGGCGACGCCGCCCGCGTTGGCGGCCTTGCCGGGGCCGAACGAGACGCCCGCCTCCTGGAAGAGGTGGACGGCGTCCGGCGTGGTGGGCATGTTGGCGCCCTCGGAGACGGCCTTGACGCCGTTGCGGATCAGCGTGGCCGCGCCCTCGGCGTCCAGCTCGTTCTCGGTCGCGGACGGGAACGCGATGTCGGCCGGGACGTCCCAGACGCTGCCGCCCGGTACGTACCGCGCGGACGGCCCGCGCCGCTCGGCGTAGTCGCTGACCCGCAGCCGCTTGACCTCCTTGACCTCCTTGAGCAGGTCGAGGTCGATGCCCTTCTCGTCGACGACGTAGCCGCCGGAGTCGGAGACCGTCACCACGTTGGCGCCGAGGGCCTGCGCCTTCTCGATCGTGTAGATCGCGACGTTGCCGGAGCCGGACACGACGGCCTGCTGGCCCTCCAGGTCCTCGCCGCGCAGCTTGAGCATCTCGGCCGTGAACAGGACGCTGCCGTACCCGGTGGCCTCGGTACGGCCCGCCGACCCGCCCCAGGCCAGCCCCTTGCCGGTGAGGACGCCGGCCTCCCAGCGGTTGGTGAGCCGCCGGTACTGCCCGAACAGGTAGCCGATCTCGCGCGCGCCGACGCCGATGTCGCCCGCCGGGACGTCGGTGTGCTCGCCCAGGTGGCGGTGCAGCTCGGTCATGAACGACTGGCAGAACCGCATCACCTCGGCGTCCGAGCGGCCGTGCGGGTCGAAGTCGCTGCCGCCCTTGCCGCCGCCGATGTTGAGCCCGGTGAGCGCGTTCTTGAAGATCTGCTCGAAGCCGAGGAACTTGACGATCCCCAGGTTCACCGTCGGGTGGAAGCGCAGCCCGCCCTTGTACGGGCCGAGCACGCCGTTGAACTCCACCCGGAACCCGCGGTTCACATGGATCTCGCCCTTGTCGTCCTGCCATGGCACCCGGAAGATGATCTGCCGCTCGGGCTCGGTCACCCGGTCGACGATCTTGGCGTCGAGCAGTTCGGGACGCCGGTCGAGCACCGGCGCGAGCGCCTCCAGCACCTCGCGCACGGCCTGGTGGAACTCGGGCTCGCCGGGGTTGCGGCGCAGGATCCGTTCGTAGGCCTCCTTCAGAACGGCTTCGGTGGCGGGCGAGGCGGGGGTCCCCGGGGACAGGGCCATGCAGACTCCTCTGGGCGCTTTGTCTGTTCTCACATATGCATCTATGTACTGTGAGGAGGATATGTACGCCCGGCCCCTGCCCCCGCCCGCCGCGCCTCACCCGGCGGGATTCAGCGTGACCTCGTAGAGGCTGCCCAGCCCGTCGGCGCCGTGACCGGCCGCGACGGCCCGGTCGAAGAGGGCCTTGAGGGCCTCCGGCATCGCGGTGTCCAGGCCCGCCGCCCGGGTCGCCTCGACCACGTGCGCCGATCCGATGGCCTGCATGAGGAGCGAGTTCTCCCCGCCCGGGTACGACCGCGCCGCCATCTCCCCGCAGAGGATCTTCAGGTAGCCCATCGGGCCCTCGTCCACCAGCTCGGCGAGGGTCCGCGCGGCGAACGGCCGGAACTCCTCCGGGCCCACCCCGGCGCTCCCCAGCATCGCGGTGGCGTGCATGTACGCGGCCAGCGTCGACCAGAACAGGTAGAGCTGCGCCTGGTAGTAGAGCCCCGACAGGCCCGTGTCGGCCCCGACGTAGCTGATGTCGCCGAGCACCTTCAGGGTGTCGCGGTGCCGGTCGAGAACCGCCTCGGGGCCGCTGTAGAACACGTACGCGCCGGGCTGCCCGATCCCCGGCGGCGGCACCATGACGCCGCCGGCCACCAGCTCGGCGCCGTGCCCGACCGCCCAGGCGCCCGCCTCGCGCAGCTCGTCCGGGGACCCGGAGCTGAGGTTGACCAGGACCCGCCCCTTCAGCGCGCCGGCCGCCGCGCCGATCGAGTCGTACATGGCCGTGTAGTCCGTCTGGCTGATCACCACCAGCTCGTTCGCGGCGAGGGCCTCCTCCGGCGTGGCGGCGAGCACCGCGCCCTTGGCCACCAGCGGCTCGGCCTTGCTCGCCGTACGGTTCCACACCGTCGTCGGGTGCCCCTTCGCCAGGAAGGTCTCGGCCATCTTCGCGCCCATCGGCCCCAGCCCGATGACAGTGACCGGCGCGGGAGTGCTGTCGGACATTCGCGTTCTCCTCTCGTCCGGGACCAACGATGGGCGACCCCGCCACGGAACCGCTTCGGATCCGCTACGGAACGGCCCTTGACGTGCCCGGGAGCACGGGGAGACTGGAGTCGTGATCAAAAAGCTGCGCCCGAAGGACTACAACGAGGTCCTCCACATCGGGCACTACTTCCGCAAGGGCGTCCCGGTCGTCATGGACCTCACCGCCCTGCCCGACGACGTGGCGCGGCAGCTGGTGGACTTCTCCGCCGGCCTGATCTGCGGCCGCGGCGGCGACATGGAGCGCCTGGGCCCGAAGGTCTTCCTCCTCCAGCCCGCCGCCCATCCCCGCATCGCCGCCGCCCACGTCCCCGATCTGGCCCACGTGGCCGATTAACCTGGTCGGGTGCGGTTTGGGGTGCTCGGTCCGGTTGCGGTGTGGGCGGATGACGGGCGCCCTGTCGACGTACCCGAGCCCAAGGTCAGGGCGCTGCTGGCGGACCTGCTGGTCGCGCCGGGGCGGGTGGTGCCCGCCGACCGGCTGATCGACGATCTCTGGGGGGATCGGCCGCCGCGGAACCCGGCCGGGACCTTGCAGGCCCGGGTGTCGCAGCTGCGCGGGATCCTCGGCGGGCGGGACGCGGTGGCGCATCGGCCGCCGGGGTACGCCCTGCGGGCCGGCGAGGTGGACGCCGAGCGCTTCGAGGCGCTGGTCGTGCGGGCGGGCGATTCCACTGATCCGCGGGTCAAGGCCGGTCTTCTCGCGGACGCGCTGGCGCTGTGGCGGGGGCCGGCGTTCGCCGACTTCCGGGACGCGGAGTTCGCGCGGGCGGCGATCGCGGGGCTGGAGGAGCGGCGGCTCGCGGCGGTGGAGGAGCTGGCCGAGACGCGGCTGCGGCTGGGCGAGCACGCGCGGGTCGCGGCCGAGCTGGCCGAGTCGGTGGAACGGCATCCGGCGCGGGAGCGGCTGCGCGGCGCGTACATGCACGCCCTCTACCTGTCCGGGCGGCAGGGCGAGGCGCTGGCGGCGTACGAGGATCTCCGCGCGACGCTCGCCGAGGATCTGGGCGTCGATCCCGGGCCCGCCCTCAAGGAGCTCCATCAGGCGATCCTCACGCAGGACCCCGCGCTGGCGGTGGCCGAGACCACCGCCGCCGGGCCTGCCCGGGGCAACCTTCCGGAGCCGGTCAGCGAACTGATCGGGCGCGAGGAGGCCGCCGCGGAGGCGCGGGCGCTGCTCGGCTCGCACCGGCTCGTGACCTTGACCGGGCCGGGCGGTGTCGGGAAGACGCGGCTGGCGCTGGAGGTGGCGGCCCGGCACGGCGGCGCGTACCCGGACGGCGCGTGGCTGGTCGAGCTGGCACCCGGCGCCACCACGGGAGTCGCGGTGCTCGCCGACACCGTGCTGGGCATCCTGGGGGTGCCGGACGAGCCGGGCGTGACCGCGCCGCTCGACCGGCTCGCGGCGGTGCTGCGGGCCCGCCGCGCGCTGCTCGTCCTCGACAACTGCGAACACGTGATCGGGACGGCCGCCGAGCTGGCCGCCCGGCTGCTGGCCGCCGCGCCCGGGCTGCGGATCCTCGCCACCAGCCGGGAGCCGCTGGGCATCGAGGGCGAGCGGCTCCAGGTCGTCCCGCCGCTGGACGTGC
This sequence comes from Spirillospora sp. NPDC029432, assembly GCF_040703975.1. Lineage (NCBI taxonomy): Bacteria > Bacillati > Actinomycetota > Actinomycetes > Streptosporangiales > Thermomonosporaceae > Spirillospora > Spirillospora sp. NPDC029432. Next base: position 108,088 of record NZ_JBEZWH010000007.1, read on the forward strand.
CCGCCGGGACCGCGCCGGAGGAGCTGGCGCGGTCGAGCGCGGTCCGGCTGTTCGTGGCGCGGGCCGCCGCGGCGGCGCCCGGGTTCGCGCTGGACGGCGGCACCGCCGGGCCGGTCGCGACGATCTGCCGCCGGCTGGACGGGATCCCGCTGGCGCTGGAGCTGGCGGCGACCCGGATCCGGGCGCTGGGGGCGGCGGAGCTGGCCGCGCGGCTCGACGACCGGTTCCGGCTGCTGGCCGCCGGGCGGCGCGACGCCCCGGCCCGGCAGCGCACCCTCCGGGCGGTGATCGACTGGAGCTGGGAGCCGCTGGCCGAGCCGGAGCGGACCGTGCTGCGCCGGCTGGCCGTGCACGCCGACGGCTGCACGCTGGAGGCCGCCGAACGGGTCTGCGGCGATCCCGGCCTGGACGTCGTCGAGGTGCTCGCGAGCCTGGTCGACCGCTCGCTGGTGGCGGTCTCGCACGACGGTGAGCCGCGCTACCGGCTGCTGGAGTCGGTCGCCGCGTACGGCCTGGAACGGCTCCGCGAGGCGGGCGAGGAGAGCGCGATCCGGGAGCGCCACGCGCGCCACTACACCGCGTTCGCCGAACGGGCCGCGGGCCTGCTGCGCGGGCCCGGCCAGGGCCCGGCCCTGGAGCGGCTCGACCGCGAGGGACCCAACTTCTGCGCGGCGCTGGAGTGGTCGGCGTCGAACGGGTTCGCCGACCTGGCGCTGCGCCAGGCCAACGCGCAGTCCTGGTACTGGTACCTGCGGGGCCGCTACGGCGAGGCCGAGCGCTCCCTGTACATGGCGCTGGCCGCCGGGGGCGGGGACGCTGCCCGGCGGGCCGAGGCGATCGCCTGGCGGAACGGCATGCTCATGGTCGCCGGGACGGGCGAGGACACCGAACGGCTCCGGCTCGAGGCACTCGCCGCGTACGACGCCCTGGGCGGCGGCCAGGACCCGCTCGCGCGCGCCCGCGCGGAGTGGTTCCTGGTGTACGTCCACTGGCCGTACGGCGATCTGGCCGCGAACGGGGCACGGCCGCCGCGCTGAGCGTGCGCGCGAAGCAGGCGATGGTCCGCGGCGATCTGGCCGGGATGCTCGCGGACGCGGAGCGGAGCCTGGCGCTGTTCGACGGGCTGGGCGACCCGTGGGGACGGCTGGAGGCCGCCGACGCGCTCGGCCGGCACGCCGAGATCACCGCGGACTACGAGCGGGCGGCGGCGCTCCGCCGGGCGGGCCTGCGGCTGGCCGAGGAACTGGGGATGTGGCCGGAGGCCGCGTTCCGGACGGCCGAGCTGGGCCGGCTCGCGCTGCTGGCGGGCGATCTCGGGCGGGCGCGGGAGCTGCACGAGCGGGCGCTGCGGCTGGCGGAGGAGCTGCCGAGCGCGTACGCGGAGGAGTTCGCGCGGATCGGGCTGGCGCTGGTCGCCCGCCGGGAGGGCGACCACGGCGCGGCGGAGGCGCACCTGCGCGCCTGCCTGGCCCTGCTGCGCCGGATCGGCGGGCGGACGGGGGTCGCGTTCGCCACGGCGCAGCTGGGCTTCGTGGCCGAGGAGCGCGGCGACGCGGCGGCCGCGCTCGCGCTGCACCGCGAGGCGCTGGACGCCGCGCGCTCGACCGGCGATCCGCGGGCGGTCGCGCTGTGCCTGGAGGGGATCGCGGGCGCGCGGGCGCTGGCCGGCCACCACGCCCACGCGGCCCGCCTGCTCGGCACGGCCGCCCGGATGCGCGCGTCGACCGGGGCTCCGCTGCCGCCGGGCGAGCGCGGCGACGTGGACCGGATCGCCGCCGCGGCGCGGGCCGCGCTCGGGGACGGGGGCTTCGACGCGGCCCTCGCGCGCGGGCTCGAGCCATGATTTAATCTAGATAACAGGCATCCGGGTTAAGACCGGCGCGCAGGGCAGGAGGCGGACCCATGACGTACCCGTCCGAGGATCTCGGCTGGCAGGGCGACCTCCTCGACCTGGACGCCTACCTGGAGCGCATCGGGTACGAGGGCGACCGCGCCCCGACCCTGGAGGCGCTCCGCGCGCTGCAGCTGGCGCACGTGACGGCGATGCCGTTCGAGAACCTGGAGATCGTCCTCGGCCGGCCGGTACCGCTCGGCGTCGAGGCCGTCCAGGAGAAGATGGTCCGGCACCGGCGCGGCGGCTACTGCTTCGAGCACACCGAGCTGTTCGCTGCGGCGCTGGAGCGCTTCGGGTTCGCGTTCGCGCCGCTGGCCGCCCGCGTCTCGATGGGCATCGAGAAGCTGCTGCCCGCCACCCACGCCGTCGCGCTCGTGGAGGCCGGCGGCGGGCGGTGGATCTGCGACGTCGGCTTCGGCGCCGGCCCGCTGGAGCCGCTGCCGCTCACCGACGGCGTCCGGTCCCGCCAGGGCGGCTGGGCGTACGAGCTGCACCGGCTGGGCCCCGAGCTCGGCGGCCTGACCGGCGTCGAGCACTGGGAACTGGTCCAGGAAGGGCCGAGGGGCCGGGTGCAGCGGCACACGTTCCCGATCGCCCCCGCGTACCGGATCGACTACGACCTGGGCAACTACTACATCTCGACCCACCCGAGGTCGCCGTTCACCGGGCGGATCTTCTGCCAGAGGTACGGCCCGGACTTCCACCACGAGCTGGACGGCGCCCGCCTGATCAGCACGGTCGCCGACGGCGGGGCGGGCTCGGTCGAGGAGCGCGTCCTGGAGCCGGGCGAGGTCCCCAAGATCCTGGCGACGCTCTTCGGCATCGAGCTCGACGCCGCCGACGCCGCCGCCGTCGTCGCCCATCTGGAACGGCCATGAGGATGAACGAGGGCGTCGAGTGGGCGGCGCACATCTGCCTGCTGCTCGACTGGCTGGAGACCGACGAGCCCGTGTCCACGGGCACGCTGGCCAAGAGCTACGACCTGCCGCCCGCGTACCTCAACAAGCAGCTCCAGGCGCTGGTCAGGGCGGGGATCGCCAGCTCGACCGCGGGCCGGCACGGCGGCTTCCGGCTGGCCCGGCCGCTGAGCGAGATCACGATGATGGACGTGGTCGCCGCGATCGAGGGCCCGGACGAGGCGTTCCAGTGCACCGAGATCCGGCGGCGCGGCATGGGCGCCGGGACGGCGGAGCGCGAGTTCCGCGTCCCGTGCTCGATCAGCACCGCGATGCGCCGCGCCGAGCTGGCCTGGCGCCGGGAGCTGGCCCGGCAGACCCTGGCCGACGTGCAGGCTGATGCCGAGCGGAACGCGCCGCGCCTGGGCGATCACGTCCGCGCCTGGTACGCCCGCAACTGATCTTTCCGACCCCTGGACGGGACGGCCCGTTCCAGGTCCAAAAACTGGATACCAAGTATCCAATTCACGAGAGGGAGCACACCATGGAACCCCGGATGAAGATCACCACCCTCGCGCCCGACCTCTACAAGGCGATGCTGGGCGTGGAGAAGGCCCTGCACGACACCGGCCTTCCGAAGAGCACGTTCAACCTGGTCAAGCTGCGCGTGAGCCAGATCAACGGGTGCGGCCTCTGCGTGGACATGCACGCCCACGAGATGCGGCAGGACGGCGAGAGCGACGAGCGGATGTGGTCGGTGGCCGCCTGGCGGGAGGCCCCGTACTTCACCGATGAGGAGCGCGCCGCCCTGGCGCTGGCCGAGGCCGCCACCCGGATCGCCGACAACCCGGCGGGCGTGCCGGACGGCATCTGGGACGAGGCCGCCGACCACTACGACGAGAAGACGCTGGCCGCGCTGATCATGGCGATCGCCCAGATCAACGCCTGGAACCGGATCAACGTGACCATCCGCAGCCAGGCCGGGTCCTACCGGCTGAGCTGACCGCCGACTGCGGGACAATTCCCCCATGTTGCGGGGGCGGGAGACGGAGCGGGAGGCGGTCGCCGGGCTGGTGGCCGCCGCCGCGGACGGGACCGGGCGCGCGCTCGTCCTGCGCGGGCAGCCGGGCGTGGGCAAGTCGGCACTGCTGGAGTACGCGGCGGGCGCGGCCGCCCCCGGCACGCGGGTCCTGCGGGCGACCGGGTCCGAGCCGGAGCAGGGCCTGGCCTTCGCGGCGCTCCACCAGCTCCTGCTCCCCGTGACCGGCGGGCTGGACGCGCTGCCCGAACCCCAGCGCGATGCCGTACGCGGCGCGCTGGGGCTCGCGCCGGCGGCGTCCGACGCCCGCTTCCTCGTCTCGGCCGGCGCCCTGTCGCTGCTGACGGAGGCGGCGGCGGACGGCGGCGGGCTGCTCTGCCTGGTCGACGACCTCCAGTGGTCCGACCAGGCGTCGCTGGACGCGCTGCTCTTCGCCGCCCGGCGCCTCACCGGGACGGGCGTGGCGATGCTGTTCGCCATGCGCGACGGGGCCGGGCCGCTCGTCCGGGACGTGCCGGAACTGCGCGTCGGCGACCTCGACCCGGGCAGCGCCGCCGAGCTGCTCGACGAGCGCGCCCCCATGGCGGCCCCCGTACGGGACCGGATCGTCGCCCTGACCGGCGGCAACCCGCTCGCGCTGCGGGAGGCCGCCGACCTGCTCACCGCCGACCAGCTCGCCGGCCGCGCCCCGCTCCCCGATCCGCTCCCGGTCGGGCCCGCGCTCTTCGGCGACCAGGTGGCGCGGCTGCCCGCGGCCGCCCGCCCGCTGCTGCTCGCCGCCGCCGTCGAAGGCCAGGGCGATCTCGACCTCGTGCTGCGCGCCGCCGGGCGCCTCGGCGCCTCCGCGGACGCCCTGGACGCGGTGGAGGCCGCCGGGCTCGCCGAGGCGGACGGCGCCCGGCTCCGGCTGCGGCATCCGCTCGTCCGCTCGGCCGTGTACGCGTCCGCCGGGCCGGCCGAGCGCCGCCGCGCCCACGCCGCCCTCGCCGGCGTTCTCGGCGAGACCGGCGACCGGGACCGCGCGGCCTGGCACCGGGCCGCCGCGACCGCCGGCCGGGACGAGGAGGCGGCCGCCGGACTCGCCGCCGCGGCCGGACGGGCCCGGTCCCGCGGCGGGTACGCCGACGCGGCCGCCGCGCTCGCCCGATCCGCCGACCTCACCCCCGACCGCGCCGTACGGGCCCGGCGGCTGGCCGACGCCGCCACCGCCGCCTGGCTCGGCGGCCGTCCCGGGCAGGCCGAGTCCTGCCTGGCCGCGGCCCGCGAGCTGGCCGGGGACCCGGCGCTGCGCGCCGACCTGCTCGGGCTGCGCGGCCGGTTCGAGCTGAACTCCGGCGACGCCGACGAGGCCCGCCGGATCCTCCAGGACGCCGCGGAACTCGTCCGCGACAGCGACCCGGAACGCTCCCTTGAGCTGCTCGCCGACGCCTCCGAGGCGGCGGCCCAGGTGGGCGACCACGCGGCGATCATCGAGATCGGGCGGCGCGCCGAGGCGCTGCCCGGCGGCTTCCTCCGCCAGGTGGTGGCCGGGTCCGGGGCGATGCTCGCCGGCGATCACGACCGCGGCGCCCCGCTCCTGCGCGCGGCGCTGGAGTCCGCCGACGGGCTGACGCAGGCGGCCGAGCTGCTGTGGGCGTCGGCCGCGGCGAGCTACCTCGGCGAGGCGGACGCGGCCGCGGCGCTGATCGTCCGGGCCGGGCGGGCCGCCCGCGGGTCCGGCATGACCGGGCAGCTCCCGGTGGTCCTGGAGTACGTGGCGACGGCGGAGCGGATCAGCGGCCGGTTCGCGCTCAGCGCCGCGATCGCCGAGGAGGGCCTCGCGCTCGCCCGGGAGACCGGCTACGCCAACTCGCCCGCCGGGCACCTGGCCAACCTCGCGGCGGTCGCGGCCGTCCAGGGGCGCCGGGAGGACTGCGAACGGTACGCGCAAGAGGCCCTCGCCATCGCGATCCCGCACCGGATCGGGCTGCGGGCGGGCGTCGCCGCGTACGCGCTGGGCCTGCTCGACCTGGGCCTCGGCCGGTTCGCCGCCGCCCACGCCCGCTTCCAGGGCATGGTCACCGCCGGTCCCGGCGCGGGCCACCCCACGTCCGTCTGGCGCTCCACGCCCGACCGGGTCGAGGCCGCCGCCGCGTGCGGCGAGACGGGCGCCGCGCGGGACGCCGTGGCGGCGTACGAGCGCTGGTCGGCCGCCGCCCGCACCCCCGAGTCGCAAGCCCTGCTCGCCCGCTGCCGGGCGCTCCTGGAGGACGGCGACAAGGCCGTCGCGCTCTACGAGGAGGCCCTGCGTCTGCACGCGGCGGACGGCGGCGGCTCGCCGTTCGAGGCGGCGCGTACCGGACTGCTCTACGGCGAGCGGCTCCGCCGCGCGCAGCGCACGAGCGAGGCCCGGGGGCCGCTCCGCACCGCCGCGGACACGTTCCAGCGGCTCGGCGCCGCCCCGTGGGCCCGCCGCGCCCTGAACGAGCTGCGCGCCGCCGGTGAGCGGGCCGCCGCCCCGGCGCCCGACGCGCTCGCCGCCCTGACTCCGCAGGAGCTGCGCATCGCGCGGCTGGTCGCGGACGGCGCGTCCAACCGCGACGTGGCCGCCCGGCTGTTCCTCAGCCCCCGCACGGTCGAGTACCACCTGTACAAGATCTATCCGAAGCTCGGCGTCTCCTCCCGTACCGAGCTGGCCCGCCTCGTGGCGCCAGTGCTCTGAGGGCCAGTGGTCTGAGGGCCAGTGGTCCTACTGAAGCCACGTGGCCCCGGCGGCGGCAAGCTCTTACCTGAGCGAAGAGCACCTGAAGAGAACGACCCCGAGGAGACGTCTTGACGACCGGACGCATGATCGAGACCAATGGCGTCGAGCTGTGGACCGAGGAGTTCGGCGACCCGGCGCACCCGCCCGTACTGCTGATCGCGGGCTCGATGTCGCAGGGCGTGACCTGGCCGGACGCGCTGGTCGGCCGGCTCGCCGCGGCCGGCCGCCGGGTGATCAGGTACGACCACCGGGACACCGGCCGGTCCAGCGTGATCGACTTCGAGCGGGAGCCGTACAGCTGGGCGGACGTCAAGGACGACGCGCTCGGCGTCCTGGACGCGTACGGCATCGCCGCCGCGCACGTCGTCGGCCACTCCGCCGGCGGCCTGGTGGCCCAGTGGATCGCCGCCGAGCACCCGGACCGCGTGCTGAGCCTCGCGGTGATCGGCTCCTCGCCGCTCGGCCGCCGTGAGGGCCAGGTGCTGATGCGGGCGCTGACCGGCGAGCCGCCCCGGCCGGGCGACCTGCCGCCGCCCCTCCCGGCCTTCGTGGAGTTCTACGCCGAGGCCATGGCGTCCCCGCCGCCCGCCGACCGCGCGTCGATGATCGACTTCGCGATCGAGACCGCCCGGCTGCTGAACGGCCCGGATCTGCCGTTCGACGAGGACGAGCAGCGCCGCCTGGAGGAGCGGATCCACGACCGCGCGCGCCGGCCCGGCTCCGAGGCCGGGCACGGGAAGGCGGGCGGCGCGTATCCGGACTTCGAGCCCACCGGCCTGCTCGGCGGGATCACCGCGCCCACCCTGGTGATCGAGGGCGGCAGCGAGCCCTGCAAGCCCGGCCACGGCGCGCTCATCGCCGCCGAGATCCCCGGCGCCGAACTGCTCATGATCGACGGGATGGGGCACCTCTTCGCGCCCCAGATCCTCGGCGAGGTGGGCGACGCACTGCTGGCCCACACCGGTGCCCGCCCGGTCACGTGACGGATGCCCGGCCCGGCACGCCGCTCCTAGCGTCGGAACCGACGAGAGGAGAACCCGATGACCGGGAACGACGAGGGACGGGCGGCGGCCCGCTGGATCGCCGCCCGCGCCCGCCCGCTGGACGCGCCCGGCGCCGCCGCGCCGCTCACCGACCTCGAACCCCTGCGCGGCCTCGCGGCCGGCGCCGAGGTGGTGGGGCTGGGAGCGGCGACGCGCGGAGCGCACGAGGTGTCCGTCCTGCAGCACAGGACCGCGCGGTTCCTGGTGGAGGAGCTGGGCTTCCGCACCCTCGCCCTTGAAGAGGACTGGACGACCGGCCTCGCCCTGGACGCCTACACGCTCACCGGCGAGGGCGACCCGCACGACCTGCTCGCGACGATGTGGCTTCCCTGGCAGACCGAGGAGATGCTCGACGTCCTCCTGTGGATGCGCGAGTTCAACGAGCGGCATCCGGAGGACCCCATCCGCTTTCTCGGCCTGGACCTCACCGCCACCGGCCCGATCGCGTACGACACCGTCGCCGCGCACGTGCGGGAGACGGCCCCGGACCGGCTTCCCGAGCTGGACGCCCACTACGGGCAGCTCCGCCCGTCCGGCGGGATCGACGAGTACGTCGGCCGCTACCGGGGGCTCGCCGACAAGGACCCGTACATCGAGCACGCTCGCCGCGCGTACGACCTGGTCGCCGCGCTGCCGCCCGCCCCCGGCCGGGACGCGGCCCTGAGGCACGCGCAGGCGATCGTGGACTTCCACCTGTTCCACTCCCGCCCGGTGATGGAGGCGCTCCCGTACGTGGAACGGCGGATGGCCGAGAACCTCCTCCGGTGGCGCGAGGAGACCGGCTCCCGGATCGCCTACTGGGGCGGCAGTGCCCACTCGGCCCCCGGCGACGCCCGCCTCGACACCCATCTCAACACGGGCGGGCACCTCCGCCGGGCCCTCGGGGACGGCTACCTGTCGATCGGGTTCACGTTCGGGCGCGGCGCCGTCCACGGCGGCGTCCCGGTACCGCCGCCGCCCGCCGGCTACGCGGACGCCGTCCTGGACGAGGCCGCCGCCACCGCCCACTACCTCGCCGACCTGCGGGATCCCGCCGATCCGGCGGCCGCCGCCTGGCTGGACGCGCCCGCCCGGCTCCGGGTGATCGGCCCCGGCTACCGTCCCGAGGACGACCAGGACCACCACGTTTCCGGCGGGTCCCCCGGCACCCGGCTCGACCTGGCCGTCCACTCCCGCGAGGTCACGCCGTCGCGCCCGGTGCCTCCACGCTCGTAGACCGTGCGCCGGCGGTCTTCCGCTGGTAGGAGCGGCTGCACACGCCGAGGGCCGCGCCCAGGCCGGCGAACGCGAGGCCGCCGACCATGCCCACCCACCACGACCAGCCGGCGGCGTCGCCGACCGTGAACCCCAGCGGGGCGGCGACCATGGTGGCCAGCCCGTACGGGGTCAGCAGCACCGCGCCCGCCCAGCCCGGAACCAGCAGGAACCAGCGCGGCAGCCTGGCCCCCCACGGCATGACCAGCGCCGCCAGCAGCAGCGCGCCGGCCAGCGCCCCGAAGACGGTGAAGTCGAGACCGTGGCTCTCCATCCACACCAGCGCCTCGGGCGCGCCGTTCTCCCGGAGCTGGGCGGCGAGGTCGCCGGCCGGCTTGCCGGCGGTGCCGCCGGCCGCCCAGTAGGTCTTCATCAGCGCGTACGGGAGCAGGGCCACGGCACCGGCGCGGGCGGCCGTCGAGGACTTCAGCGGGTTCATGCCCATGATCCTGCCGCCGCGCCCCGGTCCCGGCCTCCCGCCGCGGTGCCGGTGCGCTCCCCCGCGCGGGGGAGGCGGCCGTCAGGCGAGGTCGAGGCGGGCGAGCTCGGCCCGGGAGGCGACGCCGAGCTTCGGGAACGCCTTGTAGAGGTGGTAGCCGATGGTGCGCGGGCTGAGGAACAGCTGCGCGCCGATCTCGCGGTTGCTCAGCCCGGCCGCGGCGAGCCGGACGACCTGGAGCTCCTGCGGAGTGAGGCCCGCGACCAGCGCGGCGGCCGGGCCCGCGGCCGATCCACGCTCGGCGACGCTCTCGCCCGCGGCGCGCAATTCGGAACGGGCGCGCTCGGCCCATGGAGCGGCGCCCAGCCGGTCGAAGATCTCCAGGGCGGAGTGCAGGAGCGGCCGGGCGTCGTTGCGGCGGCGGGAGCGGCGCAGCCACTCGGCGTACAGCAGCTCGGTCCGGGCCCGCTCGAACGGTGACGCGCCGCCCTCGCGGTGCAGCTCGACCGCCCGCTCGTACGGCTTGGCGGGGTCGTCGGCGAGCAGGGCGGCGCAGCGCAGCGCGATCGCCTCCGCCCACGGCCGGCGGATCCGCGCGGCCCAGTCCTGGAAGCGGGCGGCGGCGTCCCGGCCGGCCTCCGGCGTCCCGGACCGCACGGCGGCCTCGACGAGGTCGGGCAGGCTGGCGATGGCGCCCTGGCGGCCCGGGCCCGCGACCACGTCGGCGAGGCGGGCGAGGGCGGGCTCGTGGCGGCCGAGGCCGAGATCGAGCAGGCTGAGCGCCCCGGCGGCGTGCGCTCCGCTGGGCGGCAGGCCGCGCCGCAGCGCCTCGGCGGCCAGCTCCGCGCAGCGGGCCTCGTCCCCCTGGATGGCGGCGAGCAGCGCCAGGACGGTCGCGTTGTAGATCCGGAGGCGGTGCCGGCCGGTGTCGCCGGCGATCCGCATGCCCTCGGTCGCGGCGGTCAGCGCCTCGCCGTACCGGCCGAGCATGAGGCGGGTCCGCGCGAGCAGCGGCAGGACGAGCGCCAGCAGCCCGATCGCGCCCTCGCCGCGGCAGCGCCGTTCGAGGTCCTCGGCGGTGCCGTGCGCGCCCTCGATGTCGCCGAGGAGGAGCTGCCACCAGCCCGCGTTGATCATGTCGCGGAGGCCGAGGCACTCGTCGCGGCCCGCCAGCAGCGCGCGCAGGGCGGCGGCGCCGTCGCCGGCCTCGTCCCCGGCGAGCGGGTCCTGCCCGATGAACATCGTGGCCATGGCGCGGACGAGGTGCGCGTTCGGCAGGTCGTGCCCCTCCGCGCGGCCGGCGATCTCGCGCAGCACCCCGATGTCGCCCGCGTTGGCTGCGGCCGAGGCGGCCTTGAAGAACAGGTAGCCGGCGGTGGCGGGCGCCGTCCCGGCCACGGTCTCGGCCGTCGCGGACAGCATCCGGTACGCCTCCCGGCCGCGGTCGCCCTCGTCGGCGAGCGAGGCGCGGATCAGCACCAGCTCGGCGCGCTCGACCGGGTCGGCGAGGTCGGATCCGGCGCGCTCGGCCAGCGCGACCGCCTTCTCCGGGAGGCCGCCGTCGGCCGCGGCCCGCGCGGCCGCCGCCAGCCGCCGCCCGCGCCGTACCGGATCGGGGCTCAGCTCGGCGGCCCGCTCCAGCATGGCGGTGGCCGCGGCCGATCCGCCGCCGCTGCCCGCCGCCCCCTCCAGCACGGCGGCGACGCGCTCGTCCGGCCCGGTCGCGGAACCGGCCAGGTGCCAGGCGTGGTGGCACGGGTCGCCGAGGTCCAGGTACGCGTCCGCGAGCGCCCGGTGCGCCGCCAGCCGGGCGTTCAGCGACACGCCCGCGGTCACGGCCGTGCGGACCAGCGGGTGCCGGAACTCCAGCCGCCCGTCCGCCGCGGACAGCAGCCCGCGCCGCTCGGCCGGTTCGAGATCGGCCACGGACGCGCCGAGGGCCTCCGCCGCCTTCAGGATCACGCCCGGATCGCCGGCGTCGTCGGCCGCGACGAGCAGCAGCAGCGTCCGGGTCGCCTCGGGGAGCGCGGCGACCCGCTCGGCGTAGCCCTGCTGGATCCGGGCGAACCTGGACGACCCGGCGCGGGCGCCGCCCGACCGCAGCGCGGGCAGCTCCACCAGCGCCAGCGGGTTGCCCGCCGCCTCCGCCAGCACCTCGTTGATCTCGTAGCGCGGCAGTTCGGCCGCGCGCTCGGCCAGGAGGCCCGCGGCCGCGTCCCGGCCGAGGCCGCCCAGCCGCAGCTCCGCGAGCCCGTGCGCCGCGGGCTCGGCGGCCGTGCCGGCCGGGTCTGCTGGGTCTTGGTCACGCTCGGCCAGCAGCACCGCGAGCGGCTCGGCCTCCAGGCGGCGGACGGCGAACAGCAGCGCCGCCGCCGACTCGCGGTCCAGCCACTGGACGTCGTCCACCGCGCACAGCAGCGGACGCTCCTCCGCCAGGTCCGCCAGCAGCGTCAGGACGGCCAGGCCCACCAGGAACCGGTCGCCGCCCGCCTCCCCGGCGGCGCCCATGCCGAGCGCGGCGCGCAGCGCGCCCGCCTGCCCGTCCGGCAGCGCGCCGATCCGGTCGAGGTGGCGGCGCAGGAGCAGGTGCAGGCCCGCGTACGGCAGGCCGCTCTCGGTCTCGATCCCGGCGCCGCGCAGCACGGCCATGCCCTCATCGGCGGCGGTGGCGGCGGCGCGGTCGAGCAGCGCGGTCTTGCCGATCCCGGCCTCGCCGCGCAGGATCAGCGCCTCGCCCCGCCCGTCGCGGGCGGCCCGGACGAGCCGGTCGATGCGGGCGATCTCGACGTCCCGGCCGTGCAAGCGCATGCGGACCACCCTAAGCGAGGTGATACCGGACGAATCGCGCCCGCTCCCCGACCGGCGCCCGGGGCAGGGTGACCAGCTCGTAGCCGTACTCCTCGTACGTCTCCACCATGGACGCGTGAGTCCGCTCGGCCACCTCCGGCGACTGCCGCCGCTCGACGTCCCGCTCGTAGATCTCGGGCCAGGGCGGCGCCACGAACACGCGACGGTGGTACCGGAACCGCCGCGCCGCCTCCGCCACGTGATCGGGCACGGGCAGCCCCTCCAGCCGCAGGTAGCCGACGATGTCGGGCAGGCCGCGATCGAAGAGCACCGTCCCGGCGGCCGCCCCGGCCATCCCGTACGAGCGAAGCTCCCACGACAGCATCAGCTCCGCGAACAGCTCCCGGTCCGCCCACGGCAGCGCCCGGCCGCCGATCGCCACCTGGTCGCGGATCACGCCGCGCCCGGCCTCCTCCGAACGGGCGTACCCCTCCCGGGCCAGCAGATCGATCAGCGTGCTCTTACCGGACCCGGGGCCGCCGGTGAACACGACGAAGCGGTCGTTCATGATCCCGGATTCTCCCGCGGCGGAGCGGGTACGCGCCGTTCAGACGAGGGGAGAGCGACATGACCGAGCGCAGGGGCGCCGACGACCAGGACAAGCCGCTGGCCGACCGGCGCGCGGAGGCCGGCGCGCCGCAGGAGGACGATCCGGACATCGCCGGCGAGCACGAGCCCGGCCCCACGGACCCGCCCAACGCCGCGGCGGACGCGCCCGGCGGCGAGGAGGAGGGCTACAGCCCGCAGACCGAGATCCCCTGAGGCGGGGCATACCGGCATACAGGGAGGGCGCGGGCCGTGGCCCGCGCCCTTTCCTATGTGCGCTCAGCTCGGGTGGTCGGGCTGCTGGTCCGGCGGGACTCCACCGCCCTTTCCGCCGCCCTTCTTGCCCTTGTCGGTCCCGTGGGCGTGGCCCTTGGAACGGGTGCTCTTCGGGTCGGTCGCCTCCGCCGGCGGCTGCTCGTTCACCGCCGTGCGCTCGGACCGGCTGATCTCGCGTTGCTGCGGGTTCGGCATGCTTCCCTCCCCTTTCTCTGTGGCCTGTTCACGGCTTGAGCGGGTCGTGCCCCACGGACATCAGGGCGTGCCGCCACCGCTCGTCCCGCGCCGCGTCGGCGGGCCGGTTCGCGGTCCGCTCCTCGACGAACTCCACGACCTTCCGCATGACCTCGGTGTCCTCCCGGGTGAGGTCGACCTTCCGCTTGCGCAGCAGGTCGACCACCTGGGTGCCCAGTTCGGGCAGCATCCGCGGGTCCGCCGGGAAGGCGTCCTCGCCGGAGGCGTCGGTCAGCAGCCAGGTGCGGATCTCGTCGGAGGTCATGTTCACGACGCCGTGGAACTCGTCCCAGAGCAGTTCGACGTCCACGGGCGTGTTCTCGGTCATCGCGCGTCTCCCTCGGGTCTCCTCGGGTCTCCTCGGTCAGGCGGGCACGGAATCGGTGTCGCGGTCCCAGTGGCGGTGCGCGGCGATCGCCTTGATCAGCTGTCCCGGGAAGTCCGCGCCCGAGCCGCCGCGGCGGCTCACCACGCCCCGGTCGGACAAAACGCCCTCGGTCGCGACGTCCACACCGCGGATCCCGGCGCGTTCCAGCAGCTCGACGCCCTCGTCCACGACGCCGATCGCCTTGCCGTGCTTGAACGCCTCGGCGACGTAGTGCACCGCCAGGCCGTCCGCCTTGAGCGCGCGCACGCTCTCGGCGCCGCCCGGGACCACGACGGCGTCGTACAGGACGGAGGCCATCGTGTTCATCGCCTTGGTGATCTCCACCTGGCCGCCGTTCGCGGACTGGACGGCGCCCTCGGCGGCGGCGAGGATCTCGTACACCGCGCCGGCGTCCACCAGGGCCTCGCCGACCGCGGCGACGGCGCCGGAGTCGACCCCGTCCGCGACCAGGACGGCGACCTTGCGGCCCTTGACGCTGTCCTTGGGCGCGTTCGCCTGGCTGAGCGCCGGCGAGGTGCGGCCGTGGTTGGGCGTCTTGGCGGACACGGGCGGCGCGACCCCGATGCCCTTGGCGACCTGGACGGCCAGCTCGTGGTCCACGTGGTTGAGGTGCTCGACCACGCCCTCGCGGATCGCCATCGTCTCGCACTTGCCCAGCTCGAACCGGAAGGCCGCGACGATGTGCTCCTTCTCGAAGGCGGCCATGCTGTTCCAGAAGAGCGTGGCCTGGCTGTAGAAGTCCTTGAAGCTCTCGCTCCGCTTGCGGATCTTGTGGCCGTCCACCTTCTCCGCGTAGTGCCGGTAGACGCCCGCGTCCGCGATCGCCGGGCAGCCGCCCGACAGCGTGTTCTTGTGGTACGCCGACCGCGCGCCGTGGATGCCCATCTGGTGGTAGCCGTCGCGGTGGTGGTTGCGCACGTCCGCGACCGGCCGGTTCACCGGGATCTGCGGGAAGTTGGGCCCGCCGAGCCGGATGAGCTGGGTGTCCAGGTACGAGAAGTTGCGGCCCTGGAGCAGCGGGTCGTTGGTGAAGTCGACGCCCGGCACCACGTTGGCGGTGTGGAAGGCGATCTGCTCGGTCTCGGCGAAGAAGTTGTCCGGGTTGCGGTTCAGGACCATCGTCCCGACCGGCCGTACCGGCACCTCCTCCTCCGGAATGATCTTGGTGGCGTCGAGCAGGTCGAAGTCGAACCTGTGCTCGTCCTCCTCCGGCACCAGCTGCACGCCCAGCTCGTACTCGGGGAAGTTCCCGGCCTCGATGTTGTCCCACAGGTCGCGCCGGTTGAAGTCGGGATCCTTGCCCGCGATCTTCTGGGTCTCGTCCCAGACCAGCGAGTGGGTGCCCAGCTTGGGCTTCCAGTGGAACTTCACGAACGTGCCGCGCCCCTGCGCGTTCACCAGCCGGAACGTGTGGACGCCGAACCCCTGCATCATCGCGTAGCTGCGCGGGATCGCCCGGTCGGACATCAGCCACATCATCATGTGCATCGTCTCGGGCTGGAGCTGGACGAAGTCCCACAGCGTGTCGTGCGCCGACTGCGCCTGCGGGATCTCGCTGCCCGGCTCCGGCTTCACCGCGTGCACGAAGTCCGGGAACTTGATCGCGTCCTGGATGAAGAAGACCGGCATGTTGTTGCCGACGATGTCGTGGTTGCCCTGCCGGGTGTAGAACTTCGTCGCGAAGCCCCGGACGTCCCGTACGGTGTCGGCCGATCCCCGCGACCCGGCCACGGTCGAGAACCGCACGAAGACCGGCGTCGTGATCGACGGGTTCGTGAGGAACTCCGCGACCGTGTACTCCGCCAGCCAGTCGTCGTGCACCCGGAACTCGCCGTACGCCCCGGCCCCGCGCGCGTGCACCACCCGCTCCGGGATCCGCTCATGGTCGAAATGGGTGAGCTTCTCCCGGAAGTGGAAGTCGTCCATGATCGTCGGGCCGCGCTCGCCCGCCGTCACGGAGTCGTCGGTGTGATCGACCCGGATGCCCTGGTCGGTGGTCAGCGCAGCCCCTTCCGGCCCCACCCGGTTCGCGTCGAGCTGCCGCTGCTTCTCATTGTCGGCGGAGTCCGCCATGGCCGTCCTGCCCTCGATGTCGGTTCACCTGGTACTTCGCCCCGCCTACCCGAGAGATCGCCCCCTATGCCCAACACCCCGCAAAGAGGCCCCGGGCCGCGGCGCGCTACCGGGGGCGGGGCCGCAGGCCGTCCAGGATGATCTGGGCGAGGTGGGCCGAGCGTTCGCGGCCGGTCTCCGCGCCGGCGTGGCGGATCGCGGCGAAGGCGCCGGCGACGAGCGCCATCACCTCGTCCACGGCGAGATCGGGACGCACGACCCCGGCCGCGTGCGCGCGGCCGAGCAGGGCCGCGACCCGGTCCGTGAGGTCCGCGGCGACGTCCGGGGCGGCGCTGCGCAGGTCGAACTCGGCGGCCGCGAGCGCGCTCTTCACCGCCGCGTTCTCCGCGCCCGAGGCCATCATCCGGGACAGCAGCGTGAACAGGGCGGCCGGATCGTCCCCGGCGGCGAGCGCGTCGCCCTCCGCCACCAGCCGCCTGAGCTGGTCCACCGAGACGGCGAGGTAGAGCGCCTCCTTGGTGGGGAAGTGCCGGTGGACGGTGCCGGGCCCCACCCCCGCGCGGCGGGCGATCTCGTCGAGCGGGACGCCGAGGCCCTCGTCCGCGAACGCCCGCTGCGCCGCCCGCAGCACCGCCTCCCGGTTGCGGCGCGCGTCGGCCCGCAGCCCCCGGTCGTTCTCCGGGGACCCGGCGGGGGCGCGCTCGCGCGGTCGGCTGGACATCGCGCCCTAGCATAACCGGGGCGCCGCCCCGTATGCTGGCGAACAACCGGGGCGGCGCCCCGCTTGTTCAGGAGGGATCACTCCGATGACCACACGCGAAGAGGCGAAGGCCCTGGTCCTGCGGATGCAGGAGTGCTTCAACGCCCGGCGGTTCGACGAGGCCGAGGAGCTGTTCACGCCCGGCTACCGCAACCACCCGCTCGGCGCCAACGGGTTCGAGGCGGGCCGGGACGCGTGGCGCGAGGTGGTGGCCATGTTCCCGGACATGCGCGTCGCGGCCGACGACATCCTGGTCGACGGCGACAGGGTCGCCGTCCGCTCGTCCGTCGAGGGGGCCGGCGGCCCGCCCGCCACGCTGATCGAGATCTTCCGCGTCGACGGCGGCCGGCTCGCGGAGACGTGGGGGGTCACCCAGGGGCCGGACCCGCGGGCCTGAGGCGTCCGGGGTTACGGCGTCCGGGGTTACGGCGTCAGGGTGCGGACGATCTCGGCGGCCGGGGAGTCGGCGGCCAGGCGCCAGGACGTGCCCGCCCAGAGGTTGACGCCCTCGGGGTCGCCCTGCGCGGCGGCGGCCTTGCGGAGCGGCGAGGTCACGTAGTGGACGTCCGGGTACGCGGCGGGCGCGTACGGGTCGTACCGGGTCATGAAGCCGTTCACCAGGCCGCGCGCGGGCCGTCCGCTGAACGCCCTGGTCAGGGCCGTGCGCGTGTAGCGGGGATCGGCGAGCGCGGCCTTGTGCACGGCACTGGCGCCGCTCTCCGGGCTCCGCAGGAAGGCGGTGCCGAGCTGGGCCGCGACCGCGCCGAGGGCGAGGACCTCGGCGACGTGCTCGCGGGTGCCGAGGCCGCCGGCGGCGATCAGCGGCAGGCCGGTCACCGACCGTACGTCGCGCAGCAGGGGGCGGAGCGCGGCGGGCTCCAGCCCGGCGTCGGTGAACGACCCCTGGTGCGCCCCCGCCTCGGCCCCCTGGACGCAGAGCGCGTCGGCACCGGCCTCGACCGCGGTCACGGCCTCCTCGGGCGCGGTCACGGTGACGATCACGCACGCGCCCCGGTCGCGCAGGGCCCGGACGGTCTCCGCGTCCGGGCAGCCGAACGTGAAGCCCACCACCGCCGGCGGGTCGGCGACCAGGCACTCGATCTTGGCGGCGTAGGCGTCGGTGCGGTCGGCGGCGGGGCGGCCGGGTTCCGTGCCGAGCCGCTCGCCCTCGGGGACGAGCCGTTCCCGGTACGCGGCGACCGCGGCCTCATCGGCGGTCCCGGTCGCGGGCATGAACACGTTCACGCCGAACGGCCGGGACGTCAGCGCCCGCGTCGCGGCGATGTCCGCCCGCATCGCGTCGGCCGTCTTGTACCCGGCCGCGAGGAAGCCCAGGCCGCCCGCCCCGGACACCGCGGCGGCCAGCTCCGGCGTCGAGCCGCCGCCCGCCATGGGCGCCTGGACGATCGGGCGTTCCAGCCGTTCGAGCATGTGCGGAATACTACGAAAGAGCCGTTCAGAGGGGGAGCGCCGGGATGCGGGTACTGCTGCACTACGACTACGAGCACACGGTGGCCGGGCTCGACGTGGTGAGCTGTCCCGAGGAGGACGACGAGCGGTTCGCCAAGCTGCTGCCGGAGGCGGAGGTCCTCTGGCACGTGCTGCGCCCGGTCACCGCGGCGGACCTCGACCGCGCCCCCAACCTGCGGCTGATCCAGAAGCTCGGCACCGGCGTGAACACCATCGACCTGGACGCCGCCGAGGAGCGCGGCATCGCGGTGGCGAACATGCCGGGCACCAACGCGCAGGCGGTCGCGGAGACGGCGCTGCTGCTGATGCTGGCGGCGCTGCGGCGGGTGGTCACGTTCGACGCGCGGACGCGCGAGGGCCGGGGCTGGCCCGCGGACCGGGCCCTGGTGGGCGGCGAGCTGAACGGCCGGACGGTGGGCCTGCTCGGCGGCGGCCAGATCGCCGGCCTGCTGCGCGGCATGCTGGAGGCCGTCGGCGCGAACGTCCTGTACACCTCGCGCCGCCCGCGCCCCGAGGACCCGTCGTGGCGCCCCCTCGACGATCTCCTGCGGGCCAGCGACATCGTCTCGGTGCACATCCCGCTGACCGCCGAGACCCACCACCTCCTCGACCGCGAGCGGCTGGCCCTGCTGCCGCCCGGCGCGATCGTGGTCAACACCGCCCGCGGCGCCGTCATCGACGAGTCCGCCCTGGTCGAGGCGCTGTCCTCGGGACGGCTCGGCGGCGCCGGGCTGGACGTCTTCGAGCGGGAGCCCGTCCCCGCGTCCAACCCGCTGACGGCGTTGGACAACGTCGTGGTCATGCCGCACGTTGCCTGGCTGACCCGCGAGACCTGGGACCGCTACTTCGCCGTCGCCGAGGAGAACTGCCGCCGTCTGGCCGCCGGCGAGGAGCTCCTGCACCGGGTGCGCTGAGCGGCCCCGTGCGGATCAGTCTGTGCCGATCAGTCCGTGCGCGTCAGGTGGAAGTAGAGGGTCGAGTCCGTCCCCTTGGCGTCCATCGCGCCCATCACCACGTCCCGCGACACCCGCCGGAAGTGGTCGATGATCGGGCGGTCGTCGTAGATCATCGCGGCCGAGACCGTGCCCCGGAACGACATCTCGCGGAGCCGCGCCATGCCCATCCCGGTGTACGAGTAGATCGCGCCCTCGTCGTCGCGGCACAGCAGCGGCTCGACGTCCTCGACGCTCGTGAAGCGCTTGCCGTACCAGCGCATCTTCACCAGCAGCGCGGCCATGGCGCCGGTCTCGTCGAACAGCCCGCCGCGCCACGCGCCGAGCATGAACGTCGCGGAGACGGGCTGGAGCCGGTCGTACAGCCGTCCCAGCTCATCCGGCCCGGCCGGGCCGCCGCCCCGGACGAGGTCGAGCAGTCGGTCCTGGGCGGCGGGTTCGGCGGTCTCGCGGGAGGTCAAGCACTTCCTCTTCTCATCCGGGGAGTACCACCGGTTTGACGATCTCGCCGGCCAGCATGTCCGCCTCGGCCTCGTTGATCTTCTCCAGCGGGTACGTCTCGATCAGCCGGTCGAACGGGAACCGGCCCCGCCGCCACAGCTCGACCAGCCGGGGGATGAACGTCTGCGGTACGGCGTCGCCCTCGATGATGCCCTTCACCGTCCGGCCCATCAGCATCAGGGTGGGGTCGAGCCGGTACTCCCGGCTCCCGACGCCCGCCAGGCCGCAGACCCCGGTCGTCCGCAGGCTCGCCACGGCGTTCGACACCACGGCCGGGATCGCGGTGGTGTCGAACGCGTAGTCCGCGCCGCCGCCGGTGATCTCCTGGATCCGGGCCACCAGGCCCTCGTCCGCGCCGTTGATCGTGTGGGTGGCGCCCAGCTCGGCGGCCACCCGCAGGCGGTCCTCGTTGAGATCGACCGCGATGATCGTGGTGGCGGCGGCGATCCCCGCGGCCATCACGGCGGCGAGGCCGACCGCGCCCGTACCGAAGACGGCGATGCTGTCGCCGGCGCGCACGCCCAGCGACAGCAGCACCGCGCCCGCGCCGGTCTGCATGCTGCATCCCAGCGGGCCGAGCTTCTCCAGCGGCAGGTCGTCCCCGACCGGGACGACGTTGCGCGCGGTCGCGAGCGCGTGCGTGGCGAACGACGACTGCCCGAACCACCGGTTGTGGACGGTCTCGCCCGCGCCGTCCCGCAGCCGCTGCCGCCCGTCCATCGCCATCGCCGCCATGTTGAGCACGACCATCTGCTCGCAGCTGCCCGGCCGCGCGGACCGGCAGTCGGAGCAGGCCCCGCAGGAGTCGAACGACAGCACGACGTTCGACCCCACGGACACGCCGGTCACGCCGGGCCCGACGGCCTCGACGACGCCGGAGCCCTCGTGGCCGAGCACCACCGGCCGCGGGAACCCGCCCGGCTGGCGGCCCAGCAGGTCGGTGTGGCAGATCCCGGCGCCGGCGACCCGCACGACCACCTCGCCCGGCCCGGGGTCGGCCAGCTCCAGCGGCTCGATCGTGTACGGGGCGTCGGCGGCGCGCAGCACCGCGGCATCGATGCGCATCAGGTCTCAGCCTCGCAGGGTGTAGCGGATGGGCAGCCGCTTCAGGCCGCCGACGAAGGTGGTGGCGGTGCTCTCCGGCGTACCGGCGAGCTCGATCGACTCCAGCCGCGGCAGCAACTCCTCGAAGAACGCGCGGGCCTCGATCCGGGCGAGTGCGGCGCCCAGGCAGTAGTGGACGCCGAAGCCGAACGCCAGGTGCTTGTTGGGGTCGCGCCCCACGTCGAACGCGAACGGGTCGTCGAAGACGTCCTCGTCCCGGTTGGCCGAGGGGTACGACAGCAGCACCGAGTCGCCCTCGCGGATCGTCGTGTCGCGCAGCTTGTAGTCGCGCGTCGCGGTCCGCATGAACTCCTTGACCGGCGTCACCCAGCGGATCATCTCCTCCACCGCGAGCGGCATCAGGGACGGGTCGGCGCGGAGCCGGGCGAGCTGGTCGGGGTGCTCCATCAGCGCGTGCAGCCCGCCGGAGATCGTCGAGCTGGTGGTGTCGTGCCCGGCGGTCGCGATGATCACGTAGTACGAGGCGGTGTCGAAGTCGTTCAGCGGCTCGCCGTCCACCGCGGCGTTGGCGATGGCGGAGGCGAGGTCGTCGGTCGGGTGCGCGCGCCGGGCCGCGGTGAGCTCCTGGAAGTAGGCGAAGAACTCCATCAGGACCTCGAGCATCTCCTCGGGGGTCTCCCCGCGGCGCATCTCGGTGTCGTCCCCGCCGAACAGCTCCTGCGTCAGCTTGAGCATCCTGTCGAAGTCGGACTCGGGCAGGCCGAGCAGCGACAGGATCACGTACAGCGGGTAGTGCACCGCGACCTGCTGGACGAAGTCGCAGCTGTCGCCGAGGATCGCCATCCGGTCCACGTACCGCCGGGCCAGCTCCCTGATCCGCGGCTCCAGGTCGCGCATCGCCTTGGGGCGGAACCAGTCGGCGCCGATCGCGCGGACGACCCGGTGGTCTGGGTCGTCCATGTGGATCAGGGTGCGCAGCCCCACGCCCTGCTCGGCCCGCTGCCGGTTGATCCTGTCCTGGACGGCCGTGGCCAGCAGCGGCCGCGGCGCGTTCAGGAAGATCTCGTGGTTGCGCTCGATCTCCAGCACGTCCGCGTGCCTGGTGATCGCCCAGAACGGGTTGTAGCCCGGCCGGTCGACCCAGTGCACCGGCGCCTCCCGGCGCAGCAGCGCCATCGCCGCGTGCAGCCGCGCGTCGTCGGCGTACGCGGCGGGGTCCGCGAGCGCACGGCCCGCCTCGTCAAGCGTGAGAGTCATCTCCGGCTCCTTCGACGGTGGCCGCCCGCAACGGAACCTAGAACCCGAATCCCATTCGGTCAACCGTCTCGATCACATATCGCCGAAGATCACCCAATCACAGTGTTTTCCGGTCGCCTACGGGGCTCCTCCAGGCGGCGCCTTCCCTCGTCCCTCGCTCCTCATTCGGGGCGGGTGTCCACGAGCGCCCCGTCCGCCAGGTCCTTGAAGCGCTCCAGATCCTCGGCCGGGCCGTCGATCCCGCGCAGCGGCCCGCGGTCGGCCAGGCGGGCGCCGGCGTACAGGCGCGCGACCAGCGCCTTCCGGTCCGTGCCCAGCTCCGAACGCTCCCAGCCGGCCTGCTCCAGCAGCAGCGCCGCCGCGTACACGTCCGCCATGTACAGCGCCAGCGGGTAGAGCCGCGCCTCCGCGGTCGCCCGGTCCAGGCCGTGCCAGCGGCCGATCGCCTCGCGCAGGTCGCCGATCCGCCGCCGGACGAGATCCGCCGTCGCGTCGTCGCCCTCCGGAGCCCGCGCCGCGGCCTCGTCCAGCCGTTCCAGGAACGGCAGGTGCGCCCGCTCCCGCTCCATCCCGCGCCGCACGTCCAGGCACAGGATGTTGTCGCCGCCCTCCCAGATCGGGTTGACCTGCGCGTCCCGCAGGATCCGCGCCACCGGCCACTGCTCGATGTAGCCGTTCCCGCCGTGGATCTCGATCGCGTCGCTGGCCGCCGTGACACCGAGCCGCGCGGTACGCAGCTTGATCAGCGCCGCGCCGATCCGCAGCCGCGGCCGGCCCAGGTAGCCGTCGAACACCAGCGCCTGCGCCGCCTCCGTCTCCACGATCAGCTCGGCCAGCTTGCGGCGCATCAGCGGCTGGTCGTACAGCGGCGCCCCGAACGCCTCGCGGGCCCGCGCGTAGCACAGCGACTCGACCAGCGAGCGGCGCGCGCAGCCCAGCCCCATCGCCGCAATCCCGAGCCGGGCGCCGTTGGTCAGCTCCATCATCCGGGCCAGCCCCTTGCCGTCCCCGGCCTGCCCCTCCACGGGCGCACTGGTTGCGGGGGCCAGCAGGAACGCCTCCGCGCCGGTGAACTCGATCTCGGCGGACGCGACCGACCGGGTGCCCAGCTTGTCCTTGAGCCGCCGGATCCGCACGCCGTTCCGCGAGCCGTCCCGCCGCTCGGTCAGGACGAGGAACGGCGCGATGCCGCGCACCCCGTCCACCGCGCCCTCGGGCTTGGCCAGCACCACGAACGCCGACCCGTTGGCGTTGGAGGCGAACCACTTGAAGCCGTCCAGCCGCCAGGCGTCCCCGTCCGGCACCGCCGTCGCCTCCAGCGCGCCGAGGTCGGAGCCGCCGGACCGCTCGGTGAGCATCTGCGCCGCCTCGCCGGAGAACTCCCCGGCCGCGAAGATCTCCCGTACCCGGGCCTTGACGTCCTCGGGCGCGAACAGCTCGGTCAGCCCCACCACCATGTCGCCGCCCGTGCCGAGCGCGCACGCCATCCCGATGTCGGCCTGGTCGAGCAGGTAGCTCCACGCCACGCCCAGCGGCGCCGGATCGACCCCGGCCGCCTTCGCCGCGGCGACGAACTCCGGCCGGGTGAAGCTCGTGGCGACCAGGTCCGCCCGCGCCGCCTCGAACGACGGCGGCATGACGACCCGGCTGACGTCCCGCCCCCACCGGTCGTACTTCTCCAGCCGGGGCGGGTTCCGGTCGGTCTCCTCGGCGCGCTCGGCGATCGGCCCGCCCATCAGCGCCCCCAGCTCGGCCAGCCGCGGCTCGGCCCACTCCAGCCCCGCCGCGCCCAGGTGGCGGCGCATCAGGAACCGGAGGGTCGGGTCGCTGGTGTACCAGTTGAGGCCAACGGCCCCCTGGTACCGCTCGGTCGCGTACCGCCGCGCCTTCTCCGGTCCGCCGAACGGCAGCCGGTCCACGGGCTCGATCAGATAGGACGCCATGCCCCGGACATTACACTCTTATGACACGTGATGAAATCCTGTAATCGCCAGACCGTCACCGTCCGGGGAAGAAGTCCGCGCCCTGCATGTACTCCATGTTCCGGGCGAAGACCGGGTCGCTCCAGCGCCCGGCCATCTCCTCCTCGGTCACGTCCTCGATCCTGGTCTGGATCCAGTAGAGGTTCCCGAACGGGTCGCGCACCCGCCCGACCAGGTCCCCGAACGCCAGGTGCGTGACCTCCGAGACCGCCGTGCCGCCCGCCTCCACCGCCCGCCGGTGGACGGCCCGCGCGTCCGCCACGTACAGCCGCAGGAACGCCGGCGTCGCCGGCCACTCCGGCCGCGCGTCGAACAGCATCACGACCGCGCCGCCGATCCGCACCTCCGCGTGCCCGATGACACCGTTCTCGTCCACGACCCGGCCCAGCTCCTCGGCGCCGAACGCCCGCTCCAGGTAGTCGATGACCCCGGCCGTGTCCCGGTTGATGATCCACGGCGTCACGGCGGTGTAGCCCTCGGGGATCGCCTTGACCGACATGCGTGCCTCCTTGTTCGCGTCTTCGTCCACGCTAGGAGCCGTATAGGCCGGTTCCTGTCCTAGACTCCGCGCCGCCGCCGGTTGGTGCATGCTGGCGTGCATGGCGAACGCTCCGGACCTGCGTCCCCTCACCGCGCGCTCGGTCGTGCTGAGCACGCTGCTGGGCTCGCACCCGCCCCGGATCGGCGCGCGGCAGGCCGTCCGCGTGGGGGAGCTGTTCGGGATCGCCGAGGGGACGATCCGGGTCGCCCTCTCGCGGATGGTGGCCGCCGGCGACCTCGTCCAGATCCCGGAACGGGGCGGTGTCTACGAGCTGACCGAGCGGCTCGTCCAGCGGCAGGCCCGGCAGGACGAGAGCCGCTTCCCCCGCACCCGCCCCTGGGACGGCACCTGGGAGATCGCCGTCGTCACCGCCGAGCGCCGCCGCCCCGCCGCCGAACGCGCCGCGCTCCGCCAGGCCATGTCGGCGCTGCGGCTGGCCGAGCTGCGCGAGGGGACCTGGCTCCGGCCCGCCAACCTCGGCCGGTCGCGGCCGGAGATCGTCCAGCGGCAGTGCGCGTTCCTCTCGGGGCGTCCCGAGGAGGACCCGTCCGCACTGGCGGCCTCGCTCTGGGACCTGGACGGCTGGGCCGGCACGGCGCGCGAGCTGCGGGCCGCGCTCGACGCCGCGGGTTCGCTCGCCGAGCAGTTCACCGTCTCCGCCGCCGTGCTGCGCCACCTGCTCCGCGACCCGCTGCTGCCCGCCGACCTGCTGCCCGCCGGGTGGCCCGGCCCGGAGCTCCGCGCGCACTACGAACGCTTCGAGACCGGCTTCGAACAGGTGCTGACGGAGCACATCTCCACCTGAACGGAACGCGGAGCCCGCAAGCCCCCGTACTGCCCGGAATCCACCGCCCGCGCGGCCGCGGCGCCCCTACACTGACGTGATCATGAAGTCGCGTTCCCCACGCGATACCGACGCAGTCGCTCCATACCGGCCGGAGGAGACCTCGTGCGGGATGACAGAAGAGGCGACGACCTCGAGGACGCCACCTTCGCCTTCCTGATGACGATCGTCAACGTCGTCGTCGCGATCGCGGCCTTCTGCTGCCTCGTGATCTGGCTGGCCGGCCAGCTGTCCGGCGTGCTGAGCGGCGCGGGATGGCCCGATTCCAGCCCGCTGGACTCCTTCGGCATCGCCCTGCGGCTCGTGCGGGACCCCGGCGACTTCGCCGCCGCGTGGCCCGCCGGGGCCGCGGCCGCGCTGGGACCGGGGTGGCTCTTCCTCGCCGTCCTCCTGGTCTTCATGGTGATGACCGGCTGGGCCTCGTACCGCCTCGTCCGGTTCGCGCTGAACTGGCGGCGCCGCCGGGAGTTCCGGCGGCTGCGCCTGGGCTTCGCCTCCGGCAACGAGATCCGCAAGATGCTCGGCGTCGAGGCCCTCGCCAAGAAGGCCGGCTCGGTACGGCCGTCCACCAAGAACTGGCGGCGCCGCGTCGAGCCCGGCGACATCGGCTTCTACCTGGGACGCGACATCCGCTCGCGGCAGAAGCTCTACTCCTCCGTGGAGGACGTGTTCATCATCCTGGCGCCGCCCCGCCAGGGAAAGGACGTGCACTTCTGCGCGCCCTTCACGATCGACGCCCCCGGCGCCTGCATCGTGACGTCCACCCGGTCCGACGCGTTCACCAACACCTACGCCATGCGGGCCAAGCTCGGCGACGTGTACGTGTTCGACCCCAACGGCATGACCCGCTGGCCGGAACGGCTGCGCTGGTCACCGATCAACGGCTGCGAGAACCCGAACACGGCCGCCATCCGGGCGGGCACCTTCGTCGACGCCAGCGGGTTCGAGGTGACGGGTGACGCCGCGTTCCTGGTGGCGGGGCAGACGTCCATCCTGCGCTGCTACCTGCACGCGGCCGCGATCGGCGGCCACACGATGCGCGACATCATGCGCTGGGCCTACCAGCCGAACAACACCGAACCGCTCAACCTGCTGCGCAAGGGCGAGAGCGAGGGCAAGGCAGCGGTCGGGTGGGCGGGCCAGCTGGAGTCCCTGATGGTGGCCAACAACAGCATGGGCGGGCGCATCTGGCCGGGACTCATCCAGATCCTCGCCTGCTTCTCCGACCCGAGCGTCCTGGACGCCTGCTCGCCGGGCCCGGACGAGCAGTTCGACATGAAGGCGTTCCTCTCCGGCCGCAACACGCTGTACGTCCTCGGCAAGGAGCAGAAGACCGGCGGGATCGCCCCCGTGGTGACCGCGATGATGGAGGACCTCTTCGACTCCGCCCGCAAGGAGGCGACGAAGATGCCGTCCAGCCGCCTGGACCCGCCGCTCACCGTGGAGCTGAACGAGGCCGCCCACATCTCGCCGATGCCGAGCCTGCCCGGGTACATGGGCGACTCCGGCGGTTTCTCCATCGCGCTGCACGTCTACCTGCAGTCGCTCTCCCAGGCGCGCGCCAAGTGGGGCGAGCACGAGGCGATGATCATGTGGGACAACGCGGCGGTACGCGTGATCATGGGCGGGGCCGGCAACGTCGACGACCTCGAGGACGTCTCCCGCCTCATGGGCAAGGTCCGCGACACCGACAAGGACGTGCTGTCACCGGAGGAGATCCGGACGATGAAGTTCGGCACCGCCGTCGTCGTCGCCCGCTCCGCCCGCCCCGTCGAGGTCCGGCTGACCCCCTGGTGGAAGCGCGAGGACGGTGACGAGATCGCCAAGGGCAAGAGCGAGACCGAACGGCTGATCGTGCAGTACACGTCCGAGGCGCCCGGCATCACCTCCGCACCGGCCGCCGGAGACCTCACCACGGACCGGCCCTGACGCCGCTCAGCCGCCGCGCAGATCGACCATGACCTTGAGCGCCTCGCGCCGCGCCATCGCCGCGTACCCGTCGGGCACCGCGTCGAGGCCGACCGTGCGGTCGAAGACGGGCGACGGGTCGAGGGCACCGCTCAGGACCTCGGGCAGGAGCCCGGCGATGTAGGCCCGCGCGGGTGTGACTCCGCCGGCGAGGGTGACGTTGCGGCGGAAGAAGGTGCGGACGTCGACGCCCTCCCCGTCCTGCGGCACCCCCACGTAGCCCACCGCGCCGCCGGGCCGGGCGGCGTCCAGCGCGGTGCGGAGGGCCAGGCCGGTGCCGACGCACTCCAGGACCGACGGGAAGCCGTGCCCGCCGGAGAGCCCGCGCAGCCACTCGACCGCCTCGCCGCCGCGCGCGGTCAGCACGTCCGTGGCGCCGAACGCCTCCGCCAGCCGCAGCCGGTCCGGGTGCGCGCCCGCCACCGCGATCCGCCGGGCGCCGTGTCTGGCGGCCGCCAGGACGGCGCACAGCGCGACCGCTCCGTCACCGATGACCGCGACGTCGCCGCCGGGGCCGACCCGGGCGGCGCGCGCGGCGTGCTCGCCGGTGCACATCACGTCGGCGAGCGCCAGGACGGCGGGCAGCCGCGGATCGTCGGGACCGGCGGGAACGGGCACGAGCGTCCCGTCGGCCAGCGGGACCCGCACCGCCTCGCCCTGGCCGCCGTCGAGGGCGCCGCCCCAGGACCCCCCGTTCAGGCAGGACGTGTGCAGGCCCGCACGGCAGAACTCGCAGGTGCCGTCGGACCACCGGAACGGCGCGACGACGACGTCGCCGGGCCGGACGGTGCCGACCCGGTCCCCGACCCGCGTCACCACACCGACGAACTCGTGGCCGATCCGGATGCCCGGACCCGGCGCCGCCCCCCGGCGGTACGCCCAGAGGTCGCTGCCGCAGACCCCGGCGAGGAGCACCCGCACCAGCGCGTCCGTCGGCGCGGTGATCCGCGGGTCCGGGACCTCCTCCACGCGCACGTCGCCGGGGCCGTACAGGACCGCCGCCCTCATCCGCGCCGCCTAGCGCCGCGCGCCGGCCCGGCCGGCGGGCCTCACCGCCGCGGTTCGATCACGCGGGTGCCGACGTAGGGCTCCAGCGCCTCGGGAAGCTCGACCGAGCCGTCCGGCCGCTGCCCGTGCTCGATGAGCGCCGCCCACAGGCGCGGGGTCGCGATCGCCGAACCGTTCAGCGTGAACACCGGCGCGGTCTTCCCGCTCTCGGTCCGGTACCGGATGTTGCCGCGGCGCGCCTGGTAGTCGGTGAAGTTGCCGACCGAGGAGACCTCCAGCCAGCGCTCGACGCCGGGCGCGTAGACCTCCAGGTCGAAGATCCGGGACGAGGAGAAGGTCAGGTCGCCGCCGCAGAGGTCGACGACCCGGTACGGCAGCTCCAGCGTCCGCAGGGCGCGCTCGCAGTCGGCGAGCAGCTCGTCGTACTCCTGCTGGACGGTGTCGGGCGTGCAGATGCGGACCAGCTCCACCTTGTGGAACTCGTGGACGCGCTGGAAGCCGCGGGTGTCCTTGCCCGCCGAGCCCGCCTCCCGGCGGAAGCAGGCCGTGTGCGTCATGTAGCGCTTGGGCAGCTCGTCCGGCGCGAGGATCTCGTCCTGGTGGAGGCCCGTCAGCGGGACCTCGCCGGTCGGGATCAGCCAGAGGTCGTCGGGCTGGATGCTGTAGGCGTCGTCGGCGAACTTGGGCAGGTGGCCGGTGCCGACCATGAGGGGGCCGCGCACCATGTGCGGGACCAGCACCTCGGTATAGGTCTCCCGGTGCAGGTCCAGGCCGAACTGCACCAGCCCGCGCAGCAGCCGGGCCCCGTCCCCGTAGAGCAGCGCGAAGCCCGACCCGCTCAGCTTCGCGGCGCGGTCGGCGTCGAAGATGCCGAGGTCGGTGGCGATGTCCCAGTGCGGCCGGTACTCGCCGGCCTTGAACTGCTCCGCCGGCGGCCCCTCGTAGCGGACGACGACGTTGTCGGCCTCGTCCGAGCCCTCGGGCGCCGCGGGGTCCGGCAGGTTGGGCAGCCGGAGCATGAGGTCGCGGAACCGCTCGTTGGCCGCGCGGTAGGCGTCCTCCGCCTCGCCGATCCTGGTCTTGAGGTCGCCGAGGAGCCGGCGCTCCTCCTCCGCCGCCGGGTCCCGGGTGGCCATCAGCCTGCCGACCTGCTTGGAACGGCGGTTCATCTCGGCGCGGTCGCGTTCGAGGGCGCTGAGCAGCGACCTCCGCTCGACGAGGGCGTCCCTGGCCTCCGACACCGACTCCGCCGAGACGCCCTTCTTGCCCAAGGCGGCGGTGACGGCTTCGGTGTCGTCCAGCAACAGGTTCGGGTCGATCATCTGCCCCTCCAAGGCGCTTATCGAGCACCTTGACTCTAGTGACAGTCGCCGAGCACCGCTAACGACATACGGGCATCGGGACGTGCGCGCCGTCACACGGGATCGCGGGCCGGCCCCGGCGGGTGCCGCGGAAGGGAAGGGGGAACGGCCTCCGGCGCCCGCCCGCAGGTCAGCGGGATAAACCTATCCTTCGGGGAAAAATAATGTTTACCCGGACATCTTGTTGATCCCAGCCCGCCGACTTACAGTGACACTGCCCTTGATCATCGGTCATGTTCACAAGGGAAGGATGGCTCCCGATGACGGTCTCGACCCTGGCCGAAAAAGCCACGACCACAACCCCCGTTCGCCCGACGACGCTCCTATCGGCGCTGAGCGAGGTGGCCGCCAAGCGCGACGCGGACCTCATTCGGTTCCGCACGTGCTGCGCGGACCCGCGCGCCAGTAAGTGAACGGTCCGGGCGCTCGAACCGTTTCCATCGGGCGCCCGGCCCGCCGTCCTCGCCGCTCTTGACCCACCGGAGACCCGTGCCTATTCTTTCCCTGCTCGACCGACGGGGCGGATTGCACAGCCTGATCGCACAGCCGGGGGACACCGTCGCCTCCGCTCTCCTGCGCAACGCGATTCCCCCCACTTCGACCGTGACCTATCGCGATGATGACGTCATCGTCCCCGACCACCATGTCATGGACCCCGACAGCTCTTATGTGAGCCGGCTGATCGAGGGTTACGACATCACCGGGATCCGCCGCCTTTTCCAGAGCCACGATTCGAGCGCCGAGTACGTGCGAAGGCGCCTGTCGGTCGCCCCGACCGGCGCTCTGAACATGGAGACCACCCCGCTCACCCTGGAGACCGCCGCGGCCCACGTCGAGGGCATCGTGCGCGAGACGATCGGCGAGTTCGGGCTCCTCGAGCCGAACGAGCCGATCCTCCTGGGACTGTCCGGCGGCGTGGACAGCGGCTCCCTCCTGATGCTCCTCGCGGCCTACCGGGACGCCATGGGGGCCGACGGCCCGCTCATCCACGCGGCGACGTTCCAGGACTTCGACAGCAAGTGGTCCGAGACCTTCGACTTCGCGCGCGGGCTCGCCGAGCGCCACTCCGTCTCGCACCACGTCATCGAGGCCGGGTACGCCGAGAAGGTCTTCCACCTCAACCGCCCGATGGCGCAGATCCTCATGCACCTTATGGAGACCGACGACGCCCACCTGGCGATGTACGCCGACCACCACTCCACCCGCCGGGTGCTGGAGGTCTACGCGGACGAGCTGGGCGTCAAGAAGATCGCCTTGGGGCTGCACACGACCGACCTGCTCGCCGGGCTGCTCAACGCGTACACCACCGGCTTCTCCGTCGGCCCCGCGCCGAGCCGGCGGGTCGGCCCGTACACGTACGTCCTGCCGCTGGCGTTCACTCCCAAACGCGAGCTGCACCTGTACTACACGCACCGGACGGGGCACACGCCGAAGCAGACCACGCCCAACCAGTGGGAGTTCAACCCCACCGACCGCAATTTCTACTACTACATGGCCGACCAAATGCAGTGGTACTGGCCGGGCATCGAGAACTGGATGTTCACCGCTCACGCGCGTACCGCTCCCGATACGGCACCGCGCCATGAGCAATGCGGAAACTGCGGCGGTTCCGTCGCGCTGCAAACCGCGGGATCGGATACCTGGTCCGGCTGGTGCGACGTTTGCCGGCTACTGGACCGGCACGGGTGGATCGACAGGTGAACGCGACGCGGAAGCTGGAGTACTGATATGGCAACCCCCGCCGGAAACAAGCGCAGCCCCCATCGCCGCCTTCCGATAGTCGACGCCCGCACGGTCGAACCGCTCCGTCCCGAAGGGGTCGTCGACGGCCACCAGATCTTCCAGGTCAATGACCACGAGGCGCTCTTCTCCAATGAAGAGCTGATCTCCCCGCTCCAGCCGTACGCCGGGGCCTGGCTCCCGAAGATCGCCGGACGTACGGCGTACCCGATGCCCGACCGCGTCGGCGAGTACGGCACGTATTCCGAGTTCCTCAAGGCGCCCAAGTACATGGCCCAGTGGGTGCATTGGAAGAATCGCGCGGAGATGGTCCTGGAGGGCCGCTACCACGAGATTCCGGCCGCCCACTTCGAGGGCATCTTCACCCTGGTGTGCAACTTCAAGTGCCCGCACTGCACCCGGCGGGTGACCCGCACGAAGTGGGTGGAGGGCGGCACCTGGGACCACAACACCGAGGTCGAGAAGAAGAACACGATGCACCCCGAGGGGCTGCGCCGGGTCATCGACCAGCTCGCCGAGCAGCGCACCGACGAGCAGATGGGCATCGTGTGGGGAGGCGGCGACCCCACCGCCAACCCGTTCACCTACGACGGCATGGCCTACGCCCGCCGCAAGGGCATCTCCGCCAGCTTCCTCACCAACGGCACCTTCCTCGAGGTCGACCGCTGCCTCGACGCCGACCCCATCCTCATCCGCATCAGCCTCAACTGCGGCACGGAGGAGGCGTACAGCAAGTTCCACGGCTACCCGCGCGACTGGGACTACTTCGACCGCGTCAAGCAGAACATGCGGGCGCTCGCCAAGCGCAAGCTGGAGCGCGGCGCGCGCACGCTCGTGGGGATCTCCCTGATCACCGACGAGCGGAACATGGAGGACACCATCGCCGCGGCCGAGGAGATCCGCGCGGTGGTGGACGAGGCGGGGCCGGGCATCGACTACGTCATCGCCCGTCCGGTCATGAACTACAGCCACTTCGAGAAGGACTGGGCCAAGGTCCGCGAAGGGACCAAGGAGCGGGCGCAGGAGCTCGTCAGCGAGGGCGGCGAGGTCTGGAAGATCTTCAACGATCTCGGCATCCCGCTGATCCTCATCAAGGACTCCTACGAGGAGCCGCCCGAGGACACCGAGTACGAGGCCACCGAGTGCCTGTCGTACGGGATGTACGGGGAGATCCGCCACAACGGCGACGTCCAGCTCTGCTCGGACTCCTACGGCAACCCGGAGTACACGATCGGCAACCTCTTCGAGAACACCCTCGACGAGATCTGGCGGTCGGACCGGCGCCAGGAGGTGCTGGACGGCATCAACGCCAAGCAGTGCTTCAAGACCGCCTGCCCGCACAACTCCCGCGGCCACCACCACAACCGCGTCTTCCACCAGATCGAACGGATGCGCCAGGCGGGCCGGCTCGCGGAGGTCCGGCAGTGGATGGACGACCTGCGCGAGGTCACCCACCCGCTCGGTCACTCGTTCTTCGTCTGATGGGAGCACGAACCAGGTGGCCGCTGCCGCACCGGGTCGGCGGGTACGGCAGCGCGGAGGAGTTCCGGCTGGCCCGTAAGGAGGCGGGCCAGTGGGTCTTCTGGAAGGACCGGGTGGACCTGGTCCTGGAGGGCCGCTACGACGAGGTGCGGCCGCTGCACGTGGAGCTGTCGCCGACGTACCTGTGCAACTTCGCGTGCCCGTGGTGCAGCTGCCGCAGCGCGCGCGAGGACTGGTCGGACGACGACGTCTTCAGCCATCCGCGCGCCACCCCGCTGACCGTGATGCGGGAGAACAAGATCGACCACGTGCTGGAGCACCTCGCTCCGCACGGGGTGGGGATCATGTGGGTGGGCGGCGAGCCCACGATGAACCCGCTGCTGTACCCGGCGGCCCTGAAGGCCGACCGGCTCGGCCTGCCGCAGTGCCTGTTCACCAACGGCAGCCTGCTCAACCGCCGCCGGATCGACGAGCTGTTCGACGCCAACCTCGTCTTCGTCAGGGTCAGCCTGAACGCGGTCGATCCGGAGGTGCACCGCGTCCACCACGACTACGATCCGCGGCGCGGCTACGCGGAGCGGGTCATGCAGAACCTGCGGCGGCTGGCGGAGGTGCGGGCGCAGCGCCGTTCGGACACCCTCGTCGGGGTGTCGGTGGTGGTGGACGAGCGCAACCTGGGCGACCTGGAGGACACCGTCGACCACCTCTGCCGGCTGGTCGACGAGTACGGCGAGGGCAGCATCGACTACGCGATCTTCCGGCCGGCCTTCCCGTTCTACACCGCGCAGCTGGAGGTCCGCGACGACACGGCCGAGCGCTTCCTCCGCGTCATGGGCGCGGACGCGCCCGGCCGGCGGAGGCTGGAGCGGGCCGGGGTGGACGTCGTCGTCCCCGACGACGCGCCGCCCGCGGGCGGCGCGGAGGGCCGGGCGGGCGCGACCGCCGACGGGCTCGGCTGCCTGTCGGCGGGCTGGTTCTCCGAGGTGACCCCGAACGGCGACATGGTCGTCTGCTCCGACCGGTACGGCAACCCCGACTACTTCATCGGCAACGTCGCGAAGAACAGCGTGGACGCCCTGTGGAACGGGCCCGGCAGGCGCGCCGTCCTGGACATGGTGCGCAGCACCGACTGCTACGCCACCAACTGCCCGAGCAACGGGAGGGGGTACTTCTTCAACCGGCTGTTCCGCGAGATCGAGGCCTTTCGGAGCCAGGGCCGCCTGTCCGAGGTGCGCTCGTGGATCGACGACCTGCGCGCGGTGCTGCCGCAACCGGCGCACAGCTTCTTCCTGTAGGGCGACAGCAGCCAGCGCACGGCCGGACAGGCCGGATCCGACGGGAGTGACCATGACCGACAGTCTTCTTCAGCTGACCGAGCGGCATGTCGACGATGAGGGGACGGTCAAGTACCTGTGGACCCTCCATGACGGCCGGCGGGTCGAGACCGTCTTCTTCTCCCACCACGCCGGGCCGGGGCAGTGCCTGTCGACGCAGACCGGCTGCGCCGTCGGCTGCACGTTCTGCGCCACGGCGCTGCAGCGTCCCGCGCGGAACCTGACGGCGGACGAGATCGTGGCGCAGGCCGTCGAGGTCGACCGGGACTGCCGGGAGCGCGGCATGGAGGTGCCGTGGCGCTTCGTCACGCTCTCCGGGATGGGCGAGCCGCTGCTCAACTACGACAACACCCTGGAGGCGTCCCGCCGGCTGTACGAGTGGACCGGCATCGAGGTCGTGTCGGCGACGACGTCCGGGGTCGTCCCGCGCATCTACCGGCTCGCCGAGGAGGAGACCTACGTCCAGCTGCACGTCTCCCTGCACGCGACGCTGAACGAGACGCGGCGGCAGCTGATCCCCACGACCCGGAAGTGGGGGATCGAGGAGATCCTGGAGGCGTCCCGGCACTTCGCCCGGACCAGGGGGCGGCGCGTGATCGTCAACTACCTGCTCTTCGAGTCGGTCAACGACGCCATCGAGGACGCCCACCGGCTGATCGACCTGCTGGATCCCGCGCTGTTCGAGGTCCATCTCCTGCTGTGGAACGAGATCCCCGGGTTCGACTTCCGCCGCATCGGGGACGAGCGCGTGCACGACTTCCGGGAGCTGCTCACCGAGGCCGGGCTGATGGCCAAGGCGATGCCCAGCAAGGGCCGCGAGATCCAGGCCGGGTGCGGGCAGCTGCTGGCCGAGCGATCGGCCTGATCCGGTGCGGAACGAGCCCACGCTCCCCGTCGTGGACCTGCGGGACCACGGGTCGGGCACCGCCGCGGAGCGCCGGGAGGCCGCGCGCCTGGCCGCCGAGGCGTGCCGGACCACCGGGCTGTTCCTGCTGACGGGGCACGGTGTCCGGCCCGGGCTGGTGCGCGATGCCCAACGGGCCGCCGAGGAGTTCTTCGCCGCCGGGGAGGACTACAAGGCCCGGTTCCGTGTCCCGGGCTCCTCGCGGGGGTACGCGCCGATGAGCACCGAGAGCCTGGCGGCGACGGCGGGCGCGGAGACGCCGCCGGACGTGAAGGAGGCGTTCGCGTTCGGCGCCGTCGACGTCCCCGAGAACCGGGCGGCCTGGGCCGGCGCCGGACTCACCGCGGTCGTCTGGCCGCGGCGCCCGCCGGAGTTCAGGGACGCCCTGCTCGCCTACTACCGGGCCGCCCATCTCCTGGCCGGGCGGTTGATGGCGCTGCTCGCCGACGCGCTGGACGCGCCCGCGGGCTTCTTCGCCGACAAGCTGGACCGCAGCGCCGACTTCCTGCGCGTGATCAACTACCCCCGGCAGGCCGTCGAGCCCCCGCCCGGGGCGCTGCGGGCGGGCGCCCACACCGACTTCGGCGCGCTGACGGTCATCGCCGCCGACGACGCACCGGGCGGGCTCCAGGTGCGGGACCCGGACGGGAGGTGGATCGACGTGCCCGCGCCCGCCGGAACGTTCGTGGTCAACATCGGTGACCTGATGGCGTACTGGACCGGGAACCGGTGGGCGTCGGCCGTCCACCGGGTCGTCAACCCGCCCCCGGGCTCGGGGCCGGAGACGCGCCGGCAGAGCCTCGTCTTCTTCCACAACCCCAACCTGGACGCCGTCATCGAGCCGCTGGACCGGGCGGCGCGGCCCGGCGCGCCGCCGCCCGTCCCGATCACCACACGGCGGTGGCTGGCCGACAAGACCCTGCGGCAGCGGGTGCCCGCGCGATGATCCCGTTCCTGTTCGCGGAGAGCCCGGAGGCGACGGCGGGGAGGCACGGCCCGCCGCCGGACGTGCTCGACGGGCTGGCCGCGGAGATCCGCGCGCGGCTGCGCCGGCCTCCCTACTTCACCGTGCTGCGCGGCCTCGACTTCGACCCGGAGGACGTGCTCTTCAGCGCTCTCAGCGCCCGCGTCGGACGGCTGCTCCAGCCGTACCCCGACCCCGGCTTCCTCACGGTGCGGCCGCTGCGGCCGCGGGACTCGTCGCGGGCCGAGGGCTGGGGCGTCCTCACCGAGCACCTGCACACCGACAGCACCAACTGGCCGGCCTGCCACGACGCCACGCTGATGCTGTGCACGCGCCCGGACCAGCGGGGGGAGGGCCTGTCGCTGGTCCTTCCCCTGGACGACGCGGTCCGGGAGATCAGGACCCGGCTGGGCGCGGCCGCGATCGACCGGCTGCGCGAGGAGCCGCTCCCCTGGGCGATCGATCCCGGCCTGGGCGGCGGGGTGGTCCGGGCGCCGGCGCTGTCCGGGGACGGCATGCGCTGGCAGCTCTTCCGGGTCGCGCAGGCCGTCGAGCGGGACGGGGCGCGCTGCGCGGCACCGGACACGATGGACTTCCTGCGGCGGGTGGACGCGGCCCTGGCGGGCAGCGGGTCCGTGCGCCGGTTCCCGCTCGCCGCGGGCGACCTGCTGATCATCGCCAACCGGTTCGTCCTGCACGCCCGCGAGCCCATCACCGACGCCGCCGGTTCCGTACGGGAACTGCGCCACGCCAAGGTCGACATTCCCGGCTACCGGCCCCGGGCCCACGAACTGATCGGATCGCGTTCCGCCGATGACGATTGACGCCACCGTTTCCGCGAGCTTCCCGGCGAGCCCGCTGCTGCGCCCGCTGCGCCGGCTGTGCGACCGGCTCGGGCTGGACGTCCGGTTCGAGGAGCAGGCCGCCGGCCTGGTCCACTTCCGGCACGAGGCCCGCGAACGGCCGCCAGACTGGGACGTCATCGTGCTCCGGACCGCGGACTGGGAGAGCGATTTCGAGGAGAACGCCGACGCGCTCGCCGCCGGCCTGGCACACGGCCCGCACAGGCCCGGCGACGGCACGATCGTCTGCCTCTACCCGTCGCCGGGGTCCGCCGCGCGCGACGCGGAGCTGGCCGCCCGGATCGAGCCGATCGACGGAACCGTCCTGATCACGCCCGCCGAGACGATCGGCCTCTACTCGGTGGGCGACGCGGCCTGCGACACCGTGGACGGCCAGCCGGTCTACGGCAACGAGCTGCACACCGCGTTCGCCGCGAGCGTCGCCCGCGTCCTGCACGCCCGCGCGCGGCCGCCGGTCAAGGCGATCGCGGTCGACGCCGACTACACGCTGTGGGACGGCGCGTGCGCGGAGACGGAGCCGGGAGGGCTGCGGCTCGGCCCGGGACGCGCCGCGTTCCAGGAGCTCCTGCTGGAGCGCCGGCGGCAGGGGGTCCTGCTGTGCCTGCTGTCCCAGAACGACCGCCGGGACGTGCTGGCCGCGTTCGCCGCGCACGACTTCCCGCTGTCGCCCGACGACTTCGTGATCATCGACGCGGGCTGGCGGCCCAAGCCCGAGATGCTCGCCGCGGCGGCCGCGGAGCTGGGCTTCGCCCTCGACGCGTTCGTCTTCATCGACGACAATCCCGGCGAGTGCGCCCGGATGAGGGCCGGGCTTCCCGCCGTCCACACCCTGCGCTTCCCGCAGGACGACGCGGCGGCCGGCGCGTTCCTCCGGCACGCCTGGATGCTCGATCCGCCCCCGGCGGCCGCCGCAGGCATCGACCGCACCGAGCACCACCGGGCCGAGGCCGGACGGCGCCGCGCGCAGGCGCTGGCCGGCGACCCGGAACGGTTCCGCGCCGAACTGGATCTGCGGGTCGAGCTGCGGGAGGCGACCGCCGGCGATGTCGCGCGGATCGTCCAGATGAGCGACCGCGTCACGCAGTTCACCACCCGGCCCCGGCGCGGGACCGCGGCCTCGGTGGCCGAGGCGATCGCCGGCGCGGACCGGGCGTGCCTGGTCGCCGAGGTGTCCGACCGTTTCGGGGACTACGGCCTGACGGGCGTGCTGGAGTACGCGATCGGCCCCGCCGCGCTGCATGTGCGGACCTGGATGCTGAGCTGCCGCGTCCTGCACCGCGAGGTGGAGGACCGGCTGCTGCGGGAGCTCGCCGGCCGGGCCGCCGCGCACGGCCTCGACCGGCTGGTCTTCGACGTCGTCCGCACCGACCGCAACCTGCCCGCGAGGTCGTTCCTGACCGCCGCGGGCGCCACCTGGACGGAGGGGGACGGGCACGACGCGCGCGCGGAACTGACCGTCGAGGCGGCCCTGTCACCCCGGCGCCCCGCCCTGCGGCCCGCGCCGGAGCCCGCCTCGCCCGCGTCACGGAACGGGAGCGAAAACAAGACCGGGGCCGGGGCCTTCCTCGCCGATCTCGCCGAACGGCTGACCGACGCGCGCTCGCTCCACCGCGCGCTCTTCACCCGCGACGAGGACGCCGGCGACGACCGCACCCGCACCCGCACCCGCACCTACGGACTCTGGGCGGCGCTCCTCAAGCAGGCATGGGAGGACGCGCTGGGGATCGAGGACCTGTGGCACCACGACGACCTCTTCGCCGTCTGGGGCGCGACCTCGGTCGACGTGCTGAAGGTGTGCGCCGAGATCGACCGGCGCTGCGGCATCCTCCTCACGCTCGGGGAGGTGCTGGCCCTGCCCACCGTGGCGCGGCAGGCCGAAGCCCTTAAGGACCGGGCTCCGTCCCGCGTCCCGGTCCTCACCCGGCTGCACGGTGACGGCGGCGTGCCGCTGGTCTTCCTGCCCCCGGCCGGCGGGCTCGGCTACGGCTACCTGGAGCTCGTCCGCGGCCTCGGCGGCCGCCACGGCGTCCTGCTCGCCCAGGCCCCGGAGCTGACCGGGCACGGAGACCGCCTGCTCGACCTGCCCTCGCTGGTCCGCGTCTACCGCGACGAGATCGCGCGGGCCGCCGGGAGCGGCCGCGTCATGCTCGCCGGCTGGTCGTTCGGGGCCGTCCTGGCGTACGAGACCGCGGTCGCGATGGGACGCGACGGCGGCCCGGTCCCGGCGCTGCTGCTGTTCGATCCGCCCGAGCGGCGGCCGGCGGCACCGCGGGACCCCGGACCGGAACCGGACGGCGCGCCGGAACCGGCGCTGTCGCGGTTCTTCCGCCTGCTCGACCCGTGGCGGACCGACGCGGCATCGCTCGCGGCGCTGCACGGGCGGATCTTCCCCGGCCGGGCACCGCTGGATCCCGCCGCCGGCCGGGAGAAGGTGTGGCGGGAGCTGCTCGACCGGCTCCTCGACGGCGCCGGCGAGCACCAGCGCAACCGCCTGCTCATCCCGGAACTGGAACCCATGGACGTGCTGCGCGGGGCGTGCGTGTGGAAGAAGAACCAGAGCCTCGCCGACGCCTACCGGCCCACGCCCGGGTTCAGCGGTCACGGCCACGTCCTCCGGGTCGCGAGCGACTCGGGCCGGGAGCACGTCCTCGACCGCGTCCTGGCGGGCCGGGCGGAGACGACCTTCTACCCGATCCGTCCCGTGGCCGGGCTGCGGGCGCACTCGGCCATGATGGAGCCGGAGAACGTGGCCCTGTTCGCCCCGGACGTCGCCGCGCTGCTCGACGAGGTCAGCGCTGCCCGGCGATGAAGGCGTCGAGCTCGGCCTTGATCCCGTCGTTCATCCAGAGCGGCAGGACGGCCTCGACATGGCCCTCGCGGCAGGAGCTCAGGATGTTGGCGGTCCGGTCGCGGGCCTTGTACAGGGTGTCCTGCCAGGACATGGCCGCCCCGGGCCGCACGCCCGCCTTGAACGTCTCCTGCCGCACCTGCCACAGCGCCGAGAGCTCCTCGATCGCGTCGGCGTGCCGCCACCAGCACGGCAGGATGGCCAGCTGCAGCCGGTAGTGGTGGACCAGCCCGTCGACGAAGTCGGCCAGCCCGCGCAGCAGCCGGCGGCGCTCCTCACCGGTGACGGCCTGCCAGTCGATCGGTCCCGGCGCGGGCGCGGCCGGCCGCTCCGGTGCCGCGGGTGCCGCCGGCTCCAGCCGCTCCGCGAGGAGTTCCAGCACCTTCTGCTGCTTTTTCAGCAGCTCCAGGAGCTCCATTCGTTCGACCGGGGCGATGTCCATGACCCAGGCACTCCCTGTCTTCCGCCGCCGCGTTTTCCCGGCGCTCTCACCGGCTGAATCGTTTTTTCTTCAACGAGTGGCCGGGGCGTCTTCCGGCCAAGGGCCGGAATGGCCCGTACGACCCGCCCGCCGCCTTCATCCGGTCGTCACGGCGGAAACCCGCCATGGCGCCGAGGCGTCGGGCCTGGTCAGATTGACGAATGCCACCGCGCGCACCTTTCCGCCCCGCCAGCCGTCACGGCCGGTGGGAATCACGGTGATGCCCCATTGGCGGCGGGCACTGGTGGAGGTGTCCGTTCCCGCACCACTGTCGACCTGCTGCGGAGCGACGCGGACCTTGGCGTAGGCGCGGTGCCGGAGCCATTCGTTGGAGAGTTTCCCGGACGTCTCGCCGGCGATGGCGGTGTAGTACTCGGGGGTGAGGAACGGGCGGGCGCGGCGGTAGGCGTCGCGCTGCGCGCCGTCGGTCGCCGAGTCGACGCTCCACATCGTGAGGACGGCCGCCCTGGACACCGCCGTGGCGTCGCGGTGGTCGACCCGGGCGGGGTCGACCGCCCCGCCGGCCGGGGCCGCGCCGGGCGAGGCGCCCGGCGGGGAGGCGGCCGTACCGGGGGCGGCGGTGGAGGTCGGCCCGCCCGACGGGGACGCCTGCCGCGATCCCCCCGCGGCCCCCGCACCGGAATCGCCGCCGGATCCCCCGCAGCCACCGGCGGCGGCGAGCGCGACCAGGACCGCGAGCGCGGCGCGGCCGGGCGCGGCGGCTCCGGCCGGACGGGGCGTACGGGGCGTACGGGGGGCGCGGGGCGCGCACCTGATCACGAGGCACCTCCCTTGGCCTGCGGACGGATGAACCCCATCGGCGTACGGCCGGTCATGTAGCTGTCGTACTTCACGACGTCGCCGGTCTGGGGGGCGTGGATCATGGTGCGCTTGACCGGGTCGACGACGAGCGCCACATGCTCGGGGCCGCGCGTCCCCGGCCGGAAGAACACGAGGTCGCCCGCCCGTTCCTGACCGCTGGGGACCCGCGTGGGTATCGCCCACTGGTCGTAGGTGACCCGGGGGATGGTGATCCCGGCCGAGGCGTAGGCGCGCATGGTCAGCGAGGAGCAGTCGCAGTTCTGCGGCGACGCGTAGTCCTTGCGCGCGTTGGTGCAGGTTCCGCCCCACTGGTACGGGGTGCCGAGCTGCGCCCGCGCGAACGCCAGCACCCTGCCGACCACGGGGCCGGCCGGGCCGCTCACGGCGCCGCCGCAGGTCTGGGTCCCGGCCGTGTTGTCGCCGCCCGTGGTGAACTTGTTGGAGCCGTACTTGCGGGCCCATTCCAGCACCAGGTCCACGTACCAGTCGGCGTGGTTGTAGTGCCAGATGGCCTTGCGGAGCCGGGCGGGGTCGCCGGCGCCGTTGGCCTTGAGGTAGTTGGCGGCGCCCGGGATGGCGTCCTCGGGGTTGTAGCGGTCCCTCTTGTCGTCGCCGTTGCCGTCGACGCCGTACGCGTCCCAGGTCGGGCCGATGAACTGCATCGGCCCGCCGGCACCGGACCCGTTCTCCCCGGAATGGACGCCGGGGAGCTTGGAACGTCCGTGGTCGGTCTCGACCTTGCCGATGCCGGCGAGCACGTGCCAGCCGACGCCGTACTCCTGGCCGGCCTTCTGGTACAGGCGCAGGTAGTTGGCCGGGATGGTGTTCTCACCGGCCTCGCTCACACCCGGCTGCGCGGCCGAGGGTCCCGGAGTGCACGCGGCCTCCGCGTCCCCGAGAAGCACCACCAGGAAAAGCATGGCGAGTACCAGTGCGCCGACCCCTCCGCCCAGGGAGAACAGGCACCCCTTACCGGCGTCCATTCAGCGGTCGGCTTGGTCATGGGCGGTGTGGACGGACACGTGATCGCACCTTCCCGTTCGAACGCACTGGCATGGGCTCAAGAACATATCGACCCAAGCGGTCTTTAGCGTCACTCTTGATCATATTGATCTACTTTTGATCAAACCGGTGGTCTCGGT
This sequence comes from Spirillospora sp. NPDC029432, assembly GCF_040703975.1. Lineage (NCBI taxonomy): Bacteria > Bacillati > Actinomycetota > Actinomycetes > Streptosporangiales > Thermomonosporaceae > Spirillospora > Spirillospora sp. NPDC029432. The sequence continues at coordinate 150,050 of NZ_JBEZWH010000007.1, forward strand.
CAGACTGATCTCCTACGATCACTGCCGTCCCAGCACTCACATGCGTTGAGGGTGGCGCTCCCTGACTACTACGCCTCCCGGACCAGGTAACGGACGGACCGGAAATGGAATGCACGTGCTCGGCGCGATAGCCGCGTCCGGGCCCTTCAGCGGCCTGCCGCTCTGGCCCTTGCCCAACGGATTCACTGGTCAGGGACCTGTTTTTTTCATCGGCTGCCATGGCGGCGCCGGGACCAGCACGCTGCACCGGCTGCTGCCGAACAGCGTTGACGCCGGGCGCTACTGGCCGGCCCCGCAATCGGGCTTCGTCAACGCGGTCCTCGTGGCCCGCACGCACGCGGACGGCCTGCGGTGGGCACAGGGAGCCATCCGCCAATGGGCCGACGGCTCCATCCCGCCCGCGGTGAACCTGCTCGGCCTGGCCGCGGTGGCCGACGCCCCCGGGCGGCTTCCCAAGCCGCTGAAGCAACTGCTGGACCTGATCTCCGGAGGTGTCCCGAACCTCTGGCAGCTGCCCTGGGTCGAAGCCTGGCGCCTCGGCGATCCGGTCGACCGGACGTCCATGCCGTCCGCCTACTTGAAGATGTCCACCGAATTGCAGCAACTCATCCCTGGAGCCTCCGGTGTCTAGCTTCCTCGCGTCCGCAAGCGACGCCGCCAGCCATCTGCTCGCCATGGCCAATCCCGACGATTTCAAGCCCAACCAGGCGCCGGTCCCCGAGGAACTGAAGAACAAGGTGCGGGTCCTGCTGGGTTTCGTGGCCTGGACCGTGACCGGGCTGTGCGTCGCCGGCGTCCTCATGGTCGGCGGCCGGATGGCCGTCATGCACCGGCGCGGTGAAGGCGGCGAGCACGCCTCCGGGCTGGCCTGGGTCGGCGGGGCGTGCGTGCTGGTCGGTTCGGCGGCGGCGATCGTCGGGGCGATCGTGTGAGAGCACGCCGCGCTTCGGAGGGCGACCCCCGTCCCGGGCCCCTGCGCAGCACGGGGTTCCTGGTCGCGGCGGGTTTCCTTGCCATCGTGCTGATCGGGGCGGTCGTCACCGTCCTGGGGTCCCGCGGCGACGACGCGCCGGCGGGCTCGCCGAGCGCCGCCCCGTCCCCCGCCGGCACGGCCGCGGCGGCGCCGCCGGCCCAGGCCGCCCAGGGCGGGTGCCGTCCCACCGCGGCCGACCAGACCGTCCCGCGGACGGCGCCGGCCGGGGTCACCTGGGAGATCTTCCAGGGCATCGCCATCCCCGCCTCCCGCACCGCCGGGCCGCTGATCGTCAAGAACGGGATCGCCCGCTGCTTCGCGCGTACGCCCACGGGCGCGCTCATCGCCGAACTCCAGATCGGCATCCGGGCCGGGTTCGGCCCCGCCTGGCGGAACATCGCCGCGCTGCAGCTGGCGCCGGGCCCGGGCCGTGACCGGTTCCTCCGGACGCGGGCGCGGTTCACCCCCCACGGCCAGCCGGGAAGGTACATGCAGACGGCAGGGTTCCGCTACGTCACCTACTCTCCGCAGACCGCCGTGATCCAGTACGTCTCCAGGGCGCCCGACGGCGGGCTGTGGACGAGCACCGCCACCATGGTCTGGGCCGGCGGTGACTGGAAGCTGCAGGTCACCCCCGAGGGCAGCACCGGCACCCCCGCGCAGCGGGTGCCCTCGCTGGACGGCTTCGTCCGCTGGGGAGGGCTCTGATGTCGATCGCGTCCGCGCTCGGCCACCCGGCGATGCCGCTGCGGGACCCCACCCCGGCGCCCTCACCGGGCGCCCCGCCGCCCAGCACACCGACCCCCGCCCCGCCGTCCCCCACACCGGAACCCACGTCCACGGTCACCCCGGGCCCCTCGTCGGACCCCGATGGCGGCGGCGGGGACGGTGGCGGCGGCTGCGCGAACCCGCAGGCCTGCGAACCGCCCGAGGTGGACTCCGGCGGCGGTTTCCTCGGCTTCGACCCGATCGGGGACCTCGCCAACTCGCTGCGCGACGGCACGATCTGGATGCTGGAGAAGCTGGCCTCCTTCTGGGTGGAGATCGACACCCCGGCGATCAGCAACCAGGATCCGATGACCCAGACGAGCGGCGTCACCGCGACCGGATCGGTGGCCTGGCTCCAGGGAGAGCTCACCTGGTTCGTGGGCGCCGCCGCGGTGCTGGGGCTGCTGCTCGCAGCGGGGCGAATGGCGTGGCACCGGCGCGGCGAGCCCCTGCAGCAGGCGCTGAGCGGGCTGCTGACGCTGGCGGTGGTGACCGGGTGCTCGGTCGCCGCGATCACCATCGCGACCGAGGCCGGGGACGAGTTCAGCGAGTGGATCATCGAGGCCGCCATCGGCGCCGACACCGATTTCGGCGGCGCCATCAACCAGATGCTGTGGAGCCAGGCGGCGCTGGGCTCCACCGGACTCCTGATCATCCTTTTCCTGCTGTGCATCCTGGCCTCGCTGGCCCAGATCGCGCTGCTCTACATCAGGTTCGCGATGCTGGGCCTGCTGGTCGGGTTCCTCCCGCTGGCCGCCGGCATGACGGTGGTGCCGGAGGGCAAGGCGTGGTTCAAAAAGATGCTGGGCTGGCTGGTGGCGTTCCTGCTGTACAAGCCGGTCGCCGCGTGCATCTACGCGTACGCGTTCATCTCGCTGAAGGCCCCGGACGGCACCTCGCAGATCGTCGGCATCATCCTGATCATCCTCGCCGTCGTGGCGCTGCCCGCGCTGATGCGGTTCGTGGTGCCGATGGTCTCCGCCGCCGGTGAGACCGGCAGCGGCTGGGCCACCGCCGCGGGCGGGGCGGGCGGCTCGCTGATGGGCCGCATGGGCGAATCGGGCTCCGGCGGAGGTGACGGCGGCGGCCCCACGGGAGCCCGCCCGGCCGACGCCTCCGGCGGCGGCGCGACCGGCTCCGCGCCTCCCCCGTCCCCGGACCAGTCGGACGACGGGGCGGGACAGGGCGGCACGCCCGACGGAGCCGACCAGGGCACGCCGTCCTCGACCGGCGACGGCGGCGGCCAGTCCGGCGAGGGCGAGGGAGCCGCCGGCGCGGACGGAGCCGTCGGTGTGACCTCGGAGGCCGGCACCGCGTCCTCCAGCGCCGGCACGACCGCCGCGTCCGGTTCCGGTACGACCGCCGCGTCGGGCGCCGGCGCGACCGCCGCCGGCGGCGCCGCCACGGCCGGTGTGGGCGTGGCCGCCACCGCGGCCCAGGAAGGGCACGACGCCGCCAAGGGCGCGGCCGAAAACGCGACCGGGGAGAGCGCTGATGGCGCGAAGCAGTAGCGTCCGCACGTACGGCAACTGGCGCAAGCCGGTGTCTCCGGGCATCGGCAGGCTGGGCATGCTCGGCACGATGATCCTGCTGATCGGCCTGGTCGTGACGTCGCTGGCCATGATGATCTCGCTGGTGGCCGGCCTCGTCGTCGCGGTCACGCTGGGCGTGGTCCTGCTGCCGCTGCTGGTCCAGGACCGGCACGGCCGCACCGCGCTGCAGGCGGCCACCGCCCGGATCGCCTGGTGGCGCGGCAAGTCGAAGGGCTGGCACCTCTACCGGTCCGGGCCCCTCGGGATCGCCGCCCACGGATCGTTCCGGCTGCCCGGGCTGCTGGCGCCGTCCCGGCTGATCACGGCGCAGGACTCGTACGGCCGGCCGTTCGGCATGGTGGTGATGCCGCAGGCCGGCCACTACACCGCAGTGCTGGAGTGCGGGGCCGACGGCGCCGCGCTCGTCGACCAGGACCAGATCGACACCTGGGTCGCCCACTGGGGGCAGTGGCTGGCCGCGCTGGCGTTCGAGCCCGGCCTGGTCGCGGCGAGCGTCACCATCGAGACGGCCCCCGACCTGGGGCACCGGCTCCAGCGGGAGATCACCGCCAATCTCTATCCGGATGCCCCCGAGATGGCCCGCCAGGCGCTGCGGGAGATCATCGCCACCTATCCGGCGGGCTCGGCGCAGGTGTCCACGCGCATCGCCGTCACCTACTCCGCCGCGCCCCGTCCCGGGGCCAAGAAGCGGACGCTGGAGGAGATGGCCCGCGAGATCGGCACCCGCCTTCCCGGTCTCAGCTCCGGGCTGGCCATGACCGGGGCGGGCACGGCGAGGCCGATGACGGCGCCGCAGATCGCCGCGTCGGTCCGCGTCGCGTACGACCCCGAGTCCCAGGCCACGATCAGCACGGCGGCCGGCGACGAGCCGTCCTGGAACGACGCGGGGCCGTCCGCGGCGCAGGAGGCCTGGGATCACTACCGGCACGACTCGGGCTACTCCATCACCTGGGGCATGTCGGAGGCTCCGCGCGGCGAGGTCCTCAGCAACGTCCTGAACGGGCTCGTCGCCCCCCACCGCGACATCGCCCGCAAGCGCGTGACACTGCTGTACCGCCCGCACGATCCGGGGACCGCGGCGCGCCTGGTCGAACGCGACCGCAAGGACGCCCGGTTCCGGATCACCGGCGCCAACGCGGCCGCCCGCGACGCGGTCGCCGTCGCCGCGGCCGACCAGTCCGCGCGCGAGGAGGCCAAGGGCGCGGGCATCGTCCGGTTCGGGATGCTCGTCACCGCCACCGTCCACTCGTCCGAGGAGCTCAAGACGGCGGCCGCGGCGATGGACACGCTCGCGCCCCCCGCGCGGGTCCAGCTGCGGCGGGTGTACGGCGCGCAGGCGGCCGCCTTCGCCGCGGCGCTGCCCCTGGGCGTCGTCCTGCCCAGCCACCTCCAGGTCCCCTCGATCGTGCGCGAGAGCCTGTGAGGGACCGCCGCTCCCACGGCTGGCCGGTGCCGGTGGCCGCGATGCTCGCGGCGGCGGCGCTGGGCGGCTGCGGCGAGCCGGCCGCGCCCGGCGCCCGGCCCTCCGCGCCGGACGCCAGGCCGGCACCGCCCCGGTTCGATCCGCCGGTGCGGTTCGACCCGGCCGGCCGACCGCTGCCCACCGCGGCGGCACCGGGCGACGGGAACCCGGTGGTCCCCGGCGCGGCCGGCCCGGCCCCCGCCGCCGGCCGGGCGGCCCTGGTGGAGGCCACCGTGTACACCGCGGCGGCCGGGGCGCTGACCGCGGTCCCGGTGGCGGCAGGCGCGCCCGCCTGGTCGGTCTCGCCGCGCACACCGGGCATGCGGCAGGGGGACACGGGACGGCCGCTGGCCGCCACGCTCGGCGGGCGCCCGGTGGTGCTGGCCGCCTTCCCCGTGACCGTCCCGGCGGAAGGCGGTGGCGCCGGACGGCCCGGCGTGGAACTCGTCGCGGCCGCCCGGGACACCGGCCGGGTCGTCCTCGACGACGTCCAGGTCCTCCCGGACCTCGGCGCCGACACCGCCCTGTGGAACGACGGGCTGACCGCGACCGTCGTGGCCGCCGACGACACCGCGGCCGTCATCCGGCTGGACCGCGGGGTGTCGGCGCCGGGCGTCCTGGTCACCGATCCGGCCGCGCGGCGCGTCCGGTGGTTCGCCCGGGACCTCGTACCCGAACTCGTCGCGGACGGGCTGGTCATCGGCCGGGGAACGGCCCGCCGAATCGCGTCCCGGACCGTGGCCTGGCGGGTTCCCGCCGGCACGGCCGCGGCCGCGGCGCCCGGGGTGGTGGCGATCGGCGGCCGCACCACGATCGACGACCCCGACGGCCCGGACCCGGAGGTCGAGTCCGTACGGATCGTCCAGGCCGCCACGGGCAAGGCCGCCCCCGGCTGGCCGCGCTCCGTGGAACACGCCACCACCTGCGCCTACGACGCCCGGTCCGTGACGATCTGCCACGGCGGCACGGAGGTGTCGGCGTACGAGGCCGCGACCGGCCGCCGCCTGTGGAGGCTGCCCGCCGGCGGGCGGGAGGCCCCGCGGGTCGGCGCGGTCTGGCACGGCGCCGTGTACGGCACGCTCAGCGGAGGCCCCGTGGTCCTCGACGCCCGGACGGGCCGCGTCCGGGAGGCGGCCCCCGGCGTCCGGCCCATCGCCGTCGGCCCCTACGGCGCCCTGGCGCTCGACGACCGGGACCGTCCGCGCTTCCATCCCGCCACCGGATGACCTGGAGAGGAACCATGTCGAACGCCAAGGACAACGACCCAGAGGCCCCCGGCCGCGCCCCCGCGGCCCGCGTGCCCGGGCCTCGCGGTTTCGCGAGCAGGGGCGGTGGCCGGGCCTCCTATGTGGAGGCCGTGCCGGAATGGCGCGGCACCACCGTCCAGGTGTGCGGCCTGTGGCCGTTCGGCGCCGGATCCGGCACCCCGATGCTGGGCGTGCCCGTCGGCCGGGAGCTGTCGAGCGGTGCCACCCTCTGCTGCGACCCGATCTCGTGGTTCCAGCGGGCCGGGCTGATCCACAACCCGTCCGCCCTGGTCCTGGGCAAGCCCGGGCTCGGGAAGTCCACCCTGATCCGGCGGAAGGTCCTGGGGCTGGCCGGCTACGGCGTCTTCCCGATGATCCTCGGCGACCTCAAGCCCGACTACGTCGACCTGATCAGCGCGATGGGCGGGCAGATCATCAAGCTCGGCCGGGGGCTCGGCTCGCTGAACGTCCTGGACCCGGGCGAGAGCGCCGCCGCGGCCGCCCGGCTGAGCGGCGAGGCCCGCCGCAAGCTCCAGGCCGACGCCCACGGCCGCCGCCTGAACATGGTCGCCGCGCTGGTCACCGTCCTGCGCGGCCACCCGATCGCCGACACCGAACGCACCGTCCTCAACGCCTCGCTCCGGGTCCTGGACGAGCGCCACCACGGCGTGCCCGTGCTGCCCGACCTGATCCGCGTCATCGACGAGGGCCCCGACCAGGTGCGGGCGATCACCCTGGCGCGCGGCAGCGAGGAACGCTACCGGGACGCCGTGGACCCGCTGCACGCCTCCCTGCTCGGGCTCGTCGACGGTGCGATGGGGGAGACGTTCGCCCGCCCCACCACCACCCCGATCCGCCTGGACGCTCCCGGCGGCGTCTGCATCGACATCTCCGGCATCGACGACGCGGACGCGGAACTGCAGGCGGCGGTGCTGCTCGCCTGCTGGTCGGACGGGTTCGGCGCGGTGGAGTCCGCGCACGCGCTCGCCGACGAGGGGCTGGCGGTCCAGCGGCATTTCTTCGTCGTCCTGGACGAGCTGTGGCGCGTGCTCCGCGCCGGGCGCGGCCTGGTCGACCGGGTCGACGCGCTCACCCGCCTCAACCGGCAGCGCGGCCTGGGCCAGGCCATGATCACCCACACCATGGCCGACCTGCTCGCGCTGCCCGACCCCGCCGACCAGATGAAGGCCAAGGGCTTCGCCGAACGCGCCGGCATGGTGATCTGCGGCGGCCTCCCGCAGGCCGAGATGACCTCGCTCAACCAGATCGTCCGGCTGTCCCAGGCCGAACAGAACATGATCGTCGACTGGTCCACGCCGCCGTCCTGGGACCCCATGCTCAACCGCGACGGCGAGCCCCCCGGCCGCGGCAAGTTCCTCGTCAAGGTGGGCGGCCGCCCCGGGATCCCGTTCAAGGTCGAGCTGACCGCCGCCGAGCGCTCCGTCAACGACACCAACAAGCGCTGGGACCACTCCACGACCCGCCACCTGACGGCCGGCCTCCGCTGACCTCGGGTGGCGTCCCTGAACAAACCCTTGCCGAAATCGTGATCACCGGCCCCTTGCCCGCTCCCCCGGTTCGGGGGATGAAAGGGCCATGGCTCCCAAGGCGCTGCACGACCTGGTCCGCCGCAAGCCCATCGAGCAGATCGACGAGGACACCACCGGGCTGCAACGGACGCTCGGTCTCTGGCAGCTGACCGCAATCGGCATCGGCGGCATCATCGGCGCCGGCATCTTCTCGCTGGCCGGCGCCGTCGCCAACGAGAAGGCCGGGCCGGCCGTGCTGATCTCGTTCCTGGTCGCCGGCATCGCCAGCGCCGCCGCCGCGCTGTCGTACGCCGAGTTCGCCGGGCTCATCCCGAAGGCCGGATCGGCGTACACCTACGGGTACGCGGTGCTCGGCGAGTTCGCCGGCTGGGCGATCGGCTGGGACCTGCTGCTGGAGTACACCGCGATCGTGGCGGTGGTCGCGATCGGCATCTCCGGCTACTTCAACGACCTGCTCGGCTTCCTGAACGTCGACCTGCCGCTGTGGATGTCCGGCGCCCCCGGCACCGAACCCGAGGGCGTCACGTCCGGGAGCTACAAGGTCAACCTGTTCGCCGTGCTGCTGTGCCTGCTGATCGCGTACGTGCTGAACCTGGGCATGAAGAGCGCCGCCCGGTTCGAGACCGCGCTGGTCTACCTCAAGGTCGGCATCGTGCTGCTGGTCATCGTGGTCGGCGTCTTCAAGATCAACACGGGCAACTACTCGCCGTTCTTCCCGTTCGGCGTCGGCGGCGCGATCACCGGGGCCGCGACGGTCTTCTTCGCCGTCTTCGGCTACGACGCCATGTCCACGGCCGCCGAGGAGTCGCACGACGCGCGCAAGCACATGCCCAAGGCGATCATCTACTCGCTGGTGATCTCGATGGTCCTGTACGTGCTCGCCTGCCTCGTCCTCACCGGCATGGTCGACTACCGCGACATCGACCCGAACGCCGCGTTCTCCTCCGCGTTCGACGACGTCGGCATGGAGACGGTCGGGCTGATCATCGCGGTCGGCGCGATCCTCGGCATCCTGACCGTGCTGTTCACGTTCATGATGGGCGCGGCCCGGGTGTGGTTCTCGATGAGCCGGGACGGGCTGCTGCCCGGCTGGTTCGCCAAGACCCACCCGACCCGCAAGGTGCCCACCAGGATCACCTGGCTGCTCGGCATCGGCTCCGCGCTCATCGCCGGCTTCCTGCCGATCGCCGAGGCCGCCGAGCTGACCAACATCGGCATCCTGCTGGCGTTCATCGTCGTCTGCATCGCGGTGATCGTGCTGCGCTACCGGGAGCCGGACCTGCCCCGCGAGTTCCGCACGCCGTGGATGCCGGTCGTGCCCGCCGTCGGCGTGGTCTTCTCGTTCTGGCTGATCACGTTCCTCCAGTGGCAGACCTGGGCGCGCTTCGCCGCCTGGTTCGCGCTCGGCGTGGTGATCTACTTCGCGTACGGCCGCCGCCACTCCCTGCTCAACCGAAGGTGACGACCTGCCGTACGGCCTCGCCCTCGTGCAGGCGGTCGAAGCCCGCGTTGATGTCGTCCAGGGTCAGCCGGTGCGACAAGAGAGCATCCACCGGCAGGTTCCCGGCGCGGTAGAGGTCGATGAAGCGCGGCACGTCCCGCCTGGGCACGCTCGACCCCAGGTAGCTGCCCTTCAGCGTGCGCTCCTCCGCGACCAGGCTCAGCGCCGGCAGCGACACCGGCACGCCCGGCGCGGGCAGGCCGACCGTCACGGTCGTCCCGCCGGGCCGCGTCGCCGCGTACGACTGCTCCAGAACGGGCACCACCCCGGTCGTGTCGATCACCTTCTCGGCACCACCGCCGGTCAGCTCCCGTACGGCCTCGACCGCCCCGGCACCGCCCTCGACGACATCGGTCGCGCCCAGCTTCCGCGCCAGTTCCCGCTTGGCCTCGACCACATCGACCGCCACCACCCGGGCCGCCCCCGCCGCCTTCGCCGCGATCAGGGCCGCCAGCCCGACGCCGCCCAGCCCGAACACCGCGACGCTGTCCCCCGGCTTGACGTCCGCGCTGTAGAACGCCGCCCCGGCCCCGGTCAGCACCGCGCAGCCGAACAGCGCCGCGATCTCGTACGGCAGCTCCGGATCGACCTTCACCGCCGACCTGCTCGACACGACCGTGTACTCGGAGAACGCCGAAACACCCAGATGGTGGAACGGGCGGCTCCCGTCCTGCGCCGTGAACCGCATTCCGCCGCCCAGCAGCGTCCCCGCCCCGTTCGCCTGCGCGCCCGGCCCGCACAGCGCGGGACGTCCGCCCACGCACCGCTCGCAGCTCCCGCACGCCGGGACGAACGCCAGCACCACATGGTCGCCGGGCTCGAACTCCGCGCCCTCGCCCACCGCCACGACCTCGCCGGCCGCCTCGTGCCCGAGCGCCATCGGCAGCGGCCGCACCCGCGACCCGTTGATCACCGACAGGTCCGAGTGGCAGAGCCCCGCCGCGCCCACCTTCACCAGCAGCTCACCGGGCCCCGGCGGCTCCAGCTCCAGCGTCGCGACCTCGATCGGCGCCGACCCGGCGTACGGGGCCTCCCGCCCCGCCTCCACCAGCACCGCCGCGCGCGTCTCCATCACTCGGTGCTCCCCGCTCGCCTCCGGGGCGCCCTCTCGGCGGCGCCTTCCCTCGTCACTCGTACCTCGCTCCTCAGTCCGGGCACCGCCGCACCCTCCGGCTCGCTCACGCGGGGACCAGCTTCCGCATCTCGGCCCGGATCGGCTCGGGGATCGGCGTCGGCCGCCGCGCGTCCCGTCCCACGAAGACGTGCACGAAGTAGCCCTCCGCGACCAGCGTCCCGTCCGACCGGTACAGCCCCGCCTCCCAGCGCACGCTGGACGACCCGAGCCTGCCGATCCGCAGGCCCAGGTCGATCGTGTCCGGAAAGGACACCTCCGCCTTGTAGGAGCAGTGCGACTCCACGCACAGCGCGATCTCATCCGACTCGCCCGGCCGGAACCCCGCGCGCTCGATCATCCACTCGTTGATGGCGGTGTCCATCAGGGAGTAGTGGACGGCGTTGTTCACGTGCCCGTAGAGGTCGTTGTCCTTCCACCGCGTCTGGATGCTCACCCAGTGCCCGTAGTCCGCGTTCACGGCCGCCAGTCTACGTACCCGCGGGTAACCCCATGATCGGCGAAATCACCCGTCACATCGGACGGCCCTTGCCTCCGCCCCTGAACTTGGCCAGCAGCCCGCGCACCTTGGCCTGCGTACGGGGATCACGCGCCATCCGCTCGGCCCGCGCACGCGCCTGCTGCCCCTTGGAACTACCCAAGAAGCGCTTGATCCGGTCGATGAGCGCCATAACTCCTCCTGACAGACGGCCCCGGTCGGGGACCAGAGCCCTACCCCCACAACGAACACCTCACGACCAAAGTTTGCGAGCCCGCGGGTTATGTTCCCGTGTCGATGCCGACTCCCGCCGACCACCAGGCCCGCGCCGCCGACCCGGCGACCGCCGCGGACACCCTGCACGCCCTCGCCGGAACGCCGTACCCTTCGTCTGGCACGCCCTCGCGACCAACCCGGCGACCCCGGCCTCCGTCCTGGAACGCCTCTGCGCCAAACGCGACACCACCTGGAACGACAACCGGCTCCTGCTCCTACTCGCCCGCCACCCCAACGCCGGCCGCCCCACCCTCCTCAAGATCCTCAACACGGTCACGTCCAAACTGAGCACCCCCGACGACCGCCCGTACGCCGCCGCCCTCGCCCTGTCCGAACGCGACGAACTCACCACCCCCGAGATCCTCGCCCTGACCACCCTCCCGGGCGCCTCCCGCCGCCTCCGCAAGGCCCTCAGATCCCGCCGCGCCCCAGCGGATCGGCCTGCGACGACGGCTCCATGAACGAGGAAGTCATTCCCATCCTTCGCGTCGAGGACGCCGCGGCGGCGGTCGCGTGCGCTTCTCCCTCCTCCTCACGACGGTGATCGCGGCCCGTACGGGCTGACCTTCCGCCATCAGACCTTGAGCCGCGCCCAGACCCACTTGCCGGGCCGTGTCGGGCACACCCCGCACTCCGCCGAGAGAGCCTGAACGATCGGCAGCCCCCACCCACCCGTCCCGTCGTCGTACCCGACGTCCAAGGCCCGCGCGTCGGGCCCGACATCGTCCGGCTCCAACTCCTTGACGGGAGCGGCCACCGGCATTTCATCGGACGAGTCCCAAACCCCGAACAGCACGGCCCCGTTCTCCCGCACGAACCTGACGCGGATTTCCCGTTCCGGCGTACTCCGTACCGCATTGGCGACCAGTTCCCCCGCCACCAGAACCGCGTCCGGAACCAGCCGTTCGAGCCCCCACCCCGCGAGCCGAAGCCCGATCACCGCCCGAACCTGCCCCGCCACCGTCCACGCGGCAAGACACGTCATGTCCATTTCATCGGCAATGCCGCTATTGCCACTCATCCCACCTGCCCATTTTCTCGTTGCTTGGGACAAGATTGGCAACACCCGGCTACCTTGACTACGCGAATTCTTGGAATTCAACATGGAGGAGCACCCCGTGCGCATGCGAGCAGCGTTCGACCCTGACGGGAACCTCTGGGACTTCGCTGCGTTCGAGCTGCGGAGACAGCGCCTGGAGCGCGACCTCTCACTCGCCGCGGTGGGCGAGATAATCGACCGGGATCGATCACTAGTCGCGCGCGTTGAGTCCGGCGAGACCCGGCTCCAGGAAGCCCACGCAATCAAGATCGACCGCTCCTGGGAACTCGGCGGCCTGTTCCAGCGCCTGATCAAGTTCGCGAAGGCCGGCCACAACGTCGAGTGGTTCAAGGCCCACCTCGACCACGAGGCCAGAGCCTCGCTGCACAAGATCTGGGAACTCGCATGGATACCCGGCCTCCTCCAAACCGAGAACTACGCTCGTGCCGTCTTCACGGCATGCGGCGTCGAAGAAGTCGAGGAAGGTGTCACGGAACGCATGAATCGACAAGCCTGCCTCCTGAGGAAGCCCTGCCCCAGACTCTGGGCTTTCCTCGACGAGGGCGTCCTGACGCAGCCGGTAGGTGGCGGCGAAATCATGAGAGAACAACTTGATCGCCTTATAGAACTGGCCCAGCTCCCCAACATCACGATAAGGATCGTCCCTCGATCCGTAGGCGCCCATCCGGGCCGGGACGGCTCATTCAAGATCATGACCGTGGACGGTTCCGACCTGGTCTACACCGTCGCACCCGGTGGCGGCAGACTCGTTCACGACCTGAGTGAGGTATCGTCGTTTCGCGTATGGTTTGACCTAATTGGAGATGTCGCACTCCCCAAAGACGCATCACTGAGCCTGCTCAGAGAACACTGGAGCAGTTATGCTGATCACTTGGCGTAAGTCCAGCCGTAGCGGCGGCACCACGGTTCATTCCGACTGCGTGGAGGTCGCCCGACTCGACAACGCGATCGGCGTCCGCGACAGCAAGAACCCCGACGCCGGCCACATCACTCTCTCCGCAGGGGCCTTCGCACGGCTCGTCCACCACGCGAAGCAGGACCGGCTCAACTTCTAGGCCGTCCCAGGCCAAGGCACTCGCCCAGCGGCTCCCCCGTGGCCATGCGAGTACGACATCACCTCGCGATCTGCACCTGCTCAGAGAACATTGGAGTGGCTCCGGTGATCACATGGCGAAAGTCCAGCCATAGCGGCACCGATGAGAGCGCCTGCGTTGAACTAGCGGCGCTGGGCAGTGGCATCGGCATCCGCGACAGCAAGGATCCCGGCGCAGGCCACCTCACGCTCTCCAGCGCGTCCTTCGCACGGCTCGTCCAGTACGTGAAGCGCGGCCAGTTCAACGGCTAGGCCCGATGCATCCCCGTGCCCAGTGCGGCGGCCGTCGCCATGGGGTCGGGGGTGGCTGCCAAGTTTCGGGGGGGAGAGGGCGGGCCGGCTGGGAGGCGGAGACTCATGGGCGCCGAATCATGGACGTACTTCGTCCCCTTTCAGCCCGACATCGCAGGCGCGCTGGACGCCCTGTGCGGGCGGGAACTCCTCAGCACGGCCAGCAGCCCGCACTGGCCTGCGGACTGGCCGCGGCCGGACTCCCTGAGCCGGTTCCGAGCCCTGATGGAACGCACCCATTCCTCGGCTGGCGGCGTTCTCGAGCTCAGCGGTCGGCTGCATATCGATGAGGACGCCGACAGTTGGACGAGGTGGGGGCTGCCACGTGAGCGTCCCCATATGGCGCAGGTACGGTCACTGCATGCCTTTGGTGGGTGGTCGTGGGCCGCGTAGCGTTGAGAGGTCGAACCGATCGGAGATGCGGATGCGCAATACCGAACTCGCGAAGCTCGACGGGCTCATCGGTGAGTGGACGACGACATTGTCGGACGCGTGGTTCCTCGAACCGCCGGGCACCGAGGTGCCAGGCAAGACCATCGTGGAGCTGATCGGGGAATCCTTCCTGGTCGTGCGGACGACGTTGGAAGGCGGTGAGGGTCAATCCCAGATGAACCTGGTCATCGGACGCAGCGACCCGAACGACGCCTACGTCGCGCTCTACGAGGACGACCGTGGCGTGTGCCGCCAGTACGCCATGACCTTCGACGGCGCGCGCTGGACCATGCTCCGCGAGGACCCCGACTTCCATCAGCGCTTCGTCGCCGACGTCGGCAAGGACCGCATCCTCGGGCGCTGGGAGGCGTCCGAGGACAAGGGCAGGACCTGGCGGAAGGACTACGACCTCACCTTCGAACGAGCCTGAACCCCGCCGGTACCCCCCAACCGAGAGCGGTGATCCACGCGATGACCATGCCGGCCCGACGGCGACGAGCCGTGGCGGAACCGGTGGAGCGGGTGGACGAGCAGGACCGCGTCGTCGGGGTGGTGGATCGAGGCGAAGCCGTCCGCCGCGGGTGGCTGCACCGTGTCGCCACCACCATCTGCCGCGACCCTGATGGCCGGATCCTCGTCCACCGGCGCCCCGGCCACGCCTCCCGCTTCCCTGGCCGGTACAACTGGCTGGTCGGTGGTGCCGTGGGCGTGGGCGAGTCCTATCCGGCGGCCGCCTCCCGCGAACTCGCCGAGGAACTCGGCGTCCATGCGCCTGCGCGGTTCGTCTTCAAGTACCTGTGCCGGGGCGCGATCGGCCCGTACTGGCTCGGACTGCACGAGGCGGTACTCGACCAGCCGCTTGCACCCGGACTCCTCGGAGATCGCCTGGCACTCCTGGCTCGCACCGGCCGAACTGCGCGCTGCGATCCGGGAGATGACGTTCGTCCCCGATGCCCTGGAGGCGTTCGACCGGTACCGGGCGTTGGACGTCCCGCCCGCGGACGCCTGAGCCGAGCGGGGCCTGCCAGGGGTGCTGGAAGGGCGCAGGAGGTTTCGGGGTTGGCTCGGGTATGAGGATCGGTGAGGCGTCCGGGGTCAGTGGCGTTAGTGCGCGGTCGTTGCGGCATTACGAGGACGAGGGGTTGATCGTCCCCGGGCGGCAGGGCAACGGGTATCGGGACTACTGCCGGTCCACGATCGAACGGGTGCTCGTGATCCGCTCGCTGCTCGACGCCGGGCTGCCCCTGCGGTTGATCAGGGAGGTGCTTCCCCACCTCGGCGCCGATGGCAAGGCGGAGGTGGTGTGCGCGGAGTTCCTCCGTGAGGTGCGGGGCCATCGCGATCGGCTGGCCGCGCGGATCGCCGTTCTCAGCGCCCAGCGGTCGGCGCTCGACGCGTTCCTGCGGAAGGCGACTTGACCTTCACGCAAGTGTGAGGCTCCTACGTTGCCCGGCATGGAGATCAACGAGCGATGGACCATGCGGGGACTGGTGCAGAGGTCGCGGCGGGGGCCGGTGGATCTGGTCCTCACGGACGACCTTCGGCGCCCGAGTCCGGGGCCGGGCGAGTACCTGGTTCGGGTCGGTGCAGCCGGGGTCAACTTCGCGGACGTGATGCAGGCCCGCGGGACGTACGGAGGCGGGCCGCGGCCGCCCTACGTCGCCGGGTTCGAGGCCGCGGGCGAGATCGTCGAAGTCGGGCCGGAGGTCGAGAGCCCGTTCGCGGTCGGTACGCACGTCATCGGGGCCGGGCCCGGGGCCTTCGCGGAGTACATGGTGATGCCGGCCGCCGGTGCGCTTCGGGTTCCGGCCGGCTGGAAGGACGCCGAGGCCCTCGGCATGGTGCTC
Organism: Spirillospora sp. NPDC029432; assembly: GCF_040703975.1. Classification (NCBI taxonomy): domain Bacteria; kingdom Bacillati; phylum Actinomycetota; class Actinomycetes; order Streptosporangiales; family Thermomonosporaceae; genus Spirillospora; species Spirillospora sp. NPDC029432. The sequence continues at coordinate 165,713 of NZ_JBEZWH010000007.1, forward strand.
AGCTGGGCGACCGCTCTGGCGGCGCTGAAGCCGCTGGGCGGGATCGAGCCGGGCGACGCGGTGCTGATCCATGCCGCGGCCGGAGGGGTGGGGCAGGCCGCCGTACGGCTGGCCCGCCACTACGGGGCGCGTGTGATCGCCACGGCTTCGCCGGCCAAGCACGAGACCGTGCGGGCGCTCGGCGCCGATGCGGTGCTGGACGGTACGCGCCCCGACCTCGCCGAGGAGATCACCCGGCTGACCGGCGGGATCGACCTGGTGCTCGAATCGGTCGGCCGGGCGACGTTCCGGACCAGCCTGTCCGTGGCCAAGCCGTTCGCCGGACGTGTCGTGGTGTTCGGGGCCGCGTCAGGTGATGCGACGCTGTCCACTCACGATCTGGTCTTCACCCACCAGGTGCAGGTCAAGGGGCTGCACATCGGCGCGCTCGCGGCGGCGGCCCCGGGCGTCTACGGAACGCTGGTCACGGAGATCGAGTCGCTCATCGCGCACGGCGTCTACCCGCCCGGCACTCCGGAGATCCACCCATTGGGCGATGGGCCGGCGGTGCTCGGGGAACTGGAATCGGGCCGGACCCGCGGCAAGCACGCCCTCGACCCCTGGCGCTAGGCCTCTTCCGTACGCCTCGATTGCGGGCCGATCGATAGGGTCCGTCTATCGGCGGCAGGGGTGGTGCGTGATGGACGTTCGGCAGCTGCGCTACTTCCTGGCCGTGGTGGACCACGGTGGCGTGCACCGGGCGGCCGAGCAGCTGTTCGTGGCGCAGCCTTCGATCACCCAGTCGATCCGGCGGCTCGAATCGGAGCTCGGCACCAAGCTGTTCACGCGGCAGTCCCGCGGCCTGGTCCTGAGCCCTTCGGGAGCGGCCCTGGTGGAGCCCGCCCGCGAGGTCGTACGGGCCCTGGACGTCGCCCGCGAGACGGTCGCGGCGGTCGAGGGGCTGCGCGGCGGACGGCTGCGGATCGCCTCGATGCCCTCGCAGGTCGTCAGCCCGCTGACCGGGCTGGTCGCCGCGTTCGCCGGCCGCCACCCCGAGGTGAACGTGGCCGTAGCGGCGGCCGCCCGGCCGGACGACGTGCGCGACACGCTGCGGCGCGGCGCCGCGGAGATCGGGGTGGTCGCGACGGCGGGCCACGAGGCCATGGCCGACCTGGAGCGGCTGCCCATCGAGTCGCAGTCGTTCGTCCTGGTCGCCCGCGACGACGCCGGCCTGCCGCCCGGGGACGGCGCGCTGGGCGTCGGCGAGCTCTCGGGCCTGCGCCTGGTGGCGGGCCAGCCGGGTACCGGGATGCGGCGGGTCGCCGACGCGATCGCCGCGGCGACCGACTGCCGCGTCGCCGTCGAGATCGAGCACCGCGAGGGCCTGCTCCCGCTCGTGCTCAGCGGTGTGGGCGTCGCGGTCGTCACCGACGCCTGGAGCGGACTGGCGGAGGCCGTGGGGCTGCGGGTCCGGCGGCTGGACGTCCGGGACCGGCTGGAGGTGGCGCTGGTCTGGCAGCGGCACCGCCTCAGCCCGGCGGCGGCCGCCTTCGTGGCCCTCGCCGGGGAACGATAGGCACCGCCTATCGGCCGGGCTGCCAACGGGTCTTGGACATGCGGGGCGGTCCGGCGCTGCACTTGTCCCATGACCACTCGCCACCGCATCGCGCTCATTCCCGGCGACGGCATCGGCACCGAGGTGATACCGCCCGCCCGCGCCGTCCTGGACGCCGCCGGACGCCGCCACGGCGTCGGCTTCACGTACGACACCTTCGACTGGTCCTGCGGGCGGTACCTCGCCGAAGGGGCGATGATGCCCGACGACGGCCTCGACCTCATCCGGCACCACGACGCCGTGCTGCTGGGCGCCGTCGGCTGGCCGACCGTTCCCGACCACGTGTCGCTGTGGGGCCTGCTGATCCCGATCCGCCGGCGGTTCCAGCAGTACGTGAACCTGCGCCCGATCAAGGTCCTCGACGGCGTGCCGAGCCCCGTCGCCAGGGCGACCACCGATGTCGACCTCGTCGTGGTGCGCGAGAACGTCGAGGGCGAGTACTCCGAGATCGGCGGGCGCCTGAACCGCGGGCTCCCCACCGAGATGGCCGTCCAGGAGGCGGTCTTCACCCGGCAGGGCACCGAGCGGATCCTGGATCACGCCTTCGAGGTCGCCCGTACCAGGCGCGGCGAGGTGGTCTCGGCGACCAAGTCCAACGGCATCGTGCACACCATGCCGTTCTGGGACGAGCTGGTGAAGGAGGCCGGGGCCCGCTTCCCGGACGTGACCTGGCGCCAGGAGCACATCGACGCCCTCGTCGCCAAGATCGTCCTGGATCCGGCGCGGTTCGACGTCATCGTCGGGTCCAACCTCTTCGGCGACATCCTCAGCGACCTCGCGGCGGCCGTGGCGGGCAGCATCGGCATCGCCCCCGCCGCCAACCTCAACCCGGAGCGCGACCACCCCTCGATGTTCGAGCCCGTCCACGGGTCCGCGCCGGACATCGCCGGCCAGGGCATCGCCAACCCCCTCGGCGCCATCTGGTCCGCCTCGATGATGCTCGACCATCTCGGGCACCCCGAGGCGGCCGCCGAGGTCTTCGGCGCGTTCGCCTCCGTGCTGGCCACCACCGGCGCCCGTACCCCGGACCTGGGCGGCACCGCCACCACCAAGGAGTTCACCGACCTGGTCTTGCAGGCCCTCGAACGCCGCTGAGCCGCGCCACATGTTGTCCACAGCCTGTGGACAACGGTGGGGCGAGAGGGCGGAATGCCGGTCGGGGGACGGAGGTTGGTGCTGGCATGAGTGACGCCATCAAGGTCGACATCTGGTCCGACATCGCCTGCCCCTGGTGCTTCATCGGCAAGCGGAAGTTCGAGGAGGGGCTGCGCCGGTACGCCGCCGACGGCGGGCCTGGTGTCGAGATCGAGTACCACTCCTTCGAGCTGGCCCCCGACACTCCGGTCGACTTCGAGGGCGACGAGGTCGAGTTCCTGTCCGGGCACAAGGGCATCCCGGCGGCGCAGGTACGGCAGATGCTCGACAGGGTGACGCAGGTCGCGGCCGATGCCGGGCTGGCGTACGACTTCGACTCCGTCCGGCACACCAAGACGCTGAAGGCGCACCAGGTGCTGCACCTCGCGAAGGCGCGCGGCCTGCAGCTCGAAATGGTGGAGCGCCTCTTCCGCGCCTATTTCGAGCAGGGCCGGCACGTGGGGCATGACGAGGAGCTGGCGGACCTCGCGGCGGACGCCGGGCTCGACCGTGCGGAGGTCCTCGAAGCGCTGCGGGCCGGGACGTACGACGCCGACGTCCAGGCCGACATGGACCAGGCCCGCACGTACGGGATCTCCGGGGTGCCGTTCTACGTGATCGACTCCCGCTACGGCGTCTCCGGCGCCCAGGACCCGGCCGTGTTCGAGCAGGCGCTGCGGAAGGCGGCCGGGGACCGTACGGAGGCCACGGCGTGAGCGGCGGCGAGCGGGAAGACACGGAAGGCATGGCAGGCGAGGCGATCGAGGAGCCCGAGGGCGCGGTGGCCTCGCCGTTCACGATCGTGGGCGACACCGGCGCGGGGGTCTGCGAGGACGGCTTCTGCGCCGTTCCCGGCGACGGGTCCTGACCGCGGATCGGCGGATTTTCCGGTGGTTGATCACTAATGTCCTAGGGCATGTCCCAGCGGAGCCGGCGAGCGCAGACGTGGTTGTGGACGGGTGCGGTCGCGGTGAGCGTCGCGCCCACGGCGCTGGCCGCGATCGACTCCCTGCTCGCGGAGCCCGGGCGGCGCGCGGGTATCGCGTTCGGGTTCGGCGCCCCCTCTGACTGCGGCTCGTTCGTCAGGGGAGAGCTGTGGTCCGTGCCGGGATTCACGCTCGTGCGCGATCTCCCGTTCCTGGTCGTCGTGCCGGCGTTCCTCCTGTGGCTGTCCACCCGTAGGCGCGCGGTCGGGTGGGCGGCGGCCGGTGTCCTCGGCGCGGTGTGCGCGGCCGAGCCGCTGCTGTTCGGGTACGACCTGCTGCGGCACGGAACGGCGTGCTCCCGGGTCTGGCTGGGCCAGTTCGGCGGGCAGCGGATCGCGGAATGGGCGTACGGCCTGGTGCCCGCCGCGCTGATCCTGGCGGCGACGTACCGGCCCGGTCCCCGCGCGTACCGCTCGGCCGGCGCGGCGGTGCTGGCCGTCGTGCTGCTGTTCGGGACGGCGGCGGACCAGGAGCGCACGCGGATCGTGGCGACCGGTGAGAAGGAGTGCCGGAACGCGCGCCTCCCCGACCTGCCGCGCGGGGAGGCGGCCGTCCGGGAAGTGGCCCGCATGACGTGGGACGAGCGGGAGCTCGCCTACCTCTGCGTATCGCGCGGCATCACCCGGTACGGGCTGGCGCCCGTGTTGCAGGGTCCCCCTTTCCAGGAGCCTCCGATCGCCGACGGGCAGTTGCTCAGGGAAGGGCGGCTCGCTTGCCGGGGCGAGGGAAAGGTGTGGCAGAGCAGCCGGGGGCACAGGATCCTGTCGGCGATCACGTACCTGTGCCCGGAGACGGTCGCGGCCCGGGATCGCGAGGAGAGGCGCAGAACAGCCGTTCTCAAGGCGGAGTACGACCGGGACGAGGCGCGGGCCACAGCGCATTGCAGGCGCGGCCTCCCGCGGGGCCCGCGCCCCGTACGGCAGGCCACGCTGGTCTTCTCCGGCGGTGAGAGCAGCAGCTACCAGGTGGGGGCGGGGGCGCCGTTCGACGCGGCGCACGCCGACGGGCTGGTCGCCGCGGCGGGCCGCGGTGCCACGATCCTCACCGGCACGGAAGGCTGGCTGTGCCTGACCGTACGCGCGTACCGGAAGGCGCCGCCGCTCGACCTCAAGGGCTGGGAGCGAGCCGCCGAGGTCGGGTTCGACAGCGCGGACGGCGCGACCCGGATCTCCTCGATGAGCGATCCCGCGCGGCTGCCCGTGGTCACCGCCGCCGGGCCGGGACCGTACCGGCTCCGCGTGTACGTCCGCGGCCGGAACGCGGGCGAGACGCTGACCTCGGAAGCGCCCGCCGAACGCCACCTCCTCGCCGTCTTCCCCGGCAGGTCGAAGGAGCCGAAGGTCTACAAGAACAAAGAGCGCTGACGCGGGCCGTTCCCTCAGGCGGCGAGGCAGGCGAGCGCCGCGACCACGGCGGCCTGGACGCCGGTGTCCAGGGTGGGCTGGACGACCGGGGCGAACCGGGAGCTGTGGTTGGACGGGATGTCGGTGGCCACGGTCCCCTTCTTCGCCGCCTCCGCGTACGCGCCGGGGTCGATGCCGCCGAACGCCCAGTACGTGTACGGGACGCCGAACGCCTTCGGGATCCGGCTGAAGTCCTCGCTGGCCGTCTGGAGGTCCAGCGAGCCCGCGCGATCGCCGAAGAAGCCGGCGAACGCGGCGGCGACCTTCTCCGTCGGCCCGCTGTCGTTGACGGTCGGCGGGAAACTGCCGAAATGGTCGATGTCGGGCGGCTGCGGCGCGTTCGAGGCGGCGCATTCGGCGGTGGCGATGCGTTCGATGGCGTCCTTCACGTGCGCGCGGGTGGCGTCGTCGTACGTCCGGACGTTGATCTGGATCTCGGCCGACTCGGGGATGTTGTTCGGATTCGAGCCGCCGTGGATGCTGCCGACGGTGAGGACCGCCGGGGTCAGCGGGCCGATCTCGCGGGACACGACCGACTGGAGGCGCACCACGATCATCGAGGCGAGCACGACCGGGTCGACGCCCAGGTGGGGCGCCGACCCGTGGGCCGAACGCCCGTGCACGGTGACGCGGTAGTTGTCGGCGGCCGACAGCACCGCTCCGGGCCGGGTGAGGACGGTGCCCGCCGGGTACGGCAGCACGTGCTGCGCCAGGCACACGTCCGGCTTCGGGATCCGTTCCGTCAGGCCGTCCCCGACCATGGCGTCGGCGCCGTCCCCGGGTTCCTCGGCGGGCTGGAACAGCGCGACGAACGTCCCGTTCCACCGCTCCTTGGCCGCGGCCATCAGCCGCGCGGCGCCGAGGAGGGCGGTCACGTGCATGTCGTGCCCGCAGGCGTGCATCACCTTCGGCGTCGCGCTCGCGTACGGCAGGCCCGTCTTCTCCTCGACCGGCAGCGCGTCCATGTCGGCGCGGACCAGCACGGTGGGGCCGTTCCCGCCGGCGAGCACGCCGACCACGCCGGTGCCGCCGACCTTGTCGTGGACCTCGTAGCCGCACTCCTTCAGGCGCCGCGCGACCTCGGCCGAGGTGCGCGTCTCCCGGTGGCCGAGCTCGGGGTGGGCGTGCAGGTCCCGGTAGAGCGATTCGAGGCCCGGCCTGATCGCGTCCAGCCCGGCGAGGACCGACGAGCCGTTGGACATGGACGCTCCCTCCCGGTACCGAGTGCCGACATTCCGGATACTTCCCTGCCTATCGCCCGGTGACGGCAAGCCCACCCCAAGCCTTCGACAAACCGGGCCGCTCGCCCGCGAGGGTCAGGCGTTGACGTATTCGCGCAGGTGGTGGGCCGTCAGGGAGTCGCCGCGGGCCACCAGGTCGGCCGGAGTGCCGGTGAAGACGACCCGGCCGCCGTCGTGGCCGCCACCGGGGCCGAGGTCGACGATCCAGTCCGCGTGCGCCATCACGGCCTGGTGGTGCTCGATGACGATCACCGAGTCGCCGCCGTCCACCAGCCGGTCGAGGAGGGCGAGCAGCTGGTCCACGTCGGCCATGTGCAGCCCGGTCGTCGGCTCGTCCAGCACGTACGTCGCGGCCTTCTCCGCCATGTTGATCGCCAGCTTGATCCGCTGCCGCTCGCCGCCGGACAGGGTGTTGAGCGGCTGGCCGAGCCGGAGGTAGCCGAGGCCCACGTCCTGGAGGCGGCCGAGGATCGTGTGCGCCTGGCCGGACGGGAAGAACCCGTGCGCCTCCGCGATCGACATGTCGAGGACCTCGCCGATGTTCTTGCCCCGCAGCTCGTACGTCAGGACCTTCGCCGTGAACCGCCTGCCCTCGCACTCCTCGCACACCGAGGCGACCCCCGCCATCATCGCCAGGTCGGTGTAGACGAGGCCGATGCCGTTGCAGTTGGGGCAGGCGCCCTCGGAGTTGGCGCTGAACAGGGCCGGCTTCACCCCGTTGGCCTTGGCGAACGCGGTCCGGATCGGGTTCAGGAGCCCGGTGTACGTGGCGGGGTTGGACCGCCGGGAGCCGCGGATCGGCGACTGGTCCGCGACGACCACGCCGTCCCGCCCGGCGACGTACCCGTGGATCAGCGAGCTCTTCCCGGAGCCCGCGACGCCGGTGACGACGGTCAGCACGCCGAGCGGGATGTCGACGTCCACGTTCCGGAGGTTGTGCAGGTTCGCGCCCCTGACGGAGAGGGCCCCGCGCGGTGTACGCGGTGTCTCGCGCAGCCGGGCGCGGTGCTCCAGGTGCCGGCCGGTGAGGGTGCCGGAGGCGCGCAGGCCGGGCACGTCGCCCTGGTAGCAGATCCGGCCGCCGGCGGCGCCGGCGCCCGGGCCGAGGTCCACGACATGGTCGGCGATGGCGATGACCTCGGGCTTGTGCTCCACGACCAGGACCGTGTTGCCCTTGTCGCGGAGCCGCCGGAGCAGGCCGTTCATGCGCTGGATGTCGTGCGGGTGCAGCCCGGCGGTCGGCTCGTCGAAGACGTACGTGACGTCGGTGAGCGAGGAGCCGAGGTGCCGCACCATCTTCACGCGCTGCGCCTCGCCGCCGGACAGGGTGCTCGCGGGCCGGTCCAGGCTGAGGTAGCCGAGCCCGATCTCGACGAGCGAGTCGAGCAGGTCGCGCAGGTTGCCGAGCAGCGGCGCGACGGAGGGGGCGTCCAGCTTGCCGGCGAACCCGGCCAGGTCGCTGATCTGCATCGCCGCGCACTGCGCGATGTTCGTCCCGTCGATGGTGGACGACAGCGCGGCCTGGCTGAGGCGGCTGCCGCCGCAGGACGGGCAGTCGGCGAACACCACGGCGCGGTCGACGAACGCCCGGATGTGCGGCTGCATCGACTCGCGGTCCTTGGCCAGGAAGATCCGCTGGACCTTGACGACCAGCCCCTCATAGGTGGTGTTGGCCGTGCTCGACTTCACCTTGGTGGCCGGCTTGTACAGGAAGTCCTCCCATTCCCGCTCGGTGAAGTCCTTCAGCTTCTTGTCCGGGCTGTAGAAGCCGGAACCCGCCAGGACCTTCCAGTACCAGGAGCCGACGGCGAAGTTCGGAACGGTGATCGCACCCTCGTTCAGCGACAGCTCGCGGTCCACCAGCCGATCGACATCGATCTTCGAGACCTGCCCCATGCCCTCGCATTCCGGGCACATCCCCTCGGGCAGGTTGAAGCTGAACGCGCCGGCCCCGCCGATGTGCGGCTCGCCGAGGCGGCTGAACACGATCCGCAGCATGGCGTACGCGTCCGTCGCCGTCCCCACCGTGGAGCGGGAGTTGGCGCCCATCCGCTCCTGGTCGACGACGATGGCGGCGCTCAGGTTGCGCAGCTCGTCCACGTCGGGGCGGCCCAGGCTCGGCATGAACGACTGCAGGAACGCGGTGTACGTCTCGTTGATCAGCCGCTGCGACTCGGCCGCGATCGTCCCGAAGATCAGGGACGACTTGCCGGAGCCGGACACCCCGGTGAAGACGGTGAGCCGCCGCTTGGGCAGGTCGAGCGAGACGTCGGCCAGGTTGTTCTCGCGGGCTCCGCGTACCTGGATCGCGCTGTGGCCGTCGGCCGGATGCATCGGACGCTCCCTCATGTTCGCCGCACTCTATTACGTACAGCGTACAAAGTTTTGCCGGGTCCGGTGCCGCCGCGGGCGTTCGCTACGCTCGCGCCCCGGCCGTCCCCCCGACGACGACGGCCCGGGCGATCGGCCGGACGGACTCCGGGGTGAGCTCGCGCTCCGGGGCCGTCACCAGGGTGAACAGCGCCCCGCCGTACAGGGTGATGAGCATGCCGACCTGCTCGCGGGTCGTCGCCAGGTCCAGGTCGCGGTGGTGCTCGACGGTGAAGTCGTGCGCGCCGCCCGCGATGCCGGCCAGCGCGCGGCGGAGCGCCGGCCGGCGGGTGGACTCCATGGTCAGCTCGTAGATCGCCAGGTAGCGGACGCGGTGCTCGGTCGCCGCCCGGTACAGCGAGGCGGCGATCAGCTCGACCATCCGCTCCTGGTCGGCCACCGCGCCCTCGGGCCCCTGCGTCGCGACCATGTCGGCCTGGTGCAGCTCCATCGCGCGCCGGGCCGCCGCCTCCAGGAGGGCGTCGCGGTTGCGGAAGTAGTTGGACGTCGTCCCGGGCGGCAGGCCGGCCTGGACGTCCACCGCGCGATGGCTCAGCCCGTGGATCCCCGAGGTGCCCAGCACCTCGACGGCGGCGTCGGCCAGCGCGCGCCGGCGCTGGAGGTTCGGCGAAGGAGGCACCCCTCCAGATTAGTACGACTCTGATAGTACTATTATCGTAGTGACAAGGAGGGCGGACGATGAAAGTCCTGATCATCGGTGCTGGTGTGGGCGGCCTGGCGGCCGCGCGGGCCCTGCACGCGGACGGGCACCAGGTCAGCGTGTTCGAGCGCGCCGGCGGGCTCCGCACGACCGGCGCCGCGCTGACCCTGTGGAGCAACGGAACCGGCATCCTGGCCGACCTCGGCGTGTCCCTGGACGGGGTCGGCGCGCCGGTCGACGTCCTGCGGCAGTGCACCTACGACGGGCGGCACCTGGTGGACATCGACGTCGGCCGGTCCGCGAGCGTGCTGGGCCACCCGAACATCTCGCTGCCGCGCCGGCGGATCATCGAGCGGCTCGCCGCCGGGCCGCCGTCCGGGCTGATCGAGTTCGACCGCGCCTGCACGGGCGTCGTCGAGGACGGCGACGGCGTGCTGGTGAAGTTCGCCGACGGCACCACCGCCGAGGGCGACCTGCTGATCGGCGCCGACGGCCGCGGCTCCGCCGTGCGCGACCACGTGTGGGGCGCCGACCCGGCCACGCCGAGCGGATGGGCCACCTGGCAGGGCCTCAGCCGGATCCCGATCGAGGTCGCCTCCTCCCGCCGCGGCATGATGATCGTGGGACCGGAGGGCATGTGCGGTCTCATGCCGGCGGGCGAGGGCCTGCTGCAATGGTGGTTCGACGTGCGCTGGTCGCCCGCCGAGCCGATGCCGGACGCGCCCCTGGACGTCCTGCGGCGGCGGTTCGGGCACTGGGCCTCGCCGGCGCGCGACGTGCTCGCGATGGCGGACGAGGACGACCTCGAATTCTTCCCGCATTTCCGGCACCGCGTCCCGCGCGTCTGGGGCGCCGGACCGATCACGCTGGTCGGGGACGCGGCGCACAGCATGCCGCCGACCCGGGCGCAGGGCGCCAACCAGGCGCTGGAGGACGCCTGGCTGCTGGCCCACGACCTCCGCCGCGGCACGGGCGCGCTGCCGGACATGCTGCCGGACGTCCTGCGCGGCTACGAGCGCACCCGGTCGAAGAAGGCGGGCATCGTCGCCCGGCACGCGGGCACCGAGGACATCAACAAGTACCGGCCCTGGCTGTCCCGCCTGCTCCCCGAGGCGTTCCTCAGCCGCTACTACACGTACTGGATCAAGCAGATCAGCGACTACCTCACCCGCCGCTGAAGACGCCTGTCAGCCTAGGGTGACAAACTGGGGATGTCAGCCTAGGCTGACACCATGACATCCATGACGGAGCTGGCGGCGGACGTGGACAGCCGCGACCCGGCGACCGGCCTGGCCGCGGTGGCGGCCCTGCGCAGGCTCGTGGACGAGCTGGAGACCCTGCACGTGGCCAACGCGCGCGCCCAGGGCTGGTCGTGGGAGGCGATCGCCCGTTCCCTCGGCGTACGGCGGCAGTCCGTGCACAAGAAGCACGCCCGGCGGATCGGATCGGAGTGACGATGCTCGCAAGGTTCTCGCCCACCGCACGCGACACGATCGTCCGGGCCGCCCGCTTCGCGGCGGAATCCGGCCAGGAGACGCTCGGCACCGGCTGCCTGCTGTGGGCGCTGGCCGAAGAACCGCTCCTCGGCCTCGACCCCGGCGCCGTACGGGACGAGCTCGGCGCCTCCCCCGGCCGCGACCGGGAACTGCTCGCCACCCTCGGCATCGACCTGGACGAGGTCCGCCGCCGTGCCGCCGCCGCCACGTCCGCGCGTCCGGACGACCCGGCCCTGTGGCGGCTCGACCGCTCCCCCGTACTCCCGCTGCGCGTCACCCTCACCGGCCCGGCGGTGCGGATCCGGCTGGACGAGGGCGGCCGCAAGGCGATCGAGGTCGCCCTGTGGTCGGCCCGCCGGGGCCGCCGCCCGCTGGCCGAGCCCGGCGACCTCATCTGGGGCCTGCTCGCCGACGGCTCCAGCACGGCCGTCCGGATCCTCCACCGGCAGGACGCCGACCTGTGCCGCATCTGGACCGGCCTGCGCCACTGGCAGCAGGCCGCCTGACCCGGCCCCTCCCAGCGTTCGCCCGGTGCCCGGAACCGGACGGTACGTCCCGCCCGTCGTAACCGTAAACGGCATACGGGGAGGCCAAGTGGGACGTAGCGGGATTCCGCACGACAGGTCGGGCCAGCTCAAGCAGATCGAGAGCGGGCTGCTGCCGGGCGAGCAGATCATCGCCGTGTACGACGCGGTGGGGACCGGGACGGGCTTCATCGGCCTGACCAACCGGCGGGTGATCGTCCAGGACACGTCGTTCGTGGGCAAGCGGGTCGCGATCACCAGCATCCCCTACTCGAGGATCAGCTCGGTCAGCGTGGTCAGCAACAAGTCGTGGGCCGGGTCGTTCTTCTCCAGCGGCGCGATCGCGATCCACGTGGGGACGCAGATCTACGAGGTCGAGTTCCGCGGCGAGGAGAAGACGCACCACGTGCACAACGTGATCACCGACTTCATCGCCCGCTGACCCCCGCCCGGTGGTAGGACGGCGCCATGACGAACGAGATCACCCGGCCGGACGCCGACGGGACGTGGACGGAACTGGCGGCGCGCGCCGTCCTGAGCGCGCTCGTCCCGGGCCTCGGCCGGTACGAGCCGGCCGGCGGCGGGATCCGGAGCCTCGACGACGCCGGAAACGGCTGGTGGGGGATGACGCGGATCGAGGGCGGCCGGGCGGTCGTCTACGGCCACGACGTCGACTACAGCCGGACCCGCCACCAGGTTCTGCCCATCGACCTGCTGGCGGGAGGCCCGGCGTGGCTGCCGTGGGAACGGCTCGTCGAGCTGATCCGCGAAGAGCAGATCCTCGCGTTCGTGCACTGGTGGGACGGCGAGTCCTGGGGGCGCACCGCATACCCGGACGGCATGGACGACGGGTTCGGGGACGAGCTCCGCGGCTATTTCCAGTTCCACGAGAACTTCATGGAGCACGCAGCGGACGAGAGGGCCGCGCAAGCGGCGTACGACGCGGTGCTCGCCGCCGCCCGCGCCCGGACGGTGGACCGTGACGTGCTGGAGGCGCTGATCCGCGCCCTGGACCCCGAAGCGGTCGCCGGCACGGCAAGCTTCTTCGACGCCGACGCGGGTTTCGCCCTTGAGGGCGCGCTGGCGGTCGCGGAGTGGGCCGGAGTGGCGCCGGGATCCCGGTGGCCCGAGGTCCCGGCCGGGAACGGCGAGCCCGCCGAGCGCCGCGTGTTCGCCCAGCACGAGGGCTGGCAGAGCGACCTCGTCGGGCGGGCCATGTGCCTGGCGGAAGAGGCGGAACGCCCCGTCCCGGCCGAGGGGGAGGCGCTGCGCGCCGTCGCCGCGTGGATGCGGGAGAACGGCCATGCCGAGATCCGGGCCGCCCTCGCCGGCAGGTGGAACGGCCGGTTCACGCTGCGCGACCGGGACGGGACGGAGTGGAAGGACCCGGCGTTCGGCGAGCTCCTCGACGCCTGGCGGGAGGAGGAGGGCGACGACCGGTCCGGGCGCTGGCTGTTCGTCCGGGTCCGCGTGCGGGACGGGGAGGTGACGGCCGAGCGCGCCTACGATCACCGGCCCCCGTTCTGGACGGGCTTCGCCGTCGCGCGCCGGAAGACCATGGACTTCCACGAGCCCAGGGAGCCGATCGACGTGCTGCGCGAGGAGATGGAGCGCCGGGACCCCGGCTGGCGTCCCGGATGGGAGTCCCGGCTCGCCCCCGACCACTTCATCACCGAGGGCATCCCGCCGGAACTCTGCTGGCGGCCCGGCCTGGAGCCCTGACCGCCGCGCCCGGAGGCCGGCCGCTTCGCGCGGACGCGGCCTCCGGGCGGGGGGCGGCCGTCAGAAGGCCTCGTCGAAGGCGACGCTGCCCTCCACGCCGATCTGGTACGCGGAGACGCGGCGCTCGAAGAAGTTCGACAGCTCCTGCACGTCCTGCAGCTCCATGAACGAGAACGGGTTCGCCGAGCCGTACCGGACCGGCAGGCCGAGCCGGGCGAGGCGCTGGTCGGCGACGTACTCCAGGTAGCGGCGCATGTCGCCGGCGCTCATCCCCGGCAGGCCGTCGCCGCAGAGGTCGCGGGCGAAGGCCAGCTCCGCCTCCACGGCCTCCTCCATCATGCGGGTGACCTGCTCGGTCATCGCGGCGTCGAACAGCTCCGGCTCCTCCTCGCGGACGGTGTCCACGACCGAGAACGCGAACTCCATGTGCATGCTCTCGTCCCGGAAGACCCAGTTGGTGCCGGACGCGAGACCGTTCAGGAGGCCGCGGGAGCGGAGCCAGTAGACGTACGCGAAGGCGCCGTAGAAGAACAGGCCCTCGATGCACGCGGCGAAGCAGATGAGGTTGAGCAGGAACGAGCGGCGGTCCTCCGCCGTGCGCAGCTCGTCCAGCCCGCCGAGCGAGTCGATCCAGCGGAAGCAGAACTCCGCCTTCGCCCGGATGGACGGGATGTGCTCGATCGCCGCGAACGCCTTGGCGCGCTCGTCGTTGTCGGGCAGGTAGGTGTCCAGCAGCGTCAGGTAGAACTGGACGTGCACGGCCTCCTCGAACAGCTGCCTGGACAGGTAGAGGCGGGCCTCGGGCGCGTTCACGTGCTTGTAGAGGTTCAGCACGAGGTTGTTCGCCACGATCGAGTCGCCGGTGGCGAAGAACGCGACCAGGCGGTTGACCAGGTGCAGTTCCGCCGGGGTGAGGCGGGCGAGGTCGGCCAGGTCGGAGGCGAGATCGACCTCCTCGACCGTCCACGTGTTGCGGATGGCGGCGCGGTAGCGCTCGTAGAAGTCGGGGTAGCGCATGGGCCGGAGGGTGAGGTCCATGCCCGGGTCCAGCAGGCTCACTGGCATGCCTCGCAGGTCTCTGGGTTTTCGAGGGAGCACATGACCGCTTCCGTAGGGGAGACGGTCGTCTGCGCGATGCGCGTCGCGGGCCGCGAACGCAGGTAGTAGGTCGTCTTGAGACCCGCGCGCCACGCGTAGGCGTACATCGAGGAGAGCTTGCCGATGGTGGGCGTCTCCATGAACAGGTTGAGCGACTGGCTCTGGTCGATGTACGGCGTGCGCGCCGCCGCGAGGTCGATCAGGGCCTTCTGGGGGAGTTCCCAGGCCGTCCGGTAGAGGGCGCGCAGCTCCTCGGGGAGATCGACCAGGCCCTGGACGGATCCGTTCGCGCGCTTGATCGCGTCCCGGACCTGCGGCGTCCACAGGCCCAGCGCCTTGAGGTCCGCGACCAGGTAGGAGTTGATCTGCAGGAACTCGCCCGACAGCGTCTCGCGCTTGAACAGGTTGGACACCTGCGGCTCGATGCACTCGTAGCAGCCCGCGATGGACGCGATCGTCGCGGTCGGCGCGATCGCGATCAGCAGCGAGTTGCGCAGCCCGACCTCGGCGATCCGGGCGCGCAGGGCGTCCCACTCGGCGGCGCGGGACGGGCTCGCGTCCGGGAAGTGGTCCAGGTGGAGCCGCCCGCGGGCGGTGCGGGTGTGCTCGTACTCGGGCAGCCGGCCCAGCTCCTCGGCCAGGTCGGCGGACGCGCCGTACGCCGCGAGCGCGATCTCCTCGGCGATCCGGGTCGAGAGCGCGCGGGCCTCGGCGGAGTCGAACGGCAGCCGCAGCTTGAAGAACACGTCCGCCAGGCCCATCACGCCCAGCCCGACCGGCCGCCAGCGCCGGTTCGCGCCCGCGGCCTCGCCGGTCGGGTAGAAGCCGCGGTCGATCGTCCGGTCCAGGAACCGGACGGCGGTGCGGACGGTCGCGCGCAGCCGCGCCCAGTCCACCCCGTCCGGGCCGACGTGGGCGGACAGGTTCACCGAGCCGAGGTTGCACACCGCCGTCTCGGTGTCGCCCGTCACCTCCAGGATCTCCGTGCAGAGGTTGGACAGGTGGACGACGCGGCCCGGCGTGGCCGTCTGGTTGCAGGCGCGGTTGGCGGCGTCCTTGAACGTCATCCAGCCGTTGCCGGTCTCCGCGAGGGTCCGCATCATCCGGCCGTACAGGCGCCGGGCCGAGACCTGGCGCACGTACCGGCCGTCCTCCTCGGCCTTGCGGTACGCGGCGTCGAACTCCTCGCCCCACAGGTCGGTGAGCTCGGGCACCTCCTTCGGATCGAACAGCGACCAGGTCCCGTCGGACTCGACCCGGCGCATGAACTCGTCCGGGATCCAGTTCGCGAGGTTGAGGTTGTGGGTGCGGCGCTGGTCCTCGCCGGTGTTGTCGCGCAGCTCCAGGAACTCCTCGACGTCGGCGTGCCAGGGCTCCAGGTACACGCACGCTGCGCCCTTGCGGCGGCCGCCCTGGTTGACGGCGGCGACGGAGGAGTCCAGGGTCCGCAGCCACGGGACGATCCCGTTCGACAGGCCGTTGGTGCCGCGGATCAGCGAGCCGCGCGACCGGACCCGCGACCACGAGATCCCGATGCCACCCGCGTACTTGCTGAGCCGCGCGACCTGCGCGTACCGCTCGTAGATCGACTCCAGCTCGTCCCGCGGCGAGTCCAGCAGGAAGCACGACGACAGCTGCGGGCGGCGGGCCGCGGAGTTGAACAGCGTCGGGGAGCTGGGCAGGTACGACAGCGTGCTGAGCAGCCCGTACAGCTCCGCCGCCTCGGCGACGGTGTCGGACAGGCCGGCCGCGACGCGCAGGAGGAAGAACTGCGGGCGCTCCAGCACGCGGCGGGTGCTCGGGTGGCGGAGCAGGTAGCGGTCGTAGAGGGTGCGGAGGCCGAAATACTCGAAACGCTCGTCGGCGCCCTCGTCGATCAGCGCGTCCAGCTCGGCGGCGTGCGCGGCGACGAACGCGGCGGCCTCGTCCGACAGCAGGCCCTCGCGGTGCGAGGCCGCCACCGAGCCGGCGAACGTCAGCACGCCCTCGGCCGCGGTCTCCTCCGCGATCTTCACGGCCAGCAGCCGGGCGGCGACCCTGGAGTACGCGGGCTCGGCCGCCACCAGCGCGGCCGCCTCGGCGACGGCGCGCTCCCGCCGCGCCGCCTCCCCGCTCTCCCCCCGTACCGCCGCCAGCAGCGGCGCCGGCTCGGCGCCGGGCAGCCCGGCGCAGGCACGCTCGATCGCGGCGCCGATGTCGCCGGACACCCCGGACGGGTTCGGCGGCGCCGTGAGTTGCCGTGTCACGTACTCTCTCTCCCCTTGAGATCGCCCCGCGGGCAGGGGAGGAGAACGCCACGGCAGGCCGCCGCGCGCCCACCGGCCTCCCGCGAAGCCTGGACGTCCATCGGTGCGGGCAGGTCTTCGGACTCGCGGGCACCGCGCGTCCCCTCCCTCCCGGAAGGAGCGCGCGACCTAATGACCGTCGCTTCCCGGCGCGCCATCACGGCGCGCCAGTGCTCTCTGACGGCGGTCGTTCCCGCTCACCGCTGCGGGGCAGTCCCGGAATTGGGCGGCCCGAGACATCGGGCCGCACCGCACCGGGTTCCCTCTTACGACGCCCGCACCGGCGATCGGCGCGGGCGAACCAGCACGATCATGACCCTACATCTGGCGGGGACCGATTGCGACAACACTAGATGTTGGGGCGCCATACCGATCTCGGGGGGTGTGTAGAGATCACCGGCCGGGGGTGGGACGATGTTCCCGCCATGTCCCCGCACCCGCCGCGTCCCCTCTTCCGTACCTCGCGGGCGGTGGTCTTCACCACCGTCTGCGTGACGCTGGCGACCCTCGGGCACTCGCTCACGTCCACCGCGGCCATCCCGTACTGGGCGGTCGTGGCGGGCTTCGGCGGCGTCCTCGCGGTGACGCAGGCGCTGGCGGGCCACGAGCGCTCGCTGCCCACCCTGCTCGGCGGGCTGCTGGGCGGCCAGTTCGCGCTGCACAGCCTGTACGCGAGCGCCGAATGCACGGCCGCGACCGCGACCGCCGCAGGGCACCACACGGTCGCCGTCGCGCCGGGCCCCGGCGGGGGCGGCGGATCGGGCACGGCGATGACGCTCGCGCACGTCGCGGCGGCGGTCGTCTCGGCCTGGTGGCTGCGGCGCGGCGAGCGGGCGGCCTGGTCGCTGGCCCGGCGGATCGCCACGGCCCCGGCCCGGGTACTGATCGCGATCGAGCCTGCCGCCGCCCCGCCGCGCACCGCGCCGCTCCCGGCGGAGGACATCCCCGCCCGCCCGTGCGGGCGGATCCTGCGGCACGAGGTCGTCCGCCGCGGGCCGCCGCGCCGTTCGAGGGCGCTCGCGCTCGCCTGCTGAGCCGCCGGGCTCGTACCGCGAGCCGTCGAGTGCCGTACGTCACCGGACCGATCGCCCGTCCCGGGCCCGTCCGGCTTCACCCGTACGCCTCGAACGGAGATTCCCATGTCCCGTCGCATTCCTCATGGCATGTCACGGCATATCCGCAGATCAGCCGCCGTCACCGCGCTGGCCGCCGTCACCCTCGCCGGTCTGGCCACCGGCGCGTCGGCCCACGTCACCGCCAACCCCCGTACCGCCGAGCAGGGCTCGTACACCAAGGTCGCCTTCCGGGTACCGAACGAGCGCGACAACGCGCGGACGACCAAGCTCGTGATCGAGATGCCGTCCGATCCCGTGATCGAGCACGTGTCGGTACGGCCCGTGCCCGGCTGGAAGGTCGAGGTCGAGCGCGCCAAGCTGCCCGAGCCCGTCAAGATCGAGGGCGGCGAGCTCACCGAGTACGTCTCGAAGATCATCTGGACCGGCGGGGAGATAGCGGCCGGGCAATTCGAGGAGTTCGACGTCTCGATGGGGCCGCTGCCGGCGAACGCCGACCGGGTCCTCTTCAAGGCCGAGCAGACCTACTCCAACGACGAGGTCGTGAAGTGGGACCAGGACCCCGGGGACGGCTCCAACGAACCCGAGCACCCCGCTCCGTCCCTCAAACTGACTCCGAAGGCCGCGGCCGAGCCGGTCGCCGCGAACGGCGCGAAGCCCGCGGCGACCGCGTCCCCGGCCGACGACGGCACGGCCCGGCTGCTCGGCGGCCTGGGCCTGGCCGCCGGAGTGATCGGGATCGGCGTCGGCGGTCTCGGCCTCACCCGCGCAAGGAGGCAAGCATGAGGTTCCGCAGGATCACCCTGGCGATCGCCCTGGTCGCGGCGGTGCTCGGGCTCGGCGCCGCGCCCGCCTGGGCGCACGACGCGCTGAAGTCCTCCAATCCGGAGAAGGGCGCCGAGATCGTGTCGCCGCCGGAGATCGAGCTGACCTTCACCGGCACCGTCCGCGTCCCGCAGATCGTCCTGACCGGGCCCGACGGCGCGAAGCACGGCGCCGGGGAGGCGCGGGCCGTCGACAACAAGGTCACCCAGGCGGTCGAGGGGACGCTCCCGAACGGCGAGTACACCGTCGGCTGGCGCGTCGTCTCCAGCGACGGCCACCCGATCTCCGGCAGCTTCAAGTTCTCCGTGAAGGGATCCCCGGACTCGTCGGCGTCGGCTTCGGCGTCCGCGGCCCCGGCCGCGCCCGCGCCGTCCGCGACCGCCACCACGCAGGCCGCGAGCCAGGAGGAGAGCGGCTCCTCGTCCGGCTGGCTGTGGATCGGGGTGGCCGCCCTGGTCATCGTCGTCATCGCCGGCGGCGTGTTCTGGGCGCGGCGTCCCGGCGAGGACTGACGCCGGCGGGCGGCGGGCCCGAGCACCGACCCGGCAGTGCCGGCAGTGCTGCCAGTGTCGCCAGTGCCGACAGACCCGGCATCCCGCGCCGTGCGGGATGCCGGGCCTTCCCGATCGCGGTCGCGCCGGATTCGGCCAGAACGCCCCAGCCCGGATGATTACCCGATTACATTGATGACGCCAACCATGATCAAGGGCGTGATCACATGATCGTCGAGTACATCCGCTACCGGATCGACCAGGGCGACGCCGAGGAGTTCGAGGCCGCGTACGCGCGCGCCGCGGTCCCCCTGGCCGCCGCCCCCCAGTGCGTCGACTACGAGCTGTCCCGCTGCACGGACGAGCCCGAGTCGTACATCCTGCGCATCACATGGACCTCGGCCGAGGCCCATATGCAGGAGTTCCGCGGCGGCGAGCACTTCACGGCCTTCCTCGCGGAGATCCGCCCCTACGTGAAGCGGATCGAGGAGATGCGCCACTACGAGCGCACCGCCGTGAAGGGCGCCGGTTCAGCCGTTCCGAGCCTGTACGAGTGGGCGGGCGGAACGGACGCGTTCGAGCACCTGACCGAGATCTTCTACGCGCGGGTGCTCAAGGACGACCTGATCGGCCCCCTGTTCGCGCACATGGACCCGGGCCACCCCCGGTACGTCGCGATGTGGCTGAGCGAGGTGTTCGGCGGCCCGTCCCGTTACACGGACGAGCGCGGCGGCTACCCCCACATGCTCTCCCAGCACCTCGGCAGGCACATCACCGAGCCGCAGCGCCGCCGCTGGGTGAGCCTCCTCATGGACGCGGCGGACGAGGCCGGTCTCCCCGCCGACCCCGAGTTCCGCGCCGCGTTCTCCGGCTACATCGAATGGGGGACGCGCCTGGCCGTCTCCAACTCCGGCCTCGGCACCGCGCCGCCGTCCGACGGCATCCCCGTGCCCCGGTGGGGCTGGGGCGTCGCGCCCCCGTACGTTCCGGAGTCCTGACCCCCGATGGCGGCCGGCCGTCGCATGGCCGGCCGGATTCCGATATCCCATCACACCCAGGACACTCCTCTCCTGACGGCGCTGGTCATTCCAAATCCCTTTCCGTAGACATATCCGTATTTGCTAATCGCCGCCGGAGCGGTGCCGGCGCCCCCGCTGCCGGCACTCCCTCCACGGCGTCGCCGCCCCCTCGGCCGCTCACCCCCCGGGTACGCGCCGCGGCTCTCTCCGGTCACCCCCGAGCCCCCCGCCCGGGGGTGGCCCCCCTCCTTCGAGCCGCCGGACACGACCGGCCCACCCCTCGCCACTCCTCCTTTCCTCGCGGTTAGTTCCGTGTCACCGTTCACCGGGCCTTGACTGTCCGCGATGACTCGGCGGGAGACCTGCGGATCGGCCGGTCCGGCGCGTTCCCCGGAACTCGTCCGGCGGAGTTCCCCCCGTATTGGGAACGCTCCATTCGATCTTGTGTGCGGGCCCCGGCCCGCCTTGTGCCCGCGTTATCGGCGGTCAGCAGGCGATGCGCGCCCAGACCCATTTACCGCGCGGCTCCGTGGGATCCACCCCGCACTCCGCGGCGAGGGCCTCGACGATCGGCAGCCCCCAGCCGCCCGTCCCGTCGTCGTGCCCCGGTTCGAGGGCCAGCGGGTCGCCCTCCACATCGTCCAAGGTCATCTCCTTGACCGGCAGGACGACGGGCATCTCGTCGGAGGCGTCCCACACCCCCAGCAGGATCGCCTCCGGCTCCCGCGTGCACCTGATCCTGATCTCCTCGCCCGGCGCCGCCGCCACCGCGTTGGCGATCAATTCGCCGGCGATCAGGCAGGCGTCGTGCTTGATATGCCACATCGACCAGCGGGCGACGCGCAATTCGATCAGTGCGCGCGCCCATCCCGGTGCAGTACGCGCCCCCGGAACGGTTATGTCCAGATCGTCAGCGATCGTACTTTCGGCCCCCATTGACTGTCCCCCCGATGCTCGCTCTCCGTGACATTGTGTTGGCGTAGCGCTAGCTTGGCCATGGCTCTGGAGACATTAGAGACATGATCACTGAATGGAGCACCGCACGTGCCGCTGCGCGATTCGCTCGATCCGAGAGCGTCGATGTGGGACTTCCTGGCCGTCTACCTGCACTTTCTCCGGAACAAGCACGGGCTGTCCTGCGCCGCCGTCGGCAAGATGACCAACACCGCGCGGCAGACCGTCTCTCACTGGGAGGCGGGCCGGCTGAAGCCCTCGGAGCGTCAGCTGAGAGCACTCGACGACACGTACGGCACCGGTGATCTTCTGTGCCTGCTCCTCCACCACGCCAGGACCGGGCACGACCCCAACTGGTTCTCGGCGCATCTGGAGCTGGAGGCGCGGGCCTCCACGATCAAGATCTACGAGCGTTCGCTGGTCCCGGGGCTGTTCCAGACCGAGGCGTACGCCCGCACTCTCTTCGTCCAGGGAGGCGTGCAGGACATCGAGGAGTCGGTCGCCGGCCGGCTGGCCCGCCAGGAGACCCTGCTCCGGCCGGAGCCGCCGCTCCTGTGGGTCCTGCTCGAAGAGGACGTCATCGACCGGGCGATCGGCGAGCCGCGGGTGATGTACGAGCAGTTGTCCCGCCTTTTGGAATTGGCCGCCAAACCGCACGTGATGCTCCGGGTGGTCCCCCGTTCGATCGGTTTTCACCCGGGCTTGGACGGTTCGTTCAAACTGCTCGGTGTCGCCAGGGAGACACTCGCGTACATCGAGGCATCCGGCGGTGGCAGATTGGTTGGAGATCCTGCCGAAGTCCACGCATTCGAAATACGCTATGACAGGATCGGAACGGATGCGTTGTCCCGGTCCGCTTCTCGCCAACTCATCGAACATGCATTGGAGTCGATGCGATGACCACCCCCGCGATATGGCGGAAGTCCAGCTTCAGCAGCGGCAGTTCCGGACAGAGCGACTGCGTGGAGCTCGCGCGCCTCGCCGGGCGCGTCGGCGTACGCGACAGCAAAGCCCCTGATCAGGGCGCCCTCACGCTCACGCTGGACAACTTCGCCGACCTGCTCGCCCGGGTCAAGCGCGCGAATTCCCACGCCTGATCCAGCGCCGCCGCCCGCCGTTCCGTCACACCCGCCCGTCCCGGGGCCGCGAGTGCCACATCAGTGTCATTTCCGCGGAGATACGGATGTTTCGGAACGCGCGGGCGGCCGCGCCCCGCGCGCGGAGCCGGCGAAAGGCCGAGCCCCGCGCCCAGGTTCCCCTCGATCGGCGACGCGCGGGCAGGCTGCTGCGCGCGACCTTCGTCGTACCGGGCCCCCTACCGGGTAGGGAGTGACTACCTACTTTCGGGGGTGGCGCGAGGTCGCCGGCGTGGCCAACGATTCTCGTGGCCGATGAAGCTGTGGGGTTGACGAGGAGGACTCATGGCGGCAGTCGAGTTCCGCGCGGCTCGCGACTTCCTGCTCGCCCATCGCGAGGACTACGCGACGGCGTACGAGAAGTTCCGGTGGCCGGTGCTGACCGGGTTCAACTGGGCGCTGGACTGGTTCGACAAGCTGGCGGAGGGCAACGACGAGCCCGCGCTCTGGATCGTCGAGGAGGACGGCTCGGAGGAGCGCCACTCGTTCGCCGACATGGCCCGCCGCTCCAACCAGGTCGCCAACCACCTGCGCGCGGCCGGGGTCCGCCGCGGCGACCGCGTGATCCTCATGCTCGGCAACCAGGTCGAGCTGTGGGAGACGATCCTGGCCGCGATGAAGCTGGGCGCCGTGCTGATCCCGACCACGACGCTGCTGGGCACCACCGATCTCCGGGACCGGCTCGACCGCGGCCGCGCCCGCCATGTCGTCGCGGCCTCGGCCGTGACCGGACGGTTCGCCGACATCCCCGGCGACTACACCCGGATCGCCGTGGGCGCCGAGGTCGACGGCTGGCTGCGCTACGCCGACGCCTACGGCGCCGCGACCGACTTCACCCCGTACGGCACCACGTTCTCCAGCGACACGCTGCTGCTCTACTTCACCTCCGGCACCACCGCCCGGCCCAAGCTGGTGGAGCACACGCACGCGAGCTACCCGGTCGGCCACCTGTCCACGATGTACTGGATCGGCCTGCGCCCTGGCGACATCCACCTCAACATCTCGTCCGCCGGGTGGGCCAAGCACGCCTGGAGCAACGTCTTCGCGCCCTGGAACGCCGGCGCCTGCGTGTTCATCTTCAACTACACGCGCTTCGACGCCGACCGGCTGCTCGGCGAGCTCGACCGGTGCGGCGTCACCAGCTTCTGCGCCCCGCCGACCGTCTGGCGGATGCTCATCCAGGCCGACCTGTCCCGGCTCGCCACCCCGCCCCGCGAGGTCGTCGCCGCCGGCGAGCCCCTCAACCCCGAGGTCATCGAACGGGTCCGCGACGCCTGGGGCGTGACGATCCGGGACGGCTTCGGGCAGACCGAGACGACCGTGCAGATCGCCAACTCGCCCGGCCAGCCGGTCAAACCCGGCTCGATGGGACGCCCCGCGCCCGGCTACAAGGTCACCCTCGTCGACCCGATCACCGGCGAGCCCGCCGAGGAGGGGGAGATCTGCCTCGACCTCGACGACCGCCCGCTCGGCCTGATGACCGGCTACCACGGCGACGACGACCGCACCGCCGAGGCCATGGCCGGCGGCCGCTACCACACCGGCGACATCGGCTCCGTGGACGAGGACGGCTACATCACCTACGTGGGCCGCTCCGACGACGTCTTCAAGGCCTCCGACTACAAGATCTCCCCGTTCGAGCTGGAGAGCGTGCTGATCGAGCACGAGGCGGTCGCCGAGGCCGCCGTGGTGCCGTCCCCCGACCCGGTGCGGCTCGCCGTCCCCAAGGCGTACATCACGCTGGCCGCCGGCTGGGAGCCCGGCGCCGCCACCGCGAAGGCGATCTTCGAGCACAGCCGGGCGCAGCTGTCCCCGTACAAGCGGATCCGGCTGCTGGAGTTCGGCGAGCTGCCCAAGACCATCTCCGGCAAGATCCGCCGCGTCGAGCTCCGCACCGCCGAGACCGCCAAGCACCCCGGCCCCTCCGCCCGCCCCGAGGGCGAGTACCGCGAGGAGGACCTGCGATGAAGCCCACGACGAAGCCCGCGACGAACCGGATTCCCGCAGCCCCAGGGGGTGCGCGATGAGCCTGTCCTACGCCTCGGGGACCTCCGCCCGGCCGCTGCTGGGCGAGACCATCGGCGCCAACCTCGCCCGTACGGTCGCCGCGTTCGCCGACCGCGACGCGCTGGTCGAGCGCGCCACCGGCCGCCGCTGGTCGTACGACCACTTCGCCGCCGAGGTCGACACCGTCGCGCTCGGCCTGCTGGCCCTCGGCGTGACCAAGGGCGACCGGGTCGGGATCTGGGCGCCCAACTGCGCCGAATGGATGTTCGTCCAGTACGCGACGGCACGGATCGGCGCCATCCTCGTCAACATCAACCCCGCGTACCGCGTCCACGAGCTGGAGTTCGTGCTCGGCCAGGCCGGCGTCCGCACCCTCGTGGCGGCGCCCTCGTTCAAGACCTCCGACTACGCCGCCATGATCGAGGAGGTGCGCCCGAGGACCGGCCTCCGCGACGTCGTCCTGATCGGCCGGGAGTCCTGGGACGACCTGCTCGCCCGTGGCCAAGCGGGCGACCGCGCGCGGCTCGACGCCGTCGAGCTCAGCGCCGACGACCCGATCAACATCCAGTACACCAGCGGGACGACCGGCTTCCCCAAGGGCGCCACGCTGTCCCACCACAACATCCTCAACAACGGCTACTTCGTCGGCGAGACGTGCGGCTACGACGAGGAGGACCGGATCTGCGTCCCGGTGCCCTTCTACCACTGCTTCGGCATGGTGATGGGCAACCTGGCGGCCACCAGCCACGGCTCCTGCGTCGTTATCCCGGCGCCGGGCTTCGACCCCCGCGCCACCCTTGAGGCCGTCGCGGCCGAGCGCTGCACGTCCCTCTACGGCGTCCCGACGATGTTCATCGCCGAGCTGAACGACGACTCGTTCGCCGAGCACGACCTCTCGTCCCTGCGCACCGGCATCATGGCCGGCTCACCGTGCCCGGTCGAGGTCATGAAGCAGGTCATCGAGCGGATGGGCATGGCCGAGGTGACCATCTGCTACGGCATGACCGAGACCTCGCCCGTCTCCACCCAGACCCGCGCCGGCGACTCGCTCGACCGCCGCGTCTCCACGGTCGGCACCGTCCACCCCCATCTCGAAATCAAGATCATCGATCCGGAGTCCGGCACGACCGTCCCGCACGGCACCCCCGGCGAGCTGTGCACCCGCGGCTACTCGGTCATGCTCGGCTACTGGGACGAACCGGCCAAGACGGCCGAGGCCATCGACCCCGCCCGCTGGATGCACACCGGCGACCTGGCCGTGATGGACGCCGAGGGCTACGTCAACATCACCGGCCGGATCAAGGACATGGTCATCCGCGGCGGCGAGAACATCTACCCCCGCGAGGTCGAGGAGTTCCTCTACACCCACCCCGACATCGTGGACGCGCAGGTCATCGGCGTACCGGACGAGAAGTACGGCGAGGAGCTCATGGCCTGGGTCCGCCTCCGGCCCGGCGCCGACCCCCTCACCGCCGAGGCCCTCCGCGAGTTCTGCACCGGCCGGCTCGCCCACTACAAGATCCCCCGCTATGTCCATCTCGTCGACGACTTCCCCATGACCGTCACCGGCAAGGTCCGCAAGGTCCAGATGCGCGCCGAGGCCATGGAGATCCTCAACCTGAACGCCCCCGGCCCGCCCGCCTCCACCTGATCTCACGGCGGGCCCGGCCGCGGCCCAGGAGGCGAGTGGTCCAGATCACTCTCACCTCTTTCCTCCTGCCGTGCGGGCGGGCATGCTGCTGCTCATGGGTGACGACGCGGGAGCGGTGCGTACGGCGGTCCTGTCGCTCCAGCGCGCGACCGGGCTGCCGATGGTGTTCGGGGGTGCGCTGAGCGGCCGCGACCGGATGCGCATCACGGAACTGGTCGGAGGCACCACCGGGTCGCTCGACGGGCTGGTGGTCCGCCGCAACTCCGGGCTGGGCGGCAAGGCGATGGCGCTGGGCCGTCCCGTATGGGTCAGCGACTACCCCCGCGCGTCCTCGATCAGCCATGACTACGACGGTCCGGTGGGCGCGGAGGGGCTGCTCTCGATCGTCGCGGTGCCGGTCGTCGTGCGGCGCAACGTGCGAGGCGTCCTGTACGGGGCGCTGCGCGAGCCGCTGTCGCTGGCGGACCGCGTCCTGGGCATGGCCGTCCAGGCGGCCCGCGACCTGGAGCAGGACCTCGCCGTACGGGACGAGGCCGACCAGGCCCTGGCCCGGCTCAACGCGCCGTGCTCCGACTCCGCGTCCGCCCGCTGGGAGGAGATCCGCGCCGTCCACGCCGAACTCCGCGGCCTGGCCGACCAGATCACCGACCCCGACCTCCAGGCCCGCCTCCTGAAGGCCTCCTCCCGCCTCGCCGCCGCCGGCCGCGACGGCGCGCCCGCCCCCGCGTCCCCCGGCCTGTCCCCCCGCGAACTCGACGTCCTCTCGTACGTCGCCATCGGCTGCACCAACGCGCAGGCCGCCCAGCAGCTCGGCCTGCTCCCCGCGACCGTGAAGAGCTACCTGAAATCGGCGATGCGCAAGCTGAACAGCCACACCCGCATGGAAGCCGTCACCAAGGCCCGCCGCACCGGCCTCCTCCCCTGACCCCGCCTCCAGGCCCAGCCGAGGGGAACCGCTCCGCCACCAGGCGGCCCACCAGCACGGCATCGATCCCGACTTCGCCGTCATGGATGCGCATCCGGCCGTGAGCCCGCACATCCGCCAGGTCAGAGTGCGCTTCCCTCCTCGGTCTCGTGATGAACGGCGGCGGGCGTTCATCTGACGGTCATCCAGAGGCCGTCCGAAGGCCGTCCGGAGCGACCCCGGCGGACAGCGCCGGCGCGCATCATGGGGCGGCCGAAACGGGGAGGGGCGGTGTTCCGTCGCAGGAGGCGGCCGGCCGGCGGCACGGCGCGCGCCGGGGACCGCGGGCGGCGGCTGGCGCCCGCCCAGGGGTCCGCGATCTGGGCGCTCACCGCGCTGTACGTGCTGGCCCTGCTGGGGCTGGCGGGGTACCTGCTGGCGGCCTCGGGGGCGATGCTGAACGAGTCGCTCGGCCGGTTGTTCGCCGTCGTCTGGACGGTTCCGGCGATCGGCGCCCTGGCCGCGGCCGTGCACGGGATCGTCAGGGCGTACAACAGCGCCCACTGGCTGGACGGCACCGTACTGGTGGCGCGGCGCGTCGGCGGGACGGTGCGGTGCGACCTGTCGCGGGCGGCGGTCGAGATGGACCACGGGTTCGACGATCCGCGGCTCGGCCCGAACCTGCTGGACGGGCGGCCGCCCGACCCGTGGCTGACGGCGCGCACGCCGGGGGAGCGGCCGCTGCGGATACGGCTCCGGCGGACGGGCACGATGTACGGGATGTCGCCGGACGACCTGCGCGCGCTGGCCGCGGCGATCATGCACGGCCGTACCGGCGACGGCGACCGGGCGGCCGAGGTCGCGGGCGAGCTGGTGTGGCTGGCCGGCGCGCCCGCCGGACGGCCCGCGGGCTCAGCGGACGGCCAGGGCGAGTAGTCCCGCCACGGCGAAAGCGGATCACGGTCCCCGGCCAGATCTTGAGGGTGTCGCGGACGGGCATGGCGCAATACGGTCCGCTTCCGTGGACGCGCCGGCCTGCCCGGTCCGTCCGGGTCAGTGGACGCCGTCCGGGCCGCGGCGGAGCGAGCGGCCGGGGAGCGCGCCGGTGTGGCGACCCTCCGCGATGACGGGGACGCCGCCGACCAGCACGTACGGGATCCCCTCGGCCTGGCGGCGCGGTTCGTCGAAGGTCGCCGCGTCCCGTACGGTCGCGGGGTCGAAGAGCACCAGGTCGGCGTGGTACCCGGTACGCACGAGTCCGCGATCGGCGAGCCGGAGCCGCCGCGCGGGCCGCCCGGTCAGGTGCGCGACGCACTCCTCCAGGGAGAGGACGCCGAGCTCGCGCGTGTAATGGCCGAGGTAGCGCGGGAACGTCCCCCACGCGCGGGGGTGCGGCTTGGCGGGCGCGAGGAGGCCGTCGCTGCCGCCGGTGTGGGCGGGGTGCCGCATGATGGCCTGGACGTTCGGCTCGTCGCCGACGTGCTGCAGGATCGTCGTGCCGAGGTCGTCGGCCAGGAGGCGGTCGCAGTAGGTGTCGAACGGGGTGCGCCCGGAGGCGGCGGCGAGTTCGGCGATGGTGCGGCCGACGGCGTCCGGGTCGCGGGAGCCGGCGATCTCGATCGTCTCCCATTCGACGGGGACGCCGTGGCAGCCGTCCGAGCCCTCGTCCTCCATGACGTGCCGGATCCGTTCCCGTTCGGACGGGTCGGCGAGGCGGCGCAGCGTCGCTTCCGGTCCGCCTTCGGAGGAGCGGCTGGGCAGCAGCGCGGCGAGAGTCGTGGCACCGGGGAGGTAGGGATAGGTGTCCAGGCTGATGTCGCACCCGTCGCCGATGGCGTCGTCCAGCAAGGCGAGCAGTTCCGCAGCGCGTCCCCTGTTAACAGGGAAGTTCATCGTCGCGTGGGCGAGATGCAAGGGGCAGCCGGACGCGCGCGAGACCTTCACCATGTCGGCGTACGCCTGCAAGGCACCGGCGCCGTAGGAACGGTGATGCGGGGCGTAGAAGCCGCCGAGTCCGGCGACGACACGGCACAGTTCGATGAGTTCGCTGTCTTCGGCGTACATGCCGGGCACGTATGTGAGGCCGCTCGACATACCGACCGCGCCCTCTTCCATGCCTAGGGCGACCAGCTCCCGCTGCCGGTTCAGTTCGGTTTCCGTGGGCGGGCGCGCGTCCCATCCCATCGCGAGCATCCGCACCGACCCCTGCGGTACGAGATAGCAGGCGTTGACGGCGATGCCTTCGTCGAGGCGGTCCAGGTACTCGCCGACACGCCGCCAGTTCCAGTCGAAGCCGGGCGGATCGCCGTTCCAGCCCGTGATCGCCTGGCGGGTGGCGGCGAGCGTGGCGTCGTCCACCGGCGCGTACGACAGGCCGTCCTGCCCGATGACCTCGCACGTGACGCCCTGGCTCACCTTGGCGAGATGGTCGGGCTCGGCCAGCAGCGCCAGGTCGGAGTGCGCGTGCATGTCGATGAAGCCGGGCGCGAGGACGAGGCCGGACGCGTCGATCGTGCTCCGGCCGGTGAGGCCACCGCCGATCCCGGCGACGCGGCCGCCCGTCACGGCGACGTCCGCGACGCGTCCCGGCCCGCCGGTCCCGTCGATGACCGTGGCTCCCCTGATGACCAGGTCGGCCATCAGAACCACGTCCGGACGAGGTCGACGACGGCGGGCTCTTCGGCGCCGGCGTCGTCCACGACCGGGATCAGCGTCCACTTGTCGAACGCCGTGCACGGGTGCGAGAGCCCCAGCCGCACGATGTCACCGACCTCGACCGCCGCTCCCCTCAGGAAGGCGTGCTGGTCGTTGAGGGCGGTGACGCGCGCCTTCGCCAGCGGCGCGCCGCCGGTGCCGCGCACGATCTGCGGTTCCGGCATCCCCTCGTCGAACGGGAGGTCGCGCTTGCCCGCGTCCAGGAGCGCCAGTTCCGGTTCGGGCCGCGACACCACGCGCGCCCAGCCGTGCATCGCCGAACGCAACCGGTCCCCGCCGCCCGAGCCGCGCGCGAACGGAGAGATCTGCCGGTAGAAGCCGTCGTCGTGGACGAGGTAGGCGCCCGAACGCAGCACCAGATGGCCGTCCAGATCACCGAGTGCCTCCACCACCTGGTCGAAGAACGAGCTGCCGCCCGCCGTCACCAGTGGCTCGTCCGTCTCGTACGGGAGGCGCCCGTGGAGGTCGGCAAGGCGGCCCAAGTACGTGTCGACTGCCGCGAGCCCTTCGGTGGACGCGTCGTGCGCTAGGGCGCCCTCGTAACCGCCCGACCCGACGAGCCGCAACGTGGGGGCCTTCTTGACGGCCTCCCCTATGGCGATGGCTTCGTTCACATCGCGGGCACCCGTACGGCCATGGGGGCCGCCCAGTTCTACGCAGACGTCCACCTGCCGTTGCGCGCGCGCCGCCCGCAGTGCCTCGTCCATCAGCTCGACGGAACGGACGGAGTCCACCCAGGAGAGGAAGTCGAATTCGGGGTGTTCTTCGAGTTCCGCCGACAGCCAGCCGAGCCCGGCCGGGTCGAGCAGCGCGTTCGCCAGCAGTACGCGCCGTACGCCGAACGCGCGCGCGACGCGGAGCTGCGGCAGGTTGGCCACGGTGATCGCCCAGGAGCCGGCCTGCAGCTGCCGCCGCCACAGCTGCGGCGCCATCGTCGTCTTACCGTGCGGTGCCAGCAGCGCCCCGGCCGACCGGGCCCAGCCCGCCATCAGCTCCAGGTTGTGGTCGAGGGCTCCCGCGTCCAGGGTCAGGAGCGGGGTGCCGAACTCGTCCAGCGGACGGCGGGAGCGCGCGTACTCGCGCACGGTCGAGCCGTGCGCCGAGGCGGGGATCGCCTTGAAGCGCCAGTCGAGGACCTCCTCGCCGAGCGCGTCCACGGCGGCGTCATCGATCATGGTCATGACCTCCTTCGTTGCATGGTTCGCAATGTGAATCGCTCCCATGCCGCTGCGGTTGTACCATCGCGCGATGAGCCAGAGCCTCGCGCGGGCGTTGCGCATCCTGGTGGAGCTGGGGGAGGGCCCGCGCTCGCTGGACGAGCTGGCCGCGACCATCGGCGTCCACAAGACGACGGTGTTGCGGCTGTTGCGGACGCTGGAGGACGAGCGGTTCGCGTACCGGGACGAAGGCCACCGCTTCCACCTCGGCTCGCGGCTGTTCTCGCTGTCGGGCGCCGCCCTGGAGCAGCGCGGCGTCCGCGGCGTCGCCGCGCCGCACCTCGCCGACCTGAACGAGCGGACCGGCCAGACCGTCCACCTCGGCGTCTACGAGGGCGGCGAGGTCGTCTACCTCGACAAGTACGACTCCCGGCACGCCATCCGGATGTACTCGCGGGTGGGGCTCCGGATGCCGCTGCACTGCACCGCCATCGCCAAGGTGCTGCTGGCCGACCTGCCCGAAGAGCGCCGGCGGACGGTCGCGGCCGGCATCGAATACACCCGGTACACCGAGCACACCATCGCCGGCCCGGACGCGCTGCTGGCCGAGCTGGAGAAGGTGGCCGAGCAGGGGTACGCGGCCGACGACGCCGAGCACGAGACGTTCATCCGCTGCATCGCCGCGCCCGTCCGCGACGCCGGCGGCCGCGCCATCGCGGCCGCGTCCATCTCCGTACCGGACGTCGTCCTCCCCCGCGAGGAGGTGTTCGCCCTGCTCCCGGAGCTGCTGGCCACGACCCGCGCCATCTCCGCCGACTGCGGCTACATCACCCATATCACCCATATCGACTGAACGCGGCTCCGGCGGGCTCATCCGGCGGTCAGGCGGCCGGTGGCCACCAGCTCCAGCGTGATGAGGGCGGCGGCGGACTCGATCGCCAGCAGCCCGATCAGCACCAGCAGCTGCGTCGCGCCCGCCTCCACCGGGTCCGCGCCGCCCAGCAGCACGCCGACGAACGCGCCCGGCAGCGTGACGAGCCCGACCGTACGCGTCTGGTCGACGGCGGGGATCAGCGCCAGCGCCGCCGCCGGCCGGCACACCTCCAGGGCCGCGTCCCGCGGCATCAGCCCGAGCGCCAGCCCGCCCTCGTACTCGCCGCGCCGGGTGCGCAGCTCGTCCAGCGCGCGCCGCCCGGTCAGCGCCGTCGCCGTCATCGCGCCGCCGATGAAGATCCCGGCGATCGGCAGCACCGCGACCGGCCGCGCCGGGACGAGCGTCGTGGCCATGAGCAGCGCCAGCACCGGCGCCACCCCCGCCGCGATCGGGACGAGCGTCCACCAGGCGCCGCCCCGTACCGTCCCGGTGATACGGCGGCCGGACGTCGCCGCCGCGACCACGACCATTCCCGTCACGAACACCGCCGTCCACCCCGCGCTGCCCAGCACGGCCGCGATGAGCAGCGAGACCACCGCGAGCTGGACGGTGGCGCGGGCCGCGGCGACCAGCACCTCGCGCGACAGGCCGAGCCCGCCCAGCCGCACGAGCAGCGCCGCGAGGCAGGCCAGGGCGAGCAGGACCAGGCCCAGGATCGGGCCGACGGCGGGAGCCGCGTTCATGTTCTCGTTCTCCCCCGATCAAGGGCGATCTCCCGGAGATCTCCGGATCGCGACAAGGATTCAACGGATTGTGATCGTTTTGACCACGTTGACCCCTTCGACCCCGATAGCGTGGGGCCTGTGGGGGAAATAGATCCCGGCCTCGCGTCTCGTCGCAAGGCTCTCTGGTTGATGGGCGGCGCCGGTCTCCTGGCGCTCGGCGCCGACAGCGCGGGCGCGACCACCACGTCGCGCACAGGCGCCGACCCGCGGTCGCGCGCCGTACCGCGCCCGCGGCCGACACCGACCCCGAAGCCCACGCCGAAGGTGCGCCCCGCGCCCTGGTCGCCGGCCCGGCTCACCGCGGTCAAACCCGGCGAGCCCATCCGCCACCTGTCGGAGTTCGTCCCGCCCGCGCCGCCGAACACGATCGCGCTCACGATCGACGACGGGCCGCACCCCGAGTACACGCCGCGGGTCCTGGACGTCCTCGCCGAGCACCAGGTGCACGCCACGTTCTTCATCATCGGCGAGCAGGTCAAGGAGTATCCGAAGCTCGTCCAGCGGATCGCCGCCGGCGGCCACCAGATCTGCAACCACACGATGACGCACCCGCTGTCGTTCGACGGCCTGCCGAGGAAGCGGCTCAAGAAGGAGATCGCCGAGCCGCACGACGTGATCGCGCAGATCTCCCAGGTCGTGCCGACGTTCTTCCGCGCGCCCGGCGGCGCCTGGTCGCCCGCGGTCATGGACGTCATCGGCGAGCACGGCATGCTGCCGATCGACTGGGCGGTCGACCCGCGCGACTGGTCCCGTCCCGGTGTCGGCAGCATCCGTAGGACACTGACGAAGAGTAAGGCCGGGGACATCCTGCTCATCCACGACGGCGGCGGCGATCGCTCCCAGACCGTCAAGGCGCTCCGCACGGCCCTCCCCAAGCTCAAGGCGAAGGGCCTGAGCTTCGTCGCCCTCTGACCGCCGCGCCCCGGGAACGCGCGGCGGCCGCGGGCGGCGGCTCACTCCACGGTGACGATCTCGTGCATGCCCTGGGCCGCGTGCATGCGCCCGGTGCGGTAGTCGGTCAACCACGTGACCAGCGCGTACGTCCCGGGACGCAGGTCCGCCGCGAGGACCGCCGAACGTCCCGGCGACAGCGGCACCATGCCCACGGGCCCGCCGGTGAAGGGCGCGGGCGCCTGCGGGCCGCCCTCCATCGCGACGAAGAACGCGCCCACGTCCTGCCGGGTCGTCCCCGGGCGCACCGGCATGAGGATCGCCTCGTTGAACTGGCGGGAGCGGTTGGCGACGCGTACCGGAGCGCCGGCCCGCACGGTACGCGGCGCGCGGAACCTCGGGCCGTCCGCGGTACGCACCTGCACGATCTCCGCCTCGGCCGGCGGGAGCGCCGGGCGGGCGCCGCGGGGCAGGACGCGGAGCTCGCGGACCTTGGCCGCCAGGCCGGGCGAGCCGACGTCCTTGAAGTCGATGACCAGGTGGCGGCCGCCCGGCGCGAGCGCCGCGGTGAAGGTGACGGGCGTGCCGGGGAGCACCGCCGCGCCGCCGTGCATCACCACGTCGCGTTCCACGGCGCGGGCGCCGGCGAGCGCGCCCTCGCGGTCGGTGTCGTCGTACGCGCGTTCCAGGTCGGCGAGGTAGCGCTCCTTGGAGACGCCCGGCCGCAGCCGTACGACGCCGATGTACGCGCCGTCGGGGTCGGTGGCGCCGACCCGGAAGGCCGTGGCGCCGGCCGGCACGGACGCGGGCGCCGTGAAGCCGTCCGGCGTGACGACGATGGCGGCCGCGTACGGACGCGCGGCGGCGGCGTTCGCCGGGATCGTGGCGGTGAGGCCCAGCACGCCGGCGGTCGTGAGGCTCAGGGCGAGGGCGGAGACGCGGAAGTTCGGCATGCGCTCACTCTGCGGCGACGGTGATCGCCGCGGCGTCGGGCCGGCGATGTAACCGCGGGGAGACGCCTTACAGCCCGGGATGTAGGCGCAAGCCATCCCCGGTAGCGCGGCAGGGGGTGTACCTGAGTACACCCCTGTTTCGGGGTTCGGGCACACTGCGCTGCGCGGGGATCAGGCGGAGACTGGCAACCGTACGATGGGCGAGGTACGGAGGCAGCGGTGAACGGCGAACTGACCAGGCGATCCTGGGTGATGGAACGTGCTCGCGCACCGTGGCGCGGATTCCTGCTGTCGCTGCTGGCGACACCCGCCATACTGCTCGGCGTCCTGTTCTCCAGCTCGCTGTCGCTGGTCGGCGCCGGGATCGGCGTCCTGATCCTGCCGGCCGTGGTGGCGATGGTGCGCGGGCTGACCGATGTCTACCGCGCCCGGATCACCGAGTGGACGGGCCACCGGATCGAGCGGCCCTACCTTCCGGACCGGCCCGCGGAGAGCACCGGAAAGGCGCCGGCACGGCAGCTGGCGCGCTTCCAGCGGATCACGGCCGATCCGGCCACCTGGCGCGACTACGCCTGGCTGGTGGCCGAGCCGCTCGTCGTGCCGTTCACGGCCGGGCTGCCCGCCATGCTGATCGTGTACGGGTTCTGGGGCTGGAACCTGACGGCCTGGGCCGGCGGCGTCTTCGGAGAGCTCGGCTGGGTCGACTACTACACGTTCATCCGGGTGGACGAGCACTACACCGACGGCCCGTACCGGATGGTCGGTACCGCCGTGGTCGGCACGATGTTCATCGTGGCCGGGCTCCTGCTCGGGCCGAAGATGCTCGACGTGTACGGCCGGTGGGGGACCAGGCTGCTGGGCCCGACCGAGAAGTCGCGGCTGGCGCTGCGCGTACGGCACCTCACCGAGAGCCGCTCCGACGCCGTGGACGCGTCGGCCGCCGAGCTGCGCAGGATCGAACGCGACCTGCACGACGGGGCGCAGGCGCGGCTCGTCGCGATGGGCATGAGCCTCGGCGCCATCGAGCACCTGCTGGACAAGGACCCCGAGAAGGCCCGGATCCTCCTGGCGGAGACGCGCGCGTCGTCCGCGAAGGCGCTGGCCGAGCTGCGCGACCTCGTCCGCGGCATCCACCCGCCGGTGCTGGCCGACCGCGGTATCGGCGACGCGGTACGCGCCATCGCGCTCGACCACCCGCTCCCGGTCGAGGTGACCGTCGACCTCCCGGCCCGTCCCGAGCCGCCGGTCGAGTCGGCCGTCTACTTCGCCGTCTGCGAGATGCTCACGAACACCGCGAAACACTCCGGCGCCGAACGCGTCTGGGTGGAGCTCGCGTACCGGAACGGGGCGATCCGCGTCAGCGTCACCGACGACGGCAGGGGCGGCGCGAGCCTGGAAGGCGGTACGGGGCTGCGCGGGATCGAGCGGCGGATCGGTACATTCGACGGCGTGCTCGCCCTGAGTTCTCCCCCGGGCGGCCCGACCATCGCCACCCTGGAGGTTCCGTGCGCGCTGCCCGCTCCCCCCGTGCTCTGAGCACCGGGCGGCCCCGCTGATGCGGGTCGTCCTGGCCGAGGACCTCGCCCTCCTGCGGGAGGGCCTGGTCAGCCTCCTGGAGGCGCACGACTTCGAGATAGCGGCGGCCGTCGACAACGGGCCGTCCCTGCTGAAGGCACTGCTCGACCACCGCCCTGAAGTGGCGGTGGTCGACGTGCGCCTGCCGCCCTCGTTCACCGACGAAGGGCTGCAGGCGGCGCTGGAGGCGCGCCGGCAGGTGCCCGGCCTTCCCGTCCTGGTGCTGTCGCAGTACGTGGAGCAGCTCTACGCGCGCGAGCTGCTGGCCGACGGTACCGGCGGGATCGGCTACCTGCTGAAGGACCGGGTCTTCGACGCCGCGCAGTTCGTGGACGCGGTGCGCCGCGTCGCCGCGGGCGGCACGGCCATGGACCCCGAGGTCATCTCCCGCCTCGTCGCGAGCAACACCCGGCAGGAGCCGCTGGGACGGCTCACGCCGCGCGAGCTGGAGGTCCTGGAGCTGATGGCCCAGGGCCGCTCCAACGCGGCGATCGCGCAGCAGCTCGTCGTCACCGAGCGCGCGGTCACCAAGCACACCGCCAACATTTTCGGGAAGCTGGGCCTCACGGTGTCGGACGACGACAACCGCCGCGTCCTCGCGGTGCTGGCCTACCTCAATCGCTGAGGCCCCAGAACGGCCCCCTGAGCCCGGCCTCACGGAAGTACGCGGCGGCGGCCGCCGGCTCCCTGCGCGTGTAGCCGTGGTCGAGCCGCCCCGACTGCCCGCCCTCCGGTGGCGCCTGCCTGGTGACATTCCACGCGTGGGGCGTACCGCAGCCCGGGCATCGCGTCGAGACGAGGGTCCTCGATCACCAGTAAGTCCTATCACGCAACTATTTCACGAACCACCCCTCTTGCCATCATGGCGATTACTTGCCATCATGGAAAGTACTTTCCACAGAAGGGGACCTGGATGCATCGCGAAGACGACACCATGGACGCGGCCACGGCGCTCGAGAGGGCGGGTGAGCTGAAGGCGACGGTGCGGCGGCGCTCCCGCTGGATGGTCCGCTACCAGCTGGCGTACGGCGCCTCGACGTTCGTCAGCGTGCTGCTGCTCGGCCTGTTCCCCAACGCCGCCGGATTCACGATCAGCATCGCGTTCTGGCTGGCCGCGGTCGTCCTGCTGTCCGTCTACGCCCAGCGCCAGCCGGTCGCGCACCGCGGCTTGGGCCACTCGCACGCCATCATGATCGGCAGCTGGACGCTGGTGTACTTCGCCGTGCTCTTCCCCGGCGTGAACTGGTTCCGCGGCGATCTCGCCTGGTGGCTGCCGGGCTCGTTCGCGGTCGCCGTGCCCCCGCTGCTCATGGCCTACCTGACCGCGCGGCGGGCGGCCCGGCCATGACCCATCCCCGGCACGGCCTCGACGAGGTCATCCACGCCCCCGTCCGGTTCTCGATCATGGCGACACTCGCGGCGGCGGACAAGGCGGAGTTCGGCTACGTGCGCGACACCGTCGAGGTCAGCGACTCGGTCCTCTCCAAGCAGAGCGCCACGCTGGAGAAGGCCGGCTACGTCAAGGTGAGCAAGGGGTACGTGGGCAAGCGCCCCCGCACCTGGCTCTCCCTCACCGCCGACGGCCGCCGCGCGTTCGAGGCCCACTGCGCCGCGCTCCGCGCCATCGCCGAGATCACCCCCGCGCGGGACGCCTCCTAGTCGCCGAAGGTCTCTGTAG
The DNA here is from genome assembly GCF_040703975.1 of Spirillospora sp. NPDC029432. NCBI lineage: Bacteria > Bacillati > Actinomycetota > Actinomycetes > Streptosporangiales > Thermomonosporaceae > Spirillospora > Spirillospora sp. NPDC029432. The sequence goes on from NZ_JBEZWH010000007.1 coordinate 202,915, forward strand.
GTCTCTGAAGCGCGATTTCGGCCTATCACGGTCCGCACATGGTGAATTATCTTGCCTGGCAAGAAACAGCCCTCCAGGAGGGGCGCCATGACGTGGATCCTGTTCCTGCTCTGCCTGGCGATCGCGGGCCGGGAGCTCTACCTCGCGTTCGACCGCAAGCGCCCCGCGCCCGAACTCACCCGCCTCCGCCTTCACCTCGAGGACGTCCGCGAGGAACTCGGCAAGTTCCGCTCGGCCCAGCGCGAGCGAAACGACCGCCTCTCCTCCGCCCAGGACGACCACGCCGGCTCACTCGCCGAGACCGACGCCCGCATCCGGTCACTGATCACCCAGATCAACGACCGGATGCTCCCCGAGGTCAACACCCGCCTCACCCAGCAGCGGGAGACGATCGAGAGCCTCACCGCCGAGGTCGCGGGCCTGCGCGACCACCTCGTCCGCCGCATGGACCACGCCGCCGCGGCGTCCCTCGGCACCACCCCGCCCGACACCGTCACCGGCGCCCTGCACGCCCCCACCGGCGACCCCTCCGACGACCTCTCCCACGCCTACGAACTCTTCACCAGCCGCTACGGAATGCGGATCGAACTCACCGCCCCCGCCGCGCACACGATGCGCTACTACCTCACCGGCCGCAGCCCCCGCGGCCTGGAACGCGACTTCATCGACCTGCTCCACCAGCTCCGCACCCCCAGCGAGGCCCAGGACCTGGACTCCGCCGAAATCCTCCTGAACGCCCTGCTCCGCACCGAACAAGCCGCCGCGCAGATCGGCCCCTTACTCCTGGCCCGCACCCCGACCTCCCTACTCTGCGGCGTCCTCCCGCTGGCCGAACTACGCAAGACAGAGACCACCCCCTTAGTAGCCACCCCCACCACCGCGGCCACCCGCCTGAGCCACCTCCCCCACCCCCGCCTCCACAACGCCACCCCCTAGCCCCACACGCGGCATAGCCCAGCGGCGCGCGTTCCTGAGGGTGTGGTGTTTCAGGTTTGGGGGGTCGTCCAGGTGAACTGGGGTGGGCGGCGGGTCAGGAAGGCGGTGACGCCCTCGTTCATGTCGCCGGTGGGGGCGTGGGCCTCTTTGAGCCAGGCTCGTACGGTGGCGTCGGCGTCGCCGCCGGCGGCCAGGGTGTCGACGATCTCCTTGGTGGCCTGCTGCGTGAGGAGGGAGCGGGACGCCAGGGTGGCGGCGAAGGCGGCCACGCGGTCGTGCAGGGCGTCCGGGGGGACGACCTCGTCCAGGAGGCCGATGCGCAGGGCGTGCGGGGCGTCGATGAGGTCGGCCGAGAACAGCAGGTACTTGGCGGACGAGGCGCCGACCTGGCGGACGAGGCGGCGGGTCGCCGAGCCGGGGTAGACGATGCCGAGGCGGGCCGGGGTGATGCCGAAGCGGGCGTCCTCCGACGCGAAGCGCAGGTCGCAGGCCGTGGCGAGCTGGCAGCCGCCGCCCACGCAGAAGCCCTCGATGGCGGCGATCGTGGGTTTGGGGAACGCGGCCAGCGCCTCTTCCGCGATCGTGGACGGGTGCGCGTCGCCGCGGCGCCGGATGTCCTCCAGCTCGCCGATGTCGGCGCCCGCGCAGAAGTCGCCGCCGGCTCCGGTGAGCACCACGGCGCGTACGGCGGGGTCGGCGCGGAACGCGTCGAGCAGCTCGGGGAGGCGCAGCCACATGGTCTCGCTCATGGCGTTGCGCTTGTCCGGCCGGTCGATCGTGATCGTCGCGACGCCGCCGGCGACCTCGCCGCGCAGCCAGTGCTCAGCGGGCATCCCGCCTCCTTGTTTTCGACGAACCGTAATCGTACGAGCAGCCGGGCTTCCGCGGCCGTCCGGGAACCTCGGCCGGGGGTGCGGAGTCATACGGGTTGTCAGAGGAACCGGGGGCTCTTCAAGGGGGAACGTCCGATGAACGACCGGCGCGCGGGGATCGCCGGACGGTGGGAATGCGGACCGGGCGTTGTGTGCTGTACTGTCGTGGTAGCGCCTTTGTGAGCGTTTCTACCCCGCCCGGGCCATCTGAGCGCCCGGTGATCGTTCGAGTTCCCCCATTCGTCCGTGCCCGGGGGACACGCGGATCCGCGTCCCGGGCCATCGCACCTAGGGAGCCGTCGACAGCCCCGTGAACGGAGCTGCACCCCCCCTTTCGCGTACGCGCCCCGCGCGGCGGACGGCCGTACGCCGAAACCGACTCCGGGCAGCGCGCGGCAGCGCGTGACCGCCCGAGAAGGGATCTTCATGACCACCACCACACCCGAACGCACGGCGGTGCCCAGGCAGGGCGCGGGCCGGCGCAGGGCGCCGCGGGCCGCGGCGCAGGACCTCGGTCCGAGTCCGGAGCAGCAGGCCACCGTCCCGTTCCAGGGCGTCCTCTGCGTTCAGGACAAGCACGCCTTCGTGCGGACCGAGAGCTACCTGCCCGGGCCCGCCGACGTGTATCTGACGCTCGCGCAGGTGAAGGCGAGCAACCTGCGGGCCGGTGACATCGTCGCCGGGACCGCGCGCCCGCCGCGTTCCAACAGGGAGAAGCACAACGCGCTCGTCGAGGTCGAGGCCGTCAACGGCGGCCGGCCGGAGGACGCGGCGGCGCGGCCGGAGTTCGGGAAGCTGACTCCGCTGTTCCCGAACGAGCGGCTGCGGCTGGACAGCGGCGCGCTGGCGCCGCGCGTCATCGACCTGGTCGCGCCGATCGGCAAGGGCCAGCGCGGGCTGATCGTGTCGCCGCCCAAGGTCGGCAAGACGATGATCCTGCAGGCCCTGGCCAACGCCATCAGCACCAACAACCCGGAATGCCACCTCATGGTCGTGCTCATCGACGAGCGGCCGGAGGAGGTCACCGACATGCAGCGCTCGGTGAAGGGCGAGGTCGTCCACTCGACGTTCGACCGCCCCGCCGAGGAGCACATCACGCTGGCCGAGATGGCCATCGAACGGGCCAAGCGCCTGGTCGAGCAGGGCCGCGACGTGGTCATCCTGCTCGACTCGATCACCCGGCTGGGGCGCGCGTACAACCTCGCGGCGCCGTCCAGCAGCCGGATCCTGGCGGGCGGTGTGGCGACGACCGCGCTGTACCCGCCGAAGAAGTTCTTCGGGTCCGCCCGCAACATCGAGAACGGCGGCTCCCTGACCATCCTGGCGACCGCGCTGGTCGACACCGGGTCGCGGATGGACGACGTGTTCTTCGAGGAGTTCAAGGGCACCGGGAACATGGAGCTCAAGCTCGACCGGGGCCTCGCGGACCGGCGGATCTTCCCCGCGGTCGACATCGAGGCGTCCAGCACGCGCCGCGAGGAGCTGCTCATGGGCGGCGAGGAGCTGCAGCTCAACTGGCGGCTGCGCCGCGCCCTGCACGGCCTCGAACGGCAGCAGGCCGTCGAGATGCTCCTGGAGCGGATGAAGGGCACCACCTCCAACGCCGAGTTCCTGCTCAAGGTGCAGCAGACGACCTGACGGGCACCGTCCCCAGGAACAGGCGCGGATCGGGCGCCATCAGGCCGATCCGTACGGGCCACGGTTTCGGCAGCAGGCGGCGGCGCCACGGCGGCGAACGCGGATCGCCCGGCGGGTCGGGCGGACGAGCCGCCTCGCGCAGCAGGCGAGCGGCCTCGGGCGCGCGCAAGCGCTCGTCCGGGTCCTGGCGGAGCAGGCCCTCTATCACCGGCGCGAGCCGGCCGGCGCGTACCGGCGGGTCGTACTCTCCCAGCAGTACGGCCAGCATCGACGCCAGCGCGTGGCTGCGCAGGAAGGGCGAGACGCCCTCGACGGCGGCGTACAGCGTGGCGCCCAGCGACCACAGGTCCGACTCCTGGCGGCCGGGATCGCCGCGGACGCGTTCGGGCGACAGGTACGCGGGCGACCCCTCGATGCCGGCGACCAGCGTGTCCTCCGGTTCGCTCGCCTGGTCCATGTGCACGGCCAGGCCGAAGTCGGTGAGCAGGATCCGGCCGTCGTTGCAGAGCAGGACGTTGCTGGGTTTGACGTCGCGGTGCAGGATGCCGGCGTCGTGCGCGGCGGTGAGCACCGACAGCACGCACTGGCCGATGCGGGCGGCGCGCTCCACGCGCAGCGGCCCGCCCTCGACGATCACCTGGTGCAGCGAGCGGGCGCGCAGCAGCTCCATGACGATCCAGGGCCGGCCGTCCTCGATGACGATGTCGTGCACGTCGACCACGCCGGGATGCCGCAGCGCGGCGGTGGCGCGGGCCTCCTCGATGAGCCGGCGGCAGAGGAGCCGGCGCTCGCCGAGCGTGCGCCGCTCCGGGAGGCGGACCTCCTTGACCGCGACATCGCGGGCGAGCATGTCGTCATGCGCCCGCCAGACGGTGCCCATCCCGCCGCGACCGACCACCGAGAGCAGGTGATACCGCTCCGCAAGCGGTATCAACCGATCCCTCCCCATGAGGTGGTTATGCGCGTGAACCACCCCAAGGCATGCTCGGGGACACCAAATGGATTCTTGACCATGCCGGCCGCGGCGGCGGCGGGCGCGCCGGATCAGCCGGCGAACACCGCCTTCGCCCACTTGTAGTCGGACTTGCCGACGGCCGTGCGCTGCACCTCGTCCACCAGCTGGATCTGGCGCGGCAGCTTGTAGCCGGCCAGCCGGCCGCGGCAGTGCTCGGTCAGCTCCTCCAGCGTCGGCCGCGTCCCGGGGCGGGGCGCGACGACGGCGGCGACGCGCTGCCCGAACCGCTCGTCCGGCAGCCCGACCACGACGACGTCGTACACGTCGGGGTGGTCCTTGAGCGCGACCTCGACCTCTTCGGGGTAGACCTTCTCGCCACCGGTGTTGATCATCAGGGAGCCGCGGCCGAGCAGCGTGATGGTGCCGTCCTCCTCCAGCGCGGCGAAGTCGCCCGGAACGGACCAGCGGACGCCGTCGGCGTCGGTGAAGAACGTGGACGCGGTCTTCTTCGGGTCGTTGTAGTAGCCGATCGGGATGTGCCCGCTGCGCGCCAGCTTGCCGATCTCGCCGGCGCGGACGACCTTGAGGTCGTCGTCCAGGACGGTGATGCCCGGCTTCATCATGAACCGCGCGGTGCCCTCCTTGGACTCGATCGAGGGCCCGCAGGCGCCGGTTTCGGACGCACCATAATTGTCGAGGAACATGATGTTCGGCAGGTGCTCCTTGAGCTCCGCCTTGGCGCCCTCGGTCAGCGGCGCGCCGCCGGACGCGATCGCGAAGAGCGAGGACATGTCGTACTCGCCCGCACCCAGCTCCTTGGCGACCGGACGCGCCATCACGTCGCCGACGAGCATGATGACGTTCGCCTTCTCGTCGACCGCGATGCGCAGCGCCCGGCCCGCGTCGAACGCGTGGTCGGTGTAGAGGACGACCTTGGCCCCGCTGAAGAGGCCCATGAACGCGACCCACTGGCCGGCGCCGTGCATGACGGGCGCGCAGTCGAGCACGCACATGGCGTCGGCCTCGGCGTTCACGGCGATGGCCTCGGGGCTGCCGATCGGGTCGCCTAGAACGTTCCCGCCGCCGAGCGCGCCGAAGAAGATGTCCTCGCAGCGCCACTCGACGCCTTTGGGGTAGCCGGTCGTCCCGCCGGTGTACATGATGTACCGGTCGTCGCTGGACCGCTCGGGGAAGTCGTCGCCGGCCCCGGCCTCGGCCAGGGCGTCCTCGTACCGGACGGAGCCGGGGATCGCGTCGTCGGCGCCGTCCTCCAGTACGACCACGTGCCGCAGCTTCGGCAGGTCGGCGCGGATCTCCTCTACCCGGGCCAGCAGGGACCGCTCGCCGATCAGGGCGACCGAGTCGGAGTCGGCCAGCACGTGGTGCAGCTCGGCGGCCACGTACCGGAAGTTCACCGGGATCGGCACCGCCCGGATCTTGAAGATGCCGAGCATGCTCTCCAGCCACTCGGCGCGGTTGTAGGCCAGGATCGCCACGTGCTCGCCCGGCTTCACCCCGGCGGCCGCGAGGTGGTGCCCGACGCGGCTCGCCCGTTCGTTCAGTTCGCGGTACGTACGGCGCTCGTCCCCGGCGACGAGCGCGGGCCGGTCCGGACCGGCCTCGGCCAGGATTTCGAGCAGGTCGGCCAGGTTGTAGCTTCGCGCCATGCCACGTCCTCGGGATGCGGGGGTGGGAGGAGAGTGTCCCGATCATCTCCGTCCGGGCCGCGCCGACTCAATCCTTGCTGACAGATCGTCCAATGAAATGGGTCACACGGTCCGGCCGATGAGTGATCGGTCACATCGCTGTATCTCGACACTACTCGGGCAAATCCGATACGTCCCGCATATGCGCTGATCAGGAGACTTTCCTGGGGCGGACGCCTCCAAGATCGTCTGCCGTTTCCGGCCACGCCCCGGCGTTCTTACACGGCTCTTATCTGGGTACCGGCATGCTTGGCCGTAACGATTTCGCATCAGACGGGGGTAGCGGTGAGCGCAGGCGCGATGGCGTGGACTCCTCCGACATGGGAGGAGATCGTCAGCGAGCACTCCACCAGGGTGTTCCGGCTGGCGTACCGCCTGACCGGGAACCGGCACGACGCCGAGGACCTGACCCAGGACGTCTTCATCCGCGTCTTCCGGTCCCTGTCGTCGTACAGTCCCGGCACCTTCGAAGGCTGGCTGCATCGGATCACCACCAACCTGTTCCTGGACCGCGCGCGCCGCAAGCAGCGCATCCGGTTCGACTCGCTGGGGGACGACGCCGCCGAGCGGCTGCAGGGACGCGAGCCGACCCCGGCCCAGGCGTACGACGACCGGCACCTGGACCACGACATCCAGAAGGCGCTGGACGCGCTGGCGCCCGAGTACCGCGCCGCCGTCGTCCTGTGCGACATCGAGGGCCTGACGTACGAGGAGATCGCGGCCTCCCTCGGGGTGAAGCTGGGCACCGTCCGCAGCCGCATCCACCGGGGCCGCGCGCAGCTCCGCGCCGCCCTCGAGCACCGCCGCCCGGCCGACGTCCCGGCGGACGCCCCGGCCACGCTCTGACCTCGGACGACCTCCGGCCTCCCGCGCCCCGCACGGCAGCACGGCCCGTTCCGCCCCGCACGATCAGGCCCGCCCCGGGGCCCCGCGGCCTGTGAGGACCATCACTCGTGACCCGTCGGTAACTTCTGGCTACCCTCGGCCCCGTGGACATCGATTTCGAGCGCCGGGGTGAAGGGCCGCCGCTGGTGCTGCTGCACGGCATCGGGCACCGCCGCCAGGGCTGGAATCCCGTCATGGACCGGCTGGCGGCCGAACGGGACGTGATCGCCGTCGATCTGCCCGGTTTCGGCGCCTCGCCGCCGCTGCCCGCCGGGACTCCGTACACGGTGGACGCCACGATCGACGTTCTCCAGGGCCTCTTCGCGAAGCTGGGGATCGAGCGGCCGCACATCGCGGGCAACTCGCTCGGCGGCCTGTTCTCGCTGGAGGCGGCGGACCGCGGGCTGGTGAGCTCGGCCACCGTGCTGTCGCCGGCCGGGTTCTACAACGCCCGCGAGTTGGCGATGGCCGCCTGGATGCTGCGGACGTCGCGGTTCGCGGCCGGGGTGCCCGCCCACCTCATGGAGCGGCTCGCGAGCAACCCGCGGCTGCGGACGGCGATGTTCGGCCTGATCTACGGCCGTCCCGACCTGCTGGACTGGGAGGCGCTGGCCGGCGACACGCGGGCGATGCGGAGCGCGGCCGGGTTCGAGCCGACGCTGCGGGCCGGGCGGAAGGTCCGGTTCCGCGGATCCTGCGCCGACGTCCCGGTGACGATCGCCTGGGGCGTGAAGGACCGCCTGCTCCGCGCGAGCCAGGCCGTACGGGCGCAGCGGGCGCTGCCGAACGCGCGGTTCGTCTGGCTGGAGGGCTGCGGCCACGTCCCGATGGGGGACGACCCGGAGCTGGTGGCCAGGGTGCTGCTGGAGGGCAGCGACCACCCGATCGGGAACAAGGCCGCGGCCTAGCCTGTTGACAGTGCTTGAACCTTCAACTAGTGTCCCTCGGGACCAGTTGTTGAAACTTCAAGCACTTCTCGGGAGAACCGCATGAGCATCGCCACCGCCGCTCCGGGGCTGACCGCCGGCACCTGGAACATCGACCCGACCCACTCCGAGGTCACGTTCGCGATCCGGCACCTCATGACCAAGGTACGGGGCAGCTTCACCGAGTTCACCGGCGCCGTCACCGTCGCCGAGGACCTCGCCGTCTCCACCGCCACCGCCGAGATCCAGATGGCCTCCCTGGACACCCGCAACGCCGACCGCGACGCCCACGTGCGCTCCTCCGACGTCCTCGACGTCGAGAACCACCCGGCGATGAAGTTCGTCACCAAGGGCGTCCGCGCCGAAGGCGGCGACAACTACGTCGACGGCGAACTCACCATCCGCGGCGTCACCCGCCCCGTCACCCTCGAGGTCGAGTACCACGGCGTCGCCGACGACCCGTGGGGCGGCGTCCGCGCCGGCTTCTCCGCCACCACCACCATCAACCGCAAGGACTGGGGCATCGAGTTCAACGTGCCCCTCAAGGGCGACAAGGCCATGCTCGGCGACAAGGTCGACATCCAGCTGGAGATCCAGGCTGTGTTTTCTGCGTAGCCCTTGGCGTCAGGCCTTGACGGCCTTCCTTCGGCGGGCTTCGCGGCGATCGCTGCATCGCTCCGTCTCGCCTGGCGGCTCGCTGCGCGATCAGGTTCTTGCTCGCGCTCGAATCTGGCTTCGCACGCGATCGCAACGCTTCGGGTCCGTGACCACTCCAGCAGGACGGCTGAGGTGGTCGCGGACCTTTTTGCGTTGGACCTCTCCCGGCGGGCGCGGCGCTTCTGGTCTGTGCGCCGGGAAACCGTCAGTGGCTCGGGCTAGCGTGGGCGGTCATGATCAATTGGCATCCGGCGGCGGGGGGCTCCCAGCTCACGTTTCCCCGGCCGTTCGACCTGGTCGACCTGAGCTTCCTCGGCATCGGCGGCCTGCCGCCCGAGGCCCGCGCGGACTTCGAGACCTGCCTCGCCTCCGTTCTCCAGAGCATCGAGATCCACCTCGGCATGGGGGCGAGCGGCACCATCGTGCCGCCCGCCGGGCTGGTGATGGACGCCGGTGGCACCCTGGACGTGCTCACCGAGCACGACCTGGACTACGCGTACGACGCCGGGGCCGCGCTCACCGCGCTGGGCACCATGGCCCAGCGGATCGCAGGGCGGGCCTCCGAGCTCCGTTGCGCCGCCCTGTACTACCGCGCTCGGTTGCCGGTCCCTAACGGCGGCGCCCCGCAGGAGGTCGAGATCTGGCGTACGACCCACTGGCAGGAGCCTCCGCCGCAGGACGGCGCGCAGGACGCGATCGCCATCGACCTCGAACACCGTGCCGGCGTCGCGCTCGCCCTGTTCGTCCCGTTCACCTGGCAGGACGGCGATCGCCTCTTCCTGGGCGAGCCTCTGGCGGGGCTCTCCCGCCGGCGCTACTGGAACTGATGTCCCGGACCTGATCGGCGGCCTGGCCCCGGCCGGTCTGCCAAGAGATGGCAACGGGGACACCAACGGCACCTCTCGGCACTCCAATGTGACCGTCAGTGGAGACCCTGGGCCGCCAGGGTTTCGCCATCGATTCGGCAGGGCAAACGCCTTGTGGCTACATAAGGTAGTCGAGTCGATACAGAGAGGAGCCGTCATGCGTCGGCTCGTGATCACGCTCGCCGCCCTGACCGCCGGTCTGCTGCTCCCGGCCGCGACCGCCCACGCCGAGGCGGGCGTGGGGCAGTCCGCCGCCACCGTCCAGTCCGCGCCGGCCGACGACGGCTGGCCGTGGTTCTTCGGGGGCGGTGACGACGACGAGGAGCAGGGCTGGGAGAACTGGGACAAGGACGTCGTCGACCTGGACTTCGACGACATCCTCTAGGCCCGTGGCCCGCCAGGCGGCCCCCTGGCCGCCTGGCACCGCCTCAGGGGAGGCGGGGGAGGGTCAGGGTGAAGCGGGTTCCGGCGGGGTGGTCGTCGATCTTCAGGGTGCCGCCGTGGGCCTGGGCTATCTCGCGGGCTATGGCCAGGCCCAGGCCGGTGCCGCCGGCGCCGCGGCTGCGGGCCGTGTCGAGGCGGGTGAAGCGCTGGAAGACACGTTCGCGGTCGGCCTCCGGGATGCCGGGGCCGTCGTCGGTGACGGTCAGATCCGCGGTGGCGCCGTTCCGCTGGAGGGCCACCTCGACCTTGCCGCCGCCGTAGCGCTCGGCGTTGTCGAGGAGGTTGGCCAGGAGGCGGACGATCTGCATGCGCACGCCGCGTACCAGGATTCCCGGGGGCAGGCGCGTGTCGATCGCCAGGAGGGACGGGCGGCGCGCGATCTCGGTCTCCGCCAGGACGCCGAGGTCGATGTCCTCCTCGGCGCCGGGGGCGCCGGTGCCGATGCGGGCCAGCAGGAGGAGGTCGGTGACGATCGACTCCAGCCGGTCGGTGTCGCGAAGCGCCGACCGGACCGTGCCCTCCAGGTCGGTGTCGTCCGGGTGCATCGAGGCGTCCTCGAGGTTGGCGCGCAGGCCGGCGATGGGGGTGCGCAGCTCGTGGGAGGCGTCGGACGCGAACTGGCGCTGCCGGGCGACGGCGCGTTCCAGCCGGTCGAGGGTCTGGTTGGCGGTACGGGCCAGCTCGGCGATCTCGTCCTCGCCGGGCGGTTCGGGGACGCGGCGGCTCAGGTCGCTGGCGCTGATCTCGGCCAGCTGGGCGCGGATCTGCTCGACCGGCCGCAGGGTGCGGCCGACGATGCGCCAGGTGATCGATGCCGCCGCGGCGGAGAGGAGGACGACGGCGAGCCCGAGGAGGAGTTCGAGCAGGCCGGTCACCAGGATCGACGGCATCGGCTTGCCCGCGTACACGACGACGGAGTCGGGGGCGGTGGTGGTGCGGATGACCTCGATGGCCATGCAGCTTCCGCCGGGGCCGCGGCCGTCGCACTCGACCAGGTCCAGGATGCGCTTGTCGCGGGACGGCCACAGCGTGGTGAGCGGCGGGCGGCCGGACGCGGCGGGCGTGGCGCCGAGGACGCGGCCGCCGGGGGCGACGACCTGGATCAGGACCGGGCCGCCGGACTCGTCCGGGATGTTCGGGCCGGTGAGGGAGCCGTCGCGGACGCTGGCGCTGACCCGGCGGGCGGCGAGCTGGGTGTCCTCCAGGAGCCGGGCGCCGACGGCGGCGCGGATCGCGTAGTCGACCCCGACGGCGATGCCGCCGAAGACGAGCGCGGCCAGTACGGCGGCGATCAGGGTGTCGCGTGCCCGGATCGACCGGGGTCGAAGCCGCATCGGTCGTCCTCCTCGGCTGACCAGCGTGTCACGGCCCGTGGCGTCCCCCCAAAACTTACCCATAGGTAATGAATGTAGGGCCATGTCGGCGCAGGTCACCGAGCAACGGACGGGCCGAAACCGGTCCACGGGTTTCGCCATCGAACATTGGGACATCCGACTCATATGGGCAGAGATGTCACCCCCATCGCCATCAGCGGCGAGGACCGGCGCCGGTACCGCGACAAGGTCCGGCAGTGCCTGGACGTGCTCGCCAGGATGCTGGGCGAGTCGCAGTTCGACTTCGAGCGCCCGCACATCGGGCTGGAGATCGAGCTGAACCTGATCGACGCCATGGGCGACCCCCTGATGCGCAACGCCGACGTGCTCAAGGCGATCGCCGATCCGGCCTGGGCCACCGAGCTGGGCCAGTTCAACCTGGAGATCAACATCCCGCCCCGGGAGCTGGGCGGCTCCGGCACCGGCGAGCTGGAGGCGGAGGTCCGGGACCATCTGAACCTGGCCGACGCGCGGGCCCGCGAGGTCGGCGCCCACCTGGTGATGATCGGCATCCTGCCGACGCTGCGCCGTTCCGACATCGGCGAGGAGACGCTGTCGGCCAACGCGCGCTACAAGATGCTGAACGACCAGATCTTCGCCGCGCGCGGCGAGGAGATGCGGATCTCGGTGGACGGCCCCGAGCCGCTGCGGATGCACACCGACACGATCCTCCCCGAGGCCGCGTGCACCAGCGTCCAGTTCCACCTCCAGGTCAGCCCCGACCACTTCGGGAACTACTGGAACGCGGCGCAGGCGATCGCCGGCCCCCAGGTGGCGCTGGCCGCCAACTCCCCGTACCTGTTCGGGAACCGGCTCTGGCAGGAGACCCGCATCACGCTGTTCGAGCAGGCCACCGACACCCGGCCGGACGAGCTGAAGACGCAGGGCGTACGGCCCCGGGTGTGGTTCGGGGAGCGCTGGATCACGTCGGTGTTCGACCTGTTCGAGGAGAACACCCGCTATTTCCCCGCGCTGCTCCCCCTGTGCGACGACGAGGACCCGGACGCCGTGCTGGAGGAGGGCGGGATCCCCGAGTTGGGCGAGCTGAGCCTGCACAACGGGACGGTCTACCGCTGGAACCGCCCCATCTACGCGGTCGTGAACGGCCGCCCGCACCTGCGCGTGGAGAACCGCGTCCTGCCGGCCGGGCCGACCGTCGCCGACGTCGTGGCGAACGGCGCGTTCTACTACGGCCTCGTCCGGATGCTCGCCGAGGAGGAGCGGCCGGTGTGGACGCGGATGTCGTTCGCGACCGCGGCGGAGAACCTGCACCGTTCCGCGCGGGACGGGCTGGAGGCGATCCTGTACTGGCCCGGGATCGGCGAGGTTCCGGCCGCCGAGCTGATCCAGCGGACGCTGCTGCCGCTGGCGTACGAGGGGCTGGACCGCTGGGAGGTCGACCCGGCCCGCCGCGACCGGCTGCTCGGGATCATCGAGCGGCGCTGCGCGACCGGGCAGACCGGGGCGGCCTGGCAGCTCCAGACCGTCGACGCGATCCAGGAGTCGTTCGGTACGGAGCGGCACGAGGCGCTGCGGCTGATGACGCAGAGCTACGCGCGGCTGATGCATTCGAACGAGCCCGTTCACACCTGGCCGATCGGGCCCTGACCAGGGCCGCTTATCACCACACAATCCCCACATTTCCCTCATACAGTCGGGCTGTGCAACGCATCCTGGTGGTTGAGGACGAGCCGACGATCGCGCGGGCGGTGGCCGACCGGCTGGCGGCCGAGGGGTTCGCGGTGGAGATCGCCGCGGACGGGCCCGCGGCGGTGGCCGCGGCGCGGTCGTACGCGCCCGACCTGATCGTGCTCGACGTCATGCTCCCCGGCTTCGACGGGCTGGAGGTCTGCCGCCGCGTCCAGGCGGAGCACCCCGTGCCGGTGCTGATGCTCACCGCGCGCGACGACGAGACCGACATGCTGGTCGGCCTGGGCGTCGGCGCCGACGACTACATCACCAAGCCGTTCAGCATGCGCGAGCTGTCGGCCCGGGTACGCGCCGTACTGCGCCGGGTCGAGCGGTCCGCCGCCCCGCCCGCCACGCCCGTCGAGACCGCGACGCTGCGCGCCGGGCCGCTGGAGATCGACCAGGGCTCGCGGCGCGTCCGGCGGGACGGGCGGGAGGTGCACCTGACCCCGACCGAGTTCGAGCTGCTCGGCTGCCTGGCCCGCAACCGCGGCACGGTGCTGACCCGCGCCGTGCTGCTGGAGCAGGTCTGGGACTGGGCGGGCGCGTCCGGGACGCGGGCCGTCGACAGCCACGTCAAGGCGCTGCGCCGCAAGCTGGGCGCGGACCTGATCCGTACCGTCCACGGCGTCGGCTACAGCCTGGAAGTGCCCCAACCCGTCGGCGGCGGCCGGGGGGACGCGTGAGCGCCCCCGTCGTCCACAGGCTGTGGGCGAAGCTGCCGCGCCCGCTGGACCCGCTGCGTTCGATCAAGGTGAAGTTCGGGATCGTCGCGGCGGTGATGGCGTGCACGGCCATCCTCATGGTGCTGTGGGGGTACCTGCTGGACTTCCGCGCCCGGCAGACGCTCCCGGTCGCCGTGTTCGGCTCGCTCGTCGTGGCGCAGCTGCTCGCGCACGGCATGACGTCGCCGCTGCGCGAGATGACCGCCGCCGCGCGGGCGATGGCGCGCGGCGACTACAGCCGGCGGGTACGGGCCACGTCGCGGGACGAGGTCGGCGAGCTGGCCCAGGCGTTCAACCGGATGGCCGCCGACCTCGCCGAGGTGGACCGGCAGCGCCGCGAGTTCGTCGCGAACGTCTCGCACGAGCTGCGCACGCCGATCAGCGCGCTGCGGGCCGTGCTGGAGAACGTCGCCGACGGCGTCACCCCGGCGACCCCGGACGTGCTGGAGTCCGCGCTGGAGCAGACCGAGCGCCTCGGCCGCCTGGTCACGCAGCTGCTCGACATGTCCCGGGTGGACGCGGGCGCGGCGCGGCTGGACGCGAGCGAGATCGACGTCGCCGCGTTCCTCGGGGACGTGATCGCGGAGGCGAGCGCGGGGCGTCCCGGCGGTGCCATCGAGGCGGACGTGGTGCCGGGCCTGCGCGCGGTGGCCGACCGCGACCGGCTCCACCAGGTGGTGGCCAACCTGCTCGACAACGCGTCCCGGCACAGCCCGCCCGGCGCGCCCGTCACGGTGACCGCCCGCCCGGCCGAGGACGGCGGACTGGTCCTGGAGGTCGCCGACGAGGGCCCCGGCATCCCGCCGAGCGAGCGCGCCCGGGTCTTCGAGCGCTTCTCCCGCGGTACGGCCGTCCAGGCCGCCCGCATCGGCACCCCGGGCGGCGGTACGGGACTCGGCCTGGCCATCGCGCGCTGGGCGGTCGACCTGCACGGCGGCGACATCCGCGTCCTCGACACGGCGCGCGGCTGCCACATCCGCGTCACGATCCCCGACCCACCTGTGGAACGGCCCGAAACAGCGGACGAGGTCAGCGGCGGAACGTGACGACCTCGCCGGAGTCGCCGACGGCCTCCCGGGCGGCAGGCGGCACCCGCTCCCCCGCCTGGTCGGTGAGCAGCGCGCGGGCGCGCAGCACGATCTCCAGGTCGAAGCGCAGGTCGGGGTCCATCAGCTGGTCGCCGAACAGCTCCTCCAGCTGGCGCAGCCGGTAGCGGACGGTCTGCGGGTGGACGTGCAGCCGCAGCGCGACCTCGTTGGCGTTGCGGCCGGACTGGAGCCAGGCCAGCAGTGTCTCGGCCAGCCGGTCCTGCTGGCCGGCGCGCAGGTGGGCGAGCGGGGCCAGCCGCAGCTCGGCCAGCGAGGTGATCAGTTCCTCGTCCTGGAAGAGGATCAGCGTGGACATGTGCTCGACGCTGCGGATCACACCGCTGTCGGCCTCGATCACGCCGCGTTCCACCAGCCCGAGGGTCTTGCGGGCCCACTGGATCGACCGGGCGGCCTCCGCGACCGGCACGGTCGGCCCGACCACGGCCAGCCGGCCGCTGAGGGAGCGGTCCACGACGTTGGCCCGGCCGGGCCCGTCCGGGTCGGGGATGATCAGGCTGGGGGTGCGGCGGGTCAGGTCGACCAGCACGTCCGGCGGGAACGCGGGCTGGCGGGCGCCGTGGCCGTCCCGGCCGAGCGCCACCGCGGCGATCGTCCGCGGGACCGGCCAGTGCGCGGCGGCGGCCAGGTCGGCGATCGCCTCAGGGCCGACCGGCGGATCGGCGAACAGCAGGTCCAGCAGCCGCTTGCGGCGCCGCTGCATCTCGCCGGCGACGGCGGCCTTGGCCTGCGCGTACCCCTCGGCGGCGGCCGTGGCCAGCTCGTCCTGGAACTGCATCATGACCTCGCCGACGGCGCCCAGCGTGCCGGGTGACACCTCCAGCACCGTGGCGCCCTCGGTGATCCGCCGCCAGGCGACCATGCCGCCGACGCGCATCGCGGTGTGGACGGCGTCGAGGCTGCGCCCCTCGCCCGCCTCGCCGCGCCCGATCGCGCGGAAGAAGTCGGCCACCGGCCCGGAGTCGTGCCCGGCGTCGCCGACCCGGTCGACGAAGTAGTGCAGGACGCGCTCGACGGCCTGCCGCATGGTGCCGGAGTACGCGCCGTCGCCCGGCCGGTCGTACTCGCGGACCCGGGTCCGGATCTCCTGGATCATGTCGTCGGCGACCTCGTCCAGGTGCGGCCGCATGTGATCGGCCAGCTCCCGGGGCAGGTCGCTCCACGGCCGCCCGAAGGGCCCGGCTCCGTCCTCGGCCACGTGTACCTCCCTGCCCCGTCCGATCCCGCGTTGTCGCAGGCCGGACACGCGGGGTAATTGCTCACTTATGCGACTTATGTGGTGAAAATCATGTCCCCTGACGGCGCTGGACGCAAAGTCCAGTTGGAGATTCGTCCAGATTCGGACTGCTTCGATGTCGAGATGTCACAACCGGACCCCCTGGCCCGTCTACCCGGTGAGTGCGACATTGGAGGACGAACCACCGAAGCGATGGGTGGACCGCGACGGGCCGCCCGTGCGGGAGGTCCGCGTGGCGAGACAGCAGCACCGGCGGCCGCCGAAGGCACTGGCCGGCACCGGCAAGGCGATCGACGAACGGTTCGGCGGGGCCGCCTGGGCCCGCAAGTCCATCCGGAAGGCCTTCCCCGACCACTGGAGCTTCCTCCTCGGTGAGATCGCGATGTACTCCTTCGTGATCATCCTCCTCACCGGGGTCTTCCTCACCCTCTTCTTCAAGCCGAGCATGACCGAGGTCGTGTACGAAGGCTCCTACCAGCACCTTCGCGGCGTCCGGATGAGCGAGGCGTACGCGTCCACCCTGCACATCAGCTTCGACGTGCGCGGCGGGCTGCTCATGCGGCAGATCCACCACTGGGCGACGATCGTCTTCATGGCGGCCATCGTCGTCCACCTGCTCCGCAACTTCTTCACCGGGGCGTTCCGCAAGCCGCGCGAACTCAACTGGCTGATCGGCATCGTGCTGTTCATGCTCGTGATGGTGAACGGCCTCTTCGGCTACTCGCTCCCCGACGACCTGCTCTCCGGCACCGGCCTGCGGATCCTCGAAGGCGTCCTGCTCGGCATCCCGGTCGTGGGCACCTACGCGCAGATGTTCCTGTTCGGCGGCGAGTTCCCGGGCGATCTGATCATCCCGCGGCTGTACATCATCCACGTCCTGCTCATCCCCGGCCTCCTGCTCGCCCTCATCCCGCTCCACGCCGTCGTCCTCACCTGGATGCAGACCCACACCCAGTTCCCCGGCAAGGGCAGTACGAACCGGACGGTCTACGGATACCAGTTCTTCCCCGTCTTCATCGGCAAGACCACCGCGTTCTTCCTGTGGGTCTTCGCCGCCACCGCGCTGCTGGCGACGTTCTTCCAGATCAACCCCATCTGGCTGTTCGGCCCGTACGACCCGGGCGCCATCAGCGCCGGCTCGCAGCCCGACTGGTACATGGGCTGGCTGGAGGGCGCCCTCCGGATCATGCCGGCCTGGGAGATCAACGCGTTCGGGCACACCATCGCGATGAGCGTCGTCGTCCCCGCCCTGGTCGTCCCCGGGATCCTGTTCACGGGCCTGGCCGCGTACCCGTTCCTGGAACGCTGGGTCACCGGCGACAAGGAGATCCACCACCTGCTCGACCGGCCCCGCGACGTCCCGGCCCGTACCGGGATCGGCATGGGCGGCGTCGTCTTCTACGGCGTCCTGTGGGCGGCCGGCGGCAACGACGTCATCGCCCACACCTTCCAGATCCCCCTCTTCTGGACGACCTGGTTCTTCCGCGCCGCGATCATCCTCGGCCCGGTCCTGGCGTACGCCGTCACGTACCGCATCTGCCTCGGCCTCCAGCGCCGCGACGCCGCGCTCATCGAGCACGGCCTGGAGACCGGCATCATCGTCCAGTCCGCCGACGGCGAGTTCAGCGAGGTCGAACGCCACCTCTCCGCCGAGGCCGCCGCCCCCATCACCGACGACCGCCCGCCCGCCGCCGTCGCCCTGGCCCGCCCCTCCGTCAAGGGCGTCGACGCCCCCGAGTCCCGCAGCCCCCTCGGCCGCGTCCGCCTCGCGTTGAACCGCCGCTTCATGGCCGACCTCCCCACCCGCCCCCACCCGAACGGCCACGAAGAGGAGGAACGCAAATCCCTCAAGCCCTGAACCCCGCCCGCCCTACTCGTTCAGCACCCTCATCGGGTGCTCGATTCACATGCCCCTAGCCTTCCGAGCAGGCATCACGCGTCGGGATGCTCGTAGCACCCGCTCTCCACGTCCATGTAAATCTTCACGCCGGCAGGCCGATCCGGAACATCGCGCGCGGTGAACGTCATCGCGTTCTTGCGCGCTTGCAGACCGGCCAGGAATCCGCTCCCGGTACGCAACTCCTCGATCGTCCAACCGCCCGCCCGGCGAAGATGACGCCGCATGCTCTCGTATATCGGTGAAGCCTCCCGCGAGGAGCCGGCCGAGAGCCGGAAGCTCGCCCTGAACATGTAGGGCGTATGGGCCACTCGCCAGCGATCACCGCTCCGCGGAGCCACCGTTCGGGGCTCCTCCGCCTCTTCCCCGCAATAGTCCCAGTGCGTTCTCGATGCCGCGGCGACGGGCTGGCTCATACCCGCGGCCACCTCCGCTCGGAGACGTTCCACCTCGTACCCCACGGGCTGCGGCTCTCTGGTCGATCGATCGGCCTCCGGAATTCCGCAAGCAACTAGGGACCACCCACAGAGAAGCGCGAGCGCCCACTCGGCCGCTCTCCTGGGATTCTCGATGCGCACAGAGCCCCCTCGGACCGGCGATCACGCATTTGAGTGTCGCAACGACCAGTTGAGTTGGAAATCAACGACCCTAACCCGACAAAGAGCCCACAGTGCTACAAATGCCGAAAATTCGATACTGCGAACGCGGCCGCGGAATTGATCAGGCCTCGATCGCCTGTTCCATTGATGATCAGGCGGAGGAGGGGATCAGGGGTCTGCTGCGGGGGTGGTTCCAGATTTGGAGGAGGGCGGTGGAGGCGGTGGTGTGGAAGCGGAGGCGGTAGTCGGCGTGGCCTGCCGGGAGGGGTGGGAGGTCCAGGGTGCGGCCGGCCGGTTCGCGGAGGGCGACGTAGCCGGTGTGGAAGCGGCAGCTGATCTCGGCGAAGCGGTCGTAGGAGTGGTCCGGTCCCGGGTCGGACGGGGAGACGACCACGGTCAGGGGGAGTTCGCCGTCGTGGAACGGGGTCCAGAAGAGGGCGGCGCCCGGAACGGCCTCGATGAGGTCGGCCGACTCCGCGTACGCCGGGACGGGCAGGATCTCGCCGAGGAAGTGGCCGCGGTTGAGCAGCCCGAACAGGCCGGCACGGATGTGGAGGCGCAGGTCAAGCCGCTCCGGCGTCGCGGTCGCGCGCCGGTCGGGTGCGTGGCCGGCCGGGACGCCGTTGGGGAAGCCTCGGCGGGCCAGGTAGGCGTTGTACTCCTGGTCGGTCATCCGGAGGGCGCGTTCGGCGAGCCCTGGAACGTCCCCCGGCTCGGGGGGCTCGCAGGTGCCGAGCACCATCATGTACTGAGCGCCCGTGCCCGGGGCCGGTGGACGCCAGCGGTGGACCTGGACCGTCCCGCACCTGCGGCAGGCGATCCGGCGGACCTGGACGGTGTGCCCGGACGCGTCGGTCTCGGTGCCGGTGGCCTCCAAGGTCTCCATGGCGGGGAAGGCGTGGTCGTGGCCGCACTCGCTGATGATCAGGTCCATCGCGGCGTCGTCCCGGCTCGGGAAGCGGTTCACCGGTCACCTCGCGGGATCGACAGGAGCTCCCGGCCGCGCCGTTCGTCGATGAGCTCGGCAAGAACGGGGTCGGCCAGCAGCACGACCGGGGCGATGTGGTCGGGCGACCTCGGCCGCCAGTGGGGCAGGGCGTCCCGTACGGCCTCCCAGAGCGCGTCCGGATCGCCGGCGTGCCGGTCGAGGGCCGCATGGATCCGCGCGTCGAATTCGGGCTCGCCGTAGCGGAGGCGATGTCCGGGACGTCTCAAGCGCCACTGGTACTCGGCGACCAGGAGCTCCAGGCGCGGCTGGTCGAAGTTCAACGCCATCTGCAAGCTGGATTTCTCGTGCGGGATGTTGGAATGGCCGGGCGGTCGCCCCATCCGCGCGTGTTCGGCGAAGAGCAGCGGCAGCAGTTCCTCGGTGAACATGGGGTCGTCCAGGAGACTTTCGGATTCGGGGCTCGGGTACATCAGCCACCGTTTCGGTGATGGCTTGCCGAGGAAGCACAGGAGCTGGTCGAGCAGGACGGTGGCGCGCTCGATACCGAACCTCTCGGCCGCTTCCAGTGCCGCTTCGGCGCCCTCGAAGTCGCCGGACAGGGCATCGATCCGCGCCTGCTCGACCTTGACCTCCCAAGACTCGCGCGTCTCTCCCTCAGGGCGGCGCATCGAATGGAACTGGGCGTACAGGCTCTCCATCAGCGCGCGGAACGACGGATAGCGGGTGGGCGGCTGGGCGCGCCACGAGAACAGGCTGTAGGCCGCCCATTCGCCGTCCTCGTCGACATCGCCGGAATCCAGGAACAGCACTCCCGCATCGGCCTCCAGGGAGATCGCCAGTCCGCGGGTGAACCAGTCGCCGTCCTCTGGCGGGGGATCGTCCTCGTCAAGGTCCACCCAGATCTCCCAGTGCGGCTCGGCATCGCGCAGCCACGCCAGGTTTCCGGTGTCGCGCATTCGCCAGACGAACATCCCGGCATCGCGCCACCCGTCGGTCGTCAGCAGGAAGTCCCGGTACGAGGGAGGCAGGCCGCATCCGAGCCGTTCCTCGGCGGCGGCGACGGCCGCCTCGTCCGCCGGGTCGAAGCCCAGCCACCGCCGGCGTACGACCTCCGGATCGAGCCGATCCGGCTCCGTGGCGCGGATCCATTCTTCACTCCAGCGCCGCAGCCAAGATTCCCACTCCATGCCTCGAACTATGGCGAAGGGGTACGACACTACTACGAAATCGATCAAGGACATCGGCCGCTTTTGGGGCACGTCGTCGCAGCTCAAGGCTGTTTTCCAATTGATTTTCCACTCTGGTCACAGCGTCGTGTAAGCGAGGGTCGAGAAGGTTTACACAACCCTCCAGAGTGGCCGAACCCGGTCAATCCAACATCATTTCCCCATAATTCGCTTGTGTCGCAATAGCTCGTCGTTAAGCTGCGAGCCCATCATTCTCATCCGTTCCCACCGGTCCACGATCGGCTAGCGCGCCCCATGTCCCCCGCCATGGGAGGAACGCGCCGCCGCCGGCAGGGAACACGGAGATCTCCGTACAGAGGAGCAGGACATGCGCGCAACCCGCCTGGCCGCGACAGGATTCGCCGCGGGGGCAATGGTCCTCGGGATGGCGGCCCCCGCACTGGCCGAGCCCGTCCCCGACCCGGTCACGCCCGGTGCGTTCTGCAAGGACGAGCACCTCGGCAAGGAGGGCAAGGCCGCGAACGGCAAGCCGTACACGTGCAAGAAGAAGCCCGGTGAAGAGCAGGGGCGCTGGGTGCCCCTCGCCCCGGTCAAGCCGACGCCCACGCCGACGAAGCCGACGTTCAAGTTCGGGTACGACAAGGTGCAGCTGTCCAGCCGGCGCGTCGTTCCGGGCGGTACGACGACGTTCACGGTGACGTGCCCGAGCGCGGTCAGCATCACCAGCAACGGCTACACCCAGAACCCGCTGGCCGTGAAGAAGGTCGGCGCGAACAAGTGGAGCGCCACGGGCAAGTTCCGCAGCAGCCTGCCCGACCCGACGACCGCGACGGTGGTCTGCAAGGGCTTCGGCTCGGTGAAGTTCAGCACGAGCCCCGAGAAGGGCGACGACAACCTCGGCCCCAAGCAGCCGAAGATCCCGACCGGGCGGATCGACACCGGTGACGGCAGCACGCTCGCGCAGGACGCGTCGCCGATGGCGGCGGCCGGGCTGGGCGCGCTCGCGCTGGCCGGGATCGGCGCGGTCGCGCTGCGTCGCAGGACGGTCCGGGAGCGGGGCTGAATGGCCGGGTTCCCAGTATCGGCCCCCGGTCGCCGCGTCCTCGGCGCGGCGACCGGGGTACTGCTCGCCGGGCTCGTCCTCGGCGGTTGCGGGGGCGGCGGGACCAAGGCGTCCGGTACGCCGGAGCCCAAGGCGAGCGCCGCCACGACGGCCGCCGCGAACACCGCGCCGCTGTCCGAGTCCAGGCCGACGAAGATCACCATTGCGAAGATCGGGGTGTCGGCGCCGGTGGGGGCGCTCGGGCTGCGGCCCGACGGGCGGATCGAGGAGCCGCCGCTGAGCCGTCCCAACCTGACCGGCTGGTACGAGGAGGGCGTCACGCCGGGCGAGGCGGGCCCGTCGGTCGTGCTCGGCCATGTCGACGCGAAGGGCAAGCCGGCGGTGTTCGCCCGGCTGAAGGAGCTGAAGCCCGGAGACAAGATCCAGGTGGCCCGCAAGGACGGCTCCACCGCCACGTTCGCCGTGGAACGGTCGCAGCGCGTCGACAAGAACGCGTTCCCGCACAAGAAGGTCTTCGGTGAGGAGCTCGACCACTCGGCCCTCCGACTGGTGACCTGCGGCGGCGCGTTCGATCCGGCGTCCGGCCACTACAAGGACAACCTGATCGTCTACGCGAAGCTGGTCACCGCCTGATCTCACTAGGCCGCCGGTCCGCGCTCGCGGGCCGGCGGCCTTCCGCCGGGCCTAGGACGGCGGTCAGGAGGGCGCCCAGAGCCGATCCGCCGCCCAGCCACATGGCGGACTCGATCGTGGTCGCGTCGGCCAGGAGGCCGCCGGTCAGGGCGCCCAGGGCGATGGCGGTGTTGAACGCGGCGACGAACAGGGACGAAGCGCCTTCGCGGGCGCCGGGGGACGCGGCCAGCATCCAGGTCTGCGTGCTCACGGAGACGCCGCCGTACGCGAGGCCCCACACGGCCATCAGGGCGGCCGCGACGGGGACGGAGCCGCCGATCAGGGGGATCAGCAGGACGGTGGCGGCCAGGACCGCGCTGATGAGGACGAGGGTGCGGCGGGGCGAGCGCGCCGCGCCGAGTCCCGCGGCGAAGTTCCCGGCGACGCCCGCGATGCCGTAGATGAGCAGGAGGGTGCCGATCGTGGCCGGGCCGGCTCCGGCGGCGTCCTCCAGCACCGGCCTGATGTAGGTGTACGCGGCGAAGTGGCCGGTGACGAGGAACGCCACCAGGACCAGGCCGGTACGGACGGGAGCGTCCCCCAGGAGGCGGAACACGCCGGACAGCGGAACGGTCCGTTCGGGAGGCAGTGGCGGCAGGAGCACGGACAGGGCCAGCAGTACGAGGACGCCAAGCCCCGCCGTGACCAGGAAGGCCGCGCGCCAGCCCCAGAGTGCGCCGACGTACGCACCGGCGGGGATTCCCAGTACGGACGCGACGGCGATGCCGCTGAAGACGAGAGAGGTGGCCGCGCCCGCCGATCGCGGCGGTACGAGCCGTACGGCGAGGCTTGCCGCGATGGCCCACACGCCTCCCATCCCGATGCCGACGAGGACGCGGGCGCCGACCATGACGGCGAGGTTCGGTGCCCATGCGGCCCCGAGGTTTCCGAGCGTCAGGACGGCCATCAGCGCGCACAGGACGGGCCGCCGGTCGTACCTCCGCAGGAGGGCGGTGAGGAGCGGCGCGGACACCGCGGCGGTCAGGCCGGTGATCGTGAGGGTGAGGCCGGCGGTGCCTTCGGAGACGCCGAGCGCGGCGCCCATGGGGGTGAGCAGGCCGACGGGGAGCATCTCGGCGGTGACCACCGTGAACGTGGCGGCGGCCAGGGCCGCCACGCCCGCCCATGCGCGCGCGGTGACCTGGGGTTTCGTCGGTTGAGCCATGGGACCAGCGAAGCGGGCAGGCCCGGTGGGGAACAACGGGCGATCACTCATGCTTCTATGAGCCGGGCTCATCGATCGGGGGGAGCGGCGTGAGCGGGCTGGAGATCGGCGAGCTGGAGGCGTTCCTGGCGCTGGCCGACGAGCTGCACTTCGGCCGGGCCGGGGAGCGGCTGTACCTGTCGCAGAGCCGGGTCAGCCAGCTGATCCGTTCGCTGGAGAGCAGGGTCGGCGCGCGGCTCGTCGAGCGGACGAGCCGCCGCGTCCGGCTCACCCCGCTCGGCGAGCGGCTGCTCGCGGACGCCCGGCCCGCCTACGACGATCTGCGGGCCGCGCTCGACGGTGCGCGCGCCGCGGCGCGCGGTGTCGGCGGGGTGCTCAGGATCGGCTTCCAGGGGACGGCGAACGACCAGGTCATGGCCGCCGTCGCGGCGTTCCAGAGCAGGCATCCCGACAGCGTCGTGGAGATCGTGGAGATCCCGTTCACCGATCCGTTCGGCCCGGTGCGGCGGGACGAGGTGGACGCGGCGGTGGTCCTGCTGCCGATGGAGGAGGACGATCTGGTGCTCGGCCGGGCCTTCTCGGAGCAGCCGCAGACGGTCGCGGTCGCGAGCGGCCATCCGTTCGCCGGCCGGGCGGGCCTGGACGCGGAGGAGCTGGCCGGGCTGCCTCTCATCGGTGTCGGCGGGCCCGCTCCGGAGTACTGGCGGCGCGCGCAGGCGCCGCTGGCGACGCCGAACGGTGCGGCGATCCCGCGGGGGCCGGTCGTGGGGACGCTTCAGGAAGGGCTGGCCATGGTCGCGGCCGGGCGCGGGGCCCTGCTGCTGTGCCGGGGCACGGCCGCGGAGCAGGGGCGCCGCGGGGTCGCGTTCGTCGAGGTCGGCGGGCTGCCACCGTCCGTGCTCGGGCTGGTGTGGCACCGGGACCGCGAGAACGCGCGGACCCGGGCGTTCGCGGCGGCGCTCGCGGACGCGGGTGCGGCGTGCCGCCCGTGGGCGGGGCGGCCCCCCCCGGGGGGGGGGGGGTCGGTCAGCGGCG